>NZ_JBHSBQ010000119.1:0-25478 GCF_042650665.1 Microvirga sp. GCM10011540 | reverse complement strand
GGGGTCGGTTGGCTTACCCAGACAATGCGGCTCCATCTTCGCCCATTGGGCGTCCGTCAAGACATAGCGATCCATCAAGAGCTTGAATCATAAGCCCAACCTCATGTGAATCCCCACAGACCTTAGAAGAGTGTAGCCTCCACAGAGCGGGCGATGCTCCTCATCTCTTCGTGAACGGACCGATTTTCCATGAAACCCTCATCCATCACCATGCTGACGATCTGCGGAATCTCGGAGCTGCCGGACCAGGGGCAGCGCTCGGTGACACATGTGCTGTCGATTCTCGATCCCGAGCATCCCGATCCCGAGGCCTTCGAGGCCTACGATCCGCATCACAGGACCATCCTGCGCTTCCATGACATCATCGAGCCCCGGCCCGGCATGATCATGCCCGAGCCGGAGCACGTGGAGGCTGTCCTGCAATTCGGCGAGGAGCTGGCGAAGAGCGGCCCGAGCCGGGCCGAGGGGCATCTCCTCGTCCATTGCCATATGGGGATTTCGCGCTCGACGGCGGCGATGCTCACCCTGCTGGCGCAGACCCACCCGCAGGAGAGCGAGGACAGGCTCCTGAAACGCCTGGCGGAGATCCGCCCCCAGGCATGGCCGAACTCGGTCATGGTCGGGTTCGCCGACGACATGCTGTCGCGCGGCGGCCGGCTCACCGATGCGCTGCGGCGGCACTACGGCAGACAGCTCCGCCGGGACCCGCGCTTCGTGCAGTGGATGCGCGACATCGGCCGCAGCCGGGAAGTCGACATGGCCGCCTGAGGCGGCCATCCGGCCTTCACTCGCGAACGGACATCTTCCCGAGCGTGCCGAATTTCGGAGGAGGCCGCGACGTCACGCTGCCGTCGTCGCTGGCGAGCTCCTCGATGATCGGGCAGTCGGGTCTGCCGTCGCCATGGCAGGTCCTGGCGAGGTGCTTCAGGGTCCCGGCCATTTCCTGCAATTCCGCGATCTTGCGTTCGAGCGTCTCCACATGCTCGAGCGCCACGCGCTTCACGTCCTTGCTCGCCCGTCCCCGGTCCTGCCACAGGGACACGAGATCGGCGATCTGCTCCACCGAGAACCCGAGGTCCCGCGCCCTGCGGATGAAGCGCAGGGTGTGGACGTCCTTGTCCGAATAGACCCGGTAGCCGGCTTCCGTCCGCACGGTCTTCGGGATCAGCCCGATGGACTCGTAGTAGCGGATCATCTTGGCCGAGACGCCCGACGCCTCGGCCGCTTGCCCGATATTCATGCCCGTCCCTCCACAGGTTGCATCGACCGGCCCGTTTCGCCTTCCGGCCGGATGGGAGCTTCCGCCCGGCGCAGGCGCAGCGCGTTGCCGACCACGAACACGCTGGACAGCGCCATGGCGCTGGCGGCGAGCATCGGCGACAGGAGCATTCCGTTGACCGGGTAGAGGACGCCCGCCGCCACCGGGATCAGCAGCACGTTGTAGGCGAAGGCCCAGAACAGGTTCTGCCGGATGTTGCGGATCGTGGCCTTCGACAGGGCGATGGCGTTCACGACGCCGCGCACGTCGCCGGACATGAGCACCACGTCGGCGCTCTCGATGGCGATGTCGGTCCCCGTGCCGATGGCAAGGCCGGTATCGGCCTCGGCCAGGGCCGGGGCGTCGTTGATGCCGTCGCCCACGAAGGCGATCCGGCCATGGGCCTCGCGCAGGCGCTTCACCGCCTCGACCTTGCCGTCGGGCAGGATTTCGGCCGCCACCTCGTCGATGCCGATCTGGCGCGCGATGGCCTGGGCGGTCTTGCGGTTGTCGCCCGTGATCATCGCCACCTTCAGCCCCAGGGCGTGAAGGGCGGCAATCGCCTCGGGCGTCGAGGGCTTGATCGGGTCGGCCACGGCCACGATGGCCGCGAGCCTGCCGTCGATGGCGGCATAGAGCGGGCTCTTGCCCTCGTCGCCGAGGCGGGCGGCGGTGGCGCCGAACATGGTGACGTCATGGCCGAGCCTGGTCATGAACCGGTCTGCGCCCACATCGACCTTGTGCCCTTCCACCGTGGCGGAGACGCCGAAGCCCGGCACGGCATCGAAGCTCTCCGTCGCGGCAAGGGCCAGGCCCCGGCGCCGGGCGCCTTCGACGATGGCTTCCGCGATCGGGTGCTCCGAGCGGCTCTCCACCGAAGCCACGAGCCTCAGCACGTCCTGCTCGGAGAAGCCCTCGGCCGTCACGAAATCGGTCAGGTCCGGACGGCCCTTGGTCAGGGTGCCGGTCTTGTCGAGGGCGACGACGCCGACCTCCTTCAGGCTCTGCAGCGCCTCGCCCTGCCGGAACAGCACGCCGAGCTCCGCGGCCCGCCCTGTCCCGACCATGATCGAGGTCGGCGTGGCGAGGCCCATGGCGCAGGGGCAGGCGATGATGAGAACCGCCACCGCGTTGACGAGGGCAAGGCTCAGCGCCGGTTCGGGACCGAAGACGAGCCAGACCAGGAAGGTGAGGGCGGCGGCGGCCATCACGGCCGGGACGAACCAGGCGGTGACCTTGTCCACCAGCGCCTGGATCGGGAGCTTGGAGCCCTGCGCCTGCTCGACCATGCGGATGATCTGCGCCAGCACCGTATCGGCGCCGATGCGCGTGGCCCGGAAGGTGAAGCTGCCGGTCTTGTTGATGGTGCCGCCCACGACCTCGGCCCCTTCCGCCTTCTGCACGGGTACCGGCTCGCCGGTGATCATGGACTCATCCACGAAGGACGATCCCTCGATCACCTGGCCGTCGACCGGCACCTTCTCGCCCGGACGAACCTGGACGACGTCGCCCGCGAGGACCTGATCGAGGGGGATTTCCATCGCGTGTCCGTCCCGCACCACGCGGGCGGTCTTAGCCTGAAGGCCGAGAAGGCGCTTGATCGCCTCCGAGGTGCGCCCCTTGGCCTTGGCCTCCAGGTAGCGGCCGAGGAGGATCAGCGTCACGATCACGGCGGCCGCCTCGTAATAGACGTTGGCGGTGCCCGCCGGGAGCAGGCCCGGCAGGAAGGTCGCGACCACCGAATAGCCGTAGGCCGCGCTCGTGCCGAGCACGACGAGGGAATCCATATCGGGCGCGAAGCGCAGCAGCGCGGGCACGCCCTTCCTGAAGAAGCGCAGGCCGGGTCCGAACAGGACCAGGGTCGTGAGGGCGAACTGAAGATACCAGCTCTCCTGATGGCCAATCGTGGCCATCAGCCATTCATCGACGCCCGGAACGAAATGGGCGCCCATCTCCAGGAGGAAGATCGGCAGGGTCAGGACGGCAGCGATGGTCAGGGACCGGCGCAGGCCGGAGAGTTCGGCCTCGCGGGCGGCGTGCCGGCGGTCGGCCTGGTCGTCGACGCGGATCTCCTTGGCCTCGTAGCCGGTCTGTTCCACCGCCTCGATCATGCGGGCCACCATGTCGGCGCCGCCGAGGAAGCGGATCGTCGCCCGCTCCGTCGCCAGGTTGACGGAGGCATCGAGAACGCCGGGAACCCGCTTGAGCGCCTTCTCGACCCGTCCGACGCAGGAGGCGCAGGTCATGCCCTCGACCGCCAGCTCGACCTTGGTGTCGGTCGGCTCGTAGCCGACCCTCCGAACGGCCTCCGCGATGGTCTGGGGATCGGCCGGGGAGGTGGCCAGGGAGACGGTCGCGCGGCCCGTCGCAAGGTTGACGTTCGCGGACGCGACTCCCTCGACGGACCTCAGGGCCTTCTCGACCCGCCCCACGCAGGAGGCGCAGGTCATGCCCTCGATCGGAATGTCGAGGGTGGCGCCCGGTGTCGAAATCTTGGCCGTAGCCATGGCGAATCTCCTGATTCAACATCTCTGGCGGATGTTGTGATCCTTCCCATCATGGGAAGGTCAAGCGGCGGTTTCAAGGAGATGCGGACCGGGCGGGCAGGGGGAGCGCGTCCAAATGGGAAAAGCGTGCGCACCGCTCCGGCGGGAGCGGAGCTGCCGGCATGTTCAGGAGAGAGGTCCGAGGGGCGCGAGTATGGGAGTTCGGTCGGTCCGAGATCAGACCGGAATCATCGAGAAGTTCATCACCAAGCCGATCACGCCCAGGCCGAAGGCAAGTCCGACCCAATCCAGGACCCTAGCGATGGCGTCCTCTCCAGGACGATTTCCAGATGTGTTGCGCATGAGCAGCAGATGATTCGACCGGCCCCACTTGGTCAAGCTTAAGCATTCAGTTCCATTAAGGTAAATGTGCCGTAAAGGGAACAGGAATTTAGTCGATATATGTAACTTCGATTCTTTCAGTCTGGGGTTGTGGATGCTGCCTCCTGCCCGCTTGTGCGGATGCACGGAAGAAGCCGAAGGCCCGGGCTCGCGCCATGAAGCCTCCGCGCAGGCCGGGGAACCTTGGTCGGTTCCGTGCCATTGAACCCGATGTTTCTCCGTGGCCCGGCAGGACGATATCTTCGCTTGTGCCGTTCGCCGTGGCCGCCTACCTGTAAACGTCCTTTCTGAGCCGGTACTGACCTTTGAAGCATATCGACAAACAGGGGCGGGTCGTTCGAATCCTGACCTACAACGTCCACCGTTGGCTGGGGACCGACCGCAAAATCGCCCCGGGGCGCATCGCGGAGGTGATCGCATCCTGCGACCCGGACATCGTTGCCCTGCAGGAGGTGCGGGCGGGCCGCGTCCATGCGGGCGCCTCCGATCAGGCGGCTGCGGTTGCGGCGCAGCTCGGAATGGATCTGCATTTCCAGCCGACCATCCGGATCCTCGGCGATCAGTACGGCATCGCGGTCCTGTCCCGTCACCCGTCCAGGATCGTCAAATCGGGCCGGCTGCCGACGCTCTCGGCAAAGCCGGCCTTCGAGAAGCGCTGCGCCCTCTGGGTTTCGGTGGAGGTCGGCGGGCAGGCGGTGCAGGTCGTCAACGCCCATCTCTCCCTCCGCTCGGGCGAACGCCGGACCCAGGCCGCAGCCCTTCTGGGACCGGACTGGATGGGGCATCCCGATTGCGCCGATCCGGCCGTGCTGCTGGGCGATTTCAACGCGCCGCCCTATTCCCGCTCCTACCGTCTGATGGCGGACCGGTTGCGGGACGCCCAATTGTCGAATCCCGCCGGCGAGCCGCAGCCGACCTTTCACACCCGCGCGCCGGTGCTGCGCCTCGACCATGTCTTCGTCACCGACAGGGTGGAGGTGGTGTCGGCGGCGCCGATCCGGAATCCGCTGACCCGGGTGGCGTCGGATCATTACCCGCTCCTGGCGGAACTGCGCGTGCGCAGTCGGGCGGCACCGGCCGGCGAGGGTCACGCCCTGGCCTCGGAGAACGAACTCCTCTGACCTTCTTGCATCGGTGCAAGATTTCGCTAAGCGATGCACGCAATCGAGCGTTGCCGTTTCCTGCGGATCATATTACGTTGCTGTTACTCAACAACACTTTGTAGGCGCCGCAGGGGAAGGGGAGGTTTTCCGTGAAGCTCTACTACACGCCTGGTTCTTCCTCCCTCGCGTCCCGAATCGTCGCCTGCGAGGCCGGCCTCGACCTCGTCTACGACAAGGTCGATCTGAAGAACCGGACCACGGCGTCCGGTCGGGATTTCAGCAAGATCAACCCGAAAGGCTACGTGCCGGCCCTGGCCCTGAACGACGGACAGGTCCTTACGGAGACATCCGTCGTCATCCAGTTTCTGGCCGACCAGGCACCCCAGACCCGCCTCGTGCCGGAACTGGGCTCGCTCGAACGCTACCGCGTCCAGGAATGGATCGGCTTCATCAGCACGGAGCTGCACAAGGGCTTCGCTCCTCTCTGGAAACCGACCAGCACCGAAGCGGCCCGCCAGATGGCCATCGAGCAGCTGCATCGCCGCTTCGGCTATGTGGACCGGCATCTGGAAGGGCGCTCCTACCTGATGGGAGAGCTCTTCACGGTGGCCGATGCCTATGGCTATGCGGTCCTCAACTGGACATCGTTCCACAAGATCGACGTCTCCCCCTATTCCCGCCTGCTCGCCTACATGCGCCGCGTGGCCGGACGGCCGCGCGTGAGGCAGGCTCTGGAGGCCGAGGGCCTGCTGAGGCTTGCGGCGGCCTGAGGGGCGCTCCGTTGAGGGCCGGAGCGCGGGGGCAGGGGCCCAAGCCCTTGCCATTGCTCTATCTTCCGGCTAGGCAGCCCGTGAATCGGCGCCCCCCTCATGCTCCCTGTCTCCATCTTCATCATCGCCAAGAACGAAGCCGATCGCATCGGCGAGACGATACGGGCGGTCAGGGATCTGACCGACGACCTGATCGTGGTCGATTCCGGCTCGACGGACGGGACACAGGCCATTGCCGAGGAGCTCGGCGCCCGCGTGATCTTCAACGCCTGGCCCGGCTACGGACCTCAGAAGCGCTTTGCCGAGGAGCAGTGCCGCCACGACTGGCTGCTCAACCTCGATGCCGACGAGGTGGTGCCGCCCAGGCTCGCCGCCGAGATCCGGGCGCTCTTCGCCCAGGGAGAGCCGCCCTGCCAGGCCTACAGGATCCGCATCGCCGAGGTCTTCCCGGGGGAGGTCGCGCCCCATCCCCTGGCCTATGCGCTGGCGCCGGTGCGGCTCTATCGCAAGGATCGCGGACGCTACTCCCCCTCGCTCGTCCACGACCGCGTCGACCTGGCGCCGGGAACCGCCGTCGGAACGCTTCGGGGGACGATCCACCACCGCTCGGTGCGCTCCCTGGGCGACCAGATTTCCAAGCTCAATCGCTATTCCGATCAGCAGGCGGTCGATCTCGAGATCAGGGGCGTCTCCATACCCACATGGCGGATCTTCTTCGAGCTGCCGGCGGCCTTTCTCAAGGCCTATATCGGCCGCCGCCATGCCCTGCGCGGCACCTACGGCTTCCTGACGGCGATGAACTATGCGATCTCGCGGCACCTGCGCCTCGCCAAGCACTACGAGAGGAAGCGCCTGAAGGCCTTGAAGGATTCCGCGCCCGGGCCTGACGCCTAGCGCAGCCCCGAGGTGAGGGTGGGCAGCTTCGGCAATCCCCTTGCAAAGCCGAACTGCTGGAATGCCGGATCGGAGCCGAGCCAGGCCAGCAGGCCGATGCACAGGCCGATCAGGGCGAGAAGGATCGACAGGAGAAGTCGTTCGACGGGCCGGGAGGGCCGGTCGGCGATGTAGCCTTCCCGGATGGCATCCAGAGGGGTTCCCGCTCGCAGCCGCAGGAAACGGAAACAGGTTCTCATGCAGGGCTCCGCCGTCGATTCGAGTTCGAGCGAAGCTAGGCTGCAGGGGCGCACCTGCGACGTGCTGGGGCGCACAGGGCCGTCAGCAGGCGGCGATCACGCGGATTTCGAGGGCATAGTCCGGATCGGCGAGTTTCGATTCCACGCAGATCCGGGCCGGGGCCTGCCCCGGAGCGACCCAGGCGTCCCAGACGGCGTTCATCTCGTCGTAGGAGGCGATGTCGGCGAGCCAGATCGTAGCCTGGAGCAACTTGGATTTGTCGCTGCCGATCTCGGCCAGGGACTGGTCGATCTGGTCGAGGATGTCCTTCGTCTGCTCCGCAACCGGCCGCCCCAGGGTCGTCTCGGGCACGTAGCCCGAGAAATGCGCCGTGTCGTCGAGGATCACGAGGTCGCTGTAGCGGGCGGCAACGCCGATCCGTCGAATTCTTGACATGCAGGCCGGTCCTCTTGCGAAAGGAGAGGGCTGCCTATCACAGGCCCGTGCCGATTGGTACGGGTCCCTAGGCCAGCGCGGGCCCCGTCGCAGGGCCTATCCGGCCCGGTGAGCCGCTTTGTCCGCTCCCGAGGCCGAAAACGGGATTGACCCTTCCTCCCTGACAGCCTAATTACTCCGCCACCGGAGACGTGGCCGAGCGGCTGAAGGCACTCGTTTGCTAAATGAGCATACCCCAAAAGGGTATCGAGGGTTCGAATCCCTCCGTCTCCGCCATTCCCTTTCCTGAAATCCTGCGAGACGTTGAGATCCGGCCCTCCCGGAGCTTTGGCGCGTGCCTGTTGAGCGGATGGCCCGGGCCGGTTCTTCGTCGACCGCTCGAAGGAGGGAGCGCCGATCCGGCTGGCGCTCGTGGTGGGCTGACGCGGAAGGCTCGGTGTGCCGTCAAGGTCCGGCTGCCCGCTAGTGCAGGACCAGCAGCCATCCGACCAGGGCGAGCGGTGCAACGATACCGAAGAGAAACGAAACAGCAGACTGGGTCATGAAAGCCTCCTGCCGATCGTTTCACATTAAGGGGCGATGGCATCGAACGCCGTGCGCCACGGCACCTGCATAGGGCCCGTCCGGATCAGGCGTTCCCGTCGGGGGAGGATTTCTCTTTCGGTCCGGTGTTGCCGGCTTCGGAGACCCCGGCAGGGGGCGCTCGTCGGGCGGCGCTCTTCTTCCCGCGCCATTTGTACATGAGCCAGGCCAAGCCCGAGCCCAAGGCCGCGAGCACGACCACGGCCGAGCTCGGATAGTCGCGGAAGTTCACCCGCGCCGCTTTGTCGAAGTCGTCCAGCTCGGCGTCGGGCTCGTCGTCTCTGTCGCCCATGGAAAGCCCCTCGTCGAAGAATGATGCAGATATGGGGAGGTTGGCCGGGGCTTCCATCCATGCGGAGCGGAATCGGTGAGGCCCCGGAGGCGTCAGGGGCGGTGCCCGCCGAGAGGCAGGGACAGAAAACGGCCAAGCTCGCCAGGCGTATCAGGTATAAGCTTTTAGAGTAAGGCTATTTACCCGTAAGGGCAGCTCACGGCCCCGTGAACGCAGGCTATCAAGGGAGTCGAGCGATGCATATTCATCGCTCAATACTGGGCCGTTCGGGCGGCCACCTAGTCGTCGTTTTCGGCAGGCTTCGCCTTGCCGGGCAGAGATAGAGATAATTCCATTGCTTTGACTATGGAGATCTGTCGAATTGATCAGTGCATGTCCCGATGGTTTTCATACGGTTGCAGTCTCCGATTTCAAGGCTCTCGAGCCTCATCGCGCCGCCTGGGATCGCCTCGCGTGGCATGCGCCGCAGCAACTCCCGAACCTTCTCCCGGCCTGGGCCGAAGCCTGCTTCCGAAGCGGGCTGGGCCCGAACGAGCGCTGGATGTGCTGCTTCGCCTATAGCGAGGGTCGACTGGCGGGCGTGCTGCCCGTCATCGTGGCGCCGCATCCTCTCCTCGGCGAGCGCTGGCCCCTCCTGCGCACCGCCAACAGGCAAAGTCCTTCGGGCGACATCGTGCTGTCGGCCGACCGGGCGCCGGACGTCCTGCGGGCGCTTCTGGCGGAGCTCGGCAGGCAGGTGCCGACGCATGTCAGCCTGGAACTGAAGGCGGTGCGGCGCAACTCCCCGGTCCGGACGGCCCTGGAGGGCGGAGCGCACGGCTATATTCCCCACGGCGACACGCCCGCCATGCTCTCCCGCCTCGACGTGACGGGCAGCTTCGAGGCCTACATGGCCAGCCTCGGCAAGATGCGACGGAACGTGAGGATCGGCCGCAAGAGGCTCGAAAGCCGCGGCAGGGTATCGGTCGAGATGCGCCGAGGCTCCGATGCCCGGACCGATTTCATGCCGGAATTTCTGGCCCTCGAAGCCTCGGGATGGAAGGGGCGCAACGGCACGGCCATGCTGAACGATCCGGCATCCGCCGCCTTCCACACGGCTCTGGTGGAGAACTTCGCGGCGCAGGGGCGGCTCGAATGGCACATGATCCGCGTCGACGGCCGCCTCGTCGCGGCAGGTATCGGCGTGCGATGCGGATCCGCGCTCATGCTGCCGAAATACGCCTTCGACGAGGACTTCTCCGACTGCATGCCGGGCAGCCTGCTGACCGAGGAGATCTTCCGGGATGTCTTTTCCCGGCCGGAGATCGAAGAGGTCAATCACATGAGCTATTCGGAGTCGGACCGGCTCTGGCACATGTCCAGCGACAGCTACGCGACCCTGCATCTGGTCCGCCGGAGCGCGGTGACCCTGTTGATGCGCCTGCCCCGCCTCGTGGCGCAATCGGCCTACCGGGTCTATGTGCAGCCGCGCATCCCCGCAGTCGTGAAGGAAGCCCACCGGAAGTTCCAGCGCAGGGGCGGTCGCAGGCCGCCGCGGATCAATGCCTGCGGAGACGTTCTCCAATCGTGACGCCGGCTTCCGACGCGACGATTTCCCGATCCCGGAACCTCGGCCAGGGTAGGCTTTTCGGTTTCGTGCGGGCTATCCTCGGGTTTCGTCGGGCTGTCGCCCGCACGCAATCAGGGGAGGAGAACTCGTGGTCAAGGAGCGGATAGGATTCATCGGCGTCGGCCTCATGGGGCACGGTATGGCCGCAAACATCGTCGGCAAGGGCTGGCCCCTCACGGTCATGGGGCACCGGAACCGCGAGCCGGTGGAGGATCTGAAAGCCCGTGGGGCTTCGGAGGCGGCGACCCCGCGGGAGCTTGCGGAGCAATCCGACATCGTGATCCTCTGCGTCACCGGTTCGCCCGAGGTGCAGGGCATCCTCCAGGGGCCCGACGGGCTGGCGGCAGCCGGCAAACCCCTGCTCGTGGTCGATTGCTCGACCTCCGACCCGTCGGTGACGATGCGGCTCGCCGCCGAGCTGGCGCCGGCCGGCATTACGCTGATCGATGCTCCGCTCAGCCGCACTCCTGCCGACGCCCAGGCCGGCACCCTCGACGTGATGGTCGGCGGCGATCCCGATGCTGTCGCCCGGGCGCGTCCCGTGATCGATGCCTTCGCGGGCCGCGTGATGCATACCGGTCCCACCGGGACCGGACACACGATGAAGCTGCTCAACAACTTCCTGTCGCTGGGCTACGCGGCGATCTATGCGGAGGCGTTGGCGCTGGGTGCCAAGGCGGGATTGACCCCGCAGGTCTTCGACAGCGTGATCCGCGGCGGCCGCATGGATTGCGGCTTCTACCAGACCTTCTTCAAATGGGTGCTCGATCGCGATCCCAACGCCCACAAATTCGCCATCCGCAACGGCCTGAAGGACATGACCTACCTCGCCTCGCTCGCGAATTCCGTCGGCTCGTCCAACCCGGTCGGCGCTGCGGTGCGCAACAGCTTCGCGCTCGCCGTCGGCACCGGCCACGGGGACGATTATGTGCCCATGCTGTCGGACGTGGTTGCGGAACTGAACGGCATCAAGTGACGTCCGCGACGATGCGGTGAGGCAGGGCAGGGGCGGGCGCGTTCCGCCCCGTGCCGTGCAGCGGCGTCCCAGGCTCGCCTTGCCGGGCGAGCGGGCTCGCGGGAGACATGGCGGGTCGGGCCGTGGATGGGGCTTCACGAGCCGGAATGCTGTGTTATGGCTGGCTCCACATACATCGCTGCCGGGCGGGTTCGCGTCCGAGCGGAACTGCCAGGGGAGATTTCTCGATGAAAGCGCGGGTGAAGTTCGTCGACGGTATGACGTTCGTCGGCGAGTCCGGGAGCGGCCATGCGGTGGTGATGGACGGAGCGCCGGAATATGGCGGCCGCAACATCGGCATACGGCCCATGGAAATGCTGCTCATCGGCCTCGGCGGCTGCACCGCCTTCGATGTCGTCCAGATCCTCCGCAAGGGCAGAGAGGACGTGACCGACTGCGAGGTGGAGGTGAGCGCCGAGCGGGCCGAGACCGACCCGAAGGTCTTCACCAGGATCCACATCGACTACCGCGTGAGCGGCCGCAACCTCGCCCCCGCCAAGGTGGAGCGGGCGATCCAGCTCTCCAAGGAGAAGTATTGCTCCGCCTCCATCATGCTGGGCGCGACGGCGGCGATCACCCATTCCTGGACGGCTGTCGACGCCGCCGCCGCGCCGGAGGCGGTGGGCTGATCTGCTTCCGCCCGGTGCTTCGGTTGCGCGCCTGCGACGGACCGGGCGCAGTTCCCGCAGAGACGTATCTTCAGTGCGTCGCCGCAAATGGAATGTTGCGATGTTGCAATAAATGATCGTATCGGAAGAAATCGGCCTCTGGTTTTCGCGCGCAAACACTCTTCTTTTGGGCCGAATACGACTACGAAATCCTGAAATTTAGGGCATCCGGCTCTAGGCGCAGATGCGACAGGCATGGATTGCCTTGCGCGCGGGCAGAGTCTCGTAGCGGTAGGGCTTTCCGATTATCTTATTGAAATGTAATGAAATTTTTACGAGCTTAGGCTTTTCGGCCTAGTGCGAAGGATTGTCTTCTGGCCTATGAAACTCTGTTGCAAAAACCTTACGAAAGGTTACAACGTAGGGGATGGGCCGAGCGCAGAAAGCCTCAGCCAGATTTTGCGAGCCGGACGGGGCGCACCATGGCGATCTCATTTGAACCGACGAACCTCGAAGACAACAACCTGTCTTCCGAGGACGAGAACGCTCTCAGTTTCGAGGCCGAGCCTCGGGCGCACAGAACCCGGCAACCCGGAGGGGCTGATCGCAAGGACGGCTCAGGGCCGGAAGAGGTCCGGCCTACCACTGTGGCGGAACTCCCGTCGCACAAGGGCGGGGAGCGGATCGAATTGCAGAAGCCGGTCCAAATCGGTGGCGGCGCATCCGTCCAAGAGAGGCTCGACGCTTTGTTCATGGTCGATCCGGCGAACGGAGGTCGCGCCATGGAGGCTCGGTCGGGAGGTTTGCGGGAGTGGGGCATGGGTCCCGGCGCGGATGGTTTCAACGGAAATGCGCCTGGGCACGCGGCGCTGCCGCATGAAGCGTCAGCCGGTCAGCTGACCGGACCGGGGGCGAGACCTTCAAAAAGCACGGCCCCAGGGAATCGGGCGCAGGTTCTGGAGCCTGCGGCGATGGCAGTGTCGTCCGACTCTTCCATGGCGGCAACGAGCGGCGTCATGGTTGTCGAATACGATGGAATTACAACGCTCCCGGAGACGCCCATTCATACGCGCAAGCTCGGCTATCTGGATCTGTACGATCCGGAGGAGCGGCTGTTCCTGGGCTTCTCCATCAGTGAAAGCTCGGTCGCGGGTGCGTTCGAGATCGTGGAGGAAGACACGGATTACGGTCCAAGGTGGTACTTGGCCGTCAAGGACCCCAACCTGTTCGACTACGAGACCGCTCCGAACCGCCAGATGACGGTGACCGTCGTCGGGCGGAACCGCGACGGCAGCTCTGCTTCGACAATGTTGACGTTCACCCTCACGAATGTCGACGACCCTGGGAACGAGGCGCCGGAAGACATTACCTTGTCCGGGACCAGTATCGACGAAAACAGCGGCCCGTGGACGCTCGTCAGTCACCTTGGGGTCTTCGATATCGACATGACCGGGATGTACGGGAACGACTCCTGGACCTACCGCCTGATCGAAAACCCGAGCGGCAAGTTCGAAATCTTCGATTTCGGCGGGGCCAGGCTGCAGCTGAAGGCCGGCCAGACGCTCAACTATGAGGACATGCAGACCTCTCAGGTGACGATCCGGGTGACCGATTCCGGAGGCCTGCTCTTCGACAAGACGTTCACGATCCATGTCAACGACATCGAGGACGAGCAGGCCACCAACCATGCGCCGACGAATCTGAGGCTGTCGGGCGGGTTCTTGGCCGGTGTCAAAGAGGATCTTGCCGGCGACGCGACGATCGGCACCGTGAGCGCTTTCGATCAGGACGGAGGCGACATTCTCGCCTACCGGATCATCGACGATCCAAGCAACAAATTCTACCTTTTCGGCAACGAGCTGCGTCTCAAGGCCAATGCGCGGCTTGATGCCGAGACGGCTGGACAGCACGCCATCACGGTCCGCGCGAGGGATCTATACGACGCGACACACGACGAATCCTTTACGATCCATGTCGAAGGGGTCAACGAAAGGCCGACGGACATCTCCCTGTCCAGCTTGACGGCTTATGAGGATCTCGCGCCTTCCGGTTTCATTGCGGACATCACAGCCGAAGATCCCGAAGGTCCTGGCGATATTCAGTCCTACCGGATCGTCGAGGATCGGGACGGCAAGTTCGTGATCGATGGAACCCAGCTCAAGCTTCGGTCCAACACGAGGCTGGACCACGAGCGCAAGGCCTCTCATTCCGTCACCATTGAAGTGGAGGACATGAGCGGTCTGACCTACAGGAAGTCCTTCACCATCGAGGTGATGGATGTTCCTGAGAGACCACACGACATCGAAATTTCCTCAAACCTGATAGCTGAGAATTCCCCTGGCGGGGCCCTCGTAGGCTACCTCACCGCTCGCGATCAGGACAGTTCCACCTTCACTTACACCATCGTCAGCGATCCGAGCATGAAGTTCCAGATCGTCGGCGATCGGCTGGAGGTGCGGGACAATGCCAGGCTGAATTTTGAGCAAAAGAGTCTATATTATGTTACCGTAAGGGCGAAGGACGAGACCGACCTTACGTTCGATCGCGAGTACAAGATCTATGTTACCGACGTAAACGACGCCCCGCAAAACATGTCGTTGGGGCCGGCGTTCATCGCCGAGGGTGCCGGCGGCAGAAAGATCGGCGTTCTGAGCACGACCGACCAGGACGGGGTGGCGGGCGACGTCAATCATATCTACTCGATTGTCGACGATCCGGATGGCAAGTTCATCATCAAGGGCAAGGAACTATGGCTGCGGGACGATGCTGCCGTCGATTACGAGGTCAAGAGCCAACACAAGGTGACGCTCCGCACGACGGACAGGGGCTTTGCCACGTTCGATAAAACATTCAACATCGTCATCACGAATGTCGCCGAAGCGCCGAACGATCTGCGGATCTCCAACGATATCATTGCCGAGAACAGTGCGAGCGGCACCGTCGTCGGCCTGTTGCAGGGCACGGACCCTGATGGCAACAGCGTCAGCAGGTTGAGCTACTCGATTGTCGAGGATGAGGACGAGAAGTTCGAGATCGTCGCCGGCTCGAACGAGCTGAGGATCCGCGAGGGCGCTATCATCGACTACGAGACGGGGAAATCTCATGATGTCAAGATCAGGGTAACGGATATCAGCGGCCTGACCTATCAGACGATTTTCACGATCAGAGTAGAGGACATCAACGAGGAAGAGAACCGCGCCCCGACGGGCGCGACCCTGTCCAGAAGCACGGTGCCTGAAGACCTCGCGGCAGGCTCTGTCATTGGAACGCTGACCGGCGAGGATCCGGACCCGAATACGGTATTCACGTTCGAACTCGTCCAGGATTCCTCCGGCAAGTTCGAGATCCCGGAGGGCACGAACCAACTGAAGCTGAAACCCGGCGCCACGCTGAACCATGAGACGGGGCCGACGCACGAAATCGTCGTGCGGGTGCTGGACCACACCGGGCTGAGCTACCGGAAAACCTTCACCATCACCGTCGAGAACGTGAACGAGAACCCGACGGAGATCTTTCTGTCGAACTCTCCGCACAGCGTGGATGAGGATATCGCCGTCGAGACCGTCGTCGGCGAGTTGTCCAACAACGACCCGGATCTGAGTGACGCCTGGACCTACTCCATTGTCGGGACCCAGCCGCAGTTCAGGATCCAGGGCAACCAGCTGATAGCGAAGCCCGGGCTGAATCACGAAGGGGTTGCGGCCTACAATATCACCATCCGGGTGACGGATCGCGCCGGCAAGTATGTCGACAAGACCTTCACGATCCAGGTCGCCGACAAGAACGACACGCCGCATGGGCTGACCCTCTCCGGAGGCCATGAAGTCGAGGAGAACAGCGGCATGGATACGGTCGTCGGCATCCTTGAGGGACACGACGAGGATGATGACGCGGAATTCACCTATGTGATGGTTGCCGACCCTGACAGCAAGTTCGTCGTGGTCGGCAACGAACTTCGGGTTCGGGAAGGCGCAGGGCTGAACCATGAGACCAAGCAGTCTCACCTCGTGACGGTTCTCGTAAAGGACCAGTGGGGCAAAACTTTCCAGAAGGAATTCACGATTGCCGTGAAGAATGTGCCCGAGCCCGAGCCGAACCATGCGCCGACGAACCTCGTTCTCTCCCATACGACAGTGCATGAGAACATCGATGCGGGAGAGACCATCGCAGTCATGACCGGTTACGATCAGGATGGCGGGGACATCCTGCGCTACTCGATCGTGCAGGATGAAGACGAGAAGTTCGCCGTCGTCGGCAACCGCCTCGTCCTGCGGAACGGCGCGATCATCGACCACGAAGAAGAGACGTGGCACGAGGTCACCCTGCGCGTCACGGACCGTGCGGGCGAGTTCTTCGAAAAGGTCGTCAGGTTCGAGGTCATCAACGGCGAGGACGGTCCCAACGCCGCCCCGACGGACCTGTCCATATCGGAAAGCTCGGTCGTCGAGAACAGTCCTGCAGGGACCATCGTCGGCATCCTGTCGGCCACCGATCCGGATGGGAACACCGTTTACTATTCCCTGGTCGAGGATTCCGACGAGAAGTTCATGGTGTCCGACAACCAGTTGCTGGTGCGCCAGGGAGCGGTGCTGGACTGGGATGCTCAAACCCAACACGAGGTCAAGATCCGCGTGTTCGATCGGTTCGGCACCTATACGGAGCAGACCTTCACGATCGCGGTGCTGCAGGATCCTAACGAGCAGAATCGCGATCCTACGGAAATCATCCTGTCGAACAGGCTTGTTTTTGAGAATGAGCTCGATGGAGCCGTCGTGGGCGTGCTCTCTGGAACCGATCCCGACGATGACGTCCTGGCTTTCGAACTCCTCGACGGTGCGGATGGGCGCTTTGCGCTGGGACAGGAGGTCCGCAATGGAGTTACGGTAACGGTCGTGAAGGTGGCGAGTGGGGCCAAGCTCGATTTCGAACAGAACCGGCAGCACCAGATCAAGGTTCTTGCCGACGACGGTCAAGGCGGCACATTCGAGAAGACCATTCAAATCGATGTCCGCAACGTGCTGCACGAGAGTGTCGGCGAGACTCCGACGCTTTCCGGCGCCGCTCACAACATGTCGGGCATGGACCGGATCGTTGGCGGTGTCGGCAACGATGCCTTCAACGGCGGCGAGAATAATGATGTGCTGAATGGTGGAGCGGGCAACGACACGCTCTGGGGCGGTGCAGGCGAGGATGTCTTTGTCTTCAGCCATGCCGGCCTGCTGAACCGTGACCTCGTCATGGATTTCGACATAACCGAGGTCGTCGGCGACCGGATCCATCTAGTAAAGGCAGACGCATTCAGGGGGCTGGACCTTGGAGTTCTGTCCGAAACAGCATTCCGCCTCGGCACCGAGGCGATGGATGCGGATGACCGGATCATCTACGATGCTTCGCAAGGGCGCCTGCTCTACGACAGCGATGGCAACGGCGGCCGGGCGGCGCTCGAGGTAGCAACCTTCAGCAACAAGGCGGCGCTGACTCATGGTCATTTCCTTGTCATCTAGTTGATCAAGGGGCGCCCGAAATCCGCCTTCTCCGATGCTATGGGAGCGCCCTCCGTCTACGTTCTTTTGAATGGCAGACTGCCAGGGATTGGCCTGCGTCGAGATCCCTTGCTGATCGATGAGGGACGTCACCCGCTCAGCGCTCGCGTCCAATAGCCCAGGTTGTGCGGGTCGACCGGTGATCCGGCTGCTTCGTGGCGGGCCATGACGGCATCGTGGAAGGCGCGGGCTTCGGCGTCGCCGGCCAGGAGTTTCAGGCTCTGGATGATGCGGGTGATGCGCAGATGGTTGTGGTCGCTCCAGGTCAGCCAGTCGTCCGTCGCTTCGTAGAACCGGCGCATCCGCGCTGCGCCGCGGCGCAGATTGGCGAGCGCCTGCTCGTCCGCTCGGATCGCGGCGATCTCTTCCTCGGACAGGACGGGAGCGTTCGGCTGCGCCATGCTCCTCGTGGGGAGGGGGAAGAGCCACTGGATGTAGTCGTGGATGCGCTCCAAAGCTTCGTCGGGCAGGGCGAGGATGTCCTCGACGGTCCGGTTGCGGCCGTCCGTGCCGCTTCCGGCGAGGTAGGCATGAAGCGGGCCGGATTTTCGATCCACGTTCATTCAGATCTCCATCGTCCAGGTCTCCACGGGCGCTGCCCACACGGTCCGACGCGACAAAAGCCCCGCCGGGGCGGGGCTTCTCGGGAGCGATGGTCCGCTGCGGATGAAAGAAGCACCCGCTATTTGGCGGGAGCCGCCTCCTTGGCGGGCGCCTCGGCGGGGCTGGGCTTCGGCGCCTCCTTGGCATCGCGCAGAAGCGCGTCCACCGTTTCCGTCCGCTTGGTCTGCATCTGCTTGGATTGATCCGTCTCGGCCGCCTTGCGGCTCTCGGAGGCGAATGACCTTCTGTCGTAGCACATGGTGCCCTCCGTCATTGCTGAAACGACCAACGCTCGCGCGTCGGCGCCGTTCCGGCGCGTGCTGAAATGTCCCAATTTCCTGGCAGGAAGGGGTAGCCTCGAGCGATGATTGACAACTTGGCCGGGCGGGAGGATCATGATTTTCGCGCGATGCAGCCGACGATTGTCGCAGCCGCAGCGCGTGTTCTGTGTCGGTCGAGACGTCGCGGCCGCCCTGTCGGTGGCCGCGGGAGGGCGCGGTCATGGCGAGCCTTCGCAGGTCTGTCACAGGGATGAAAGACGCCCCGTTCGGGCGCCCGGCGATCTCATGCGAAAACGGGAACTGCACGCCGCCGAAACGGGCAGGCACGGGCCTGCTCATGCCGACAGGAGCGGGTGACGGGAGAGACGGAGTAGACGGCGCCTTCTAGTTCGTATCCGCCGCCTTCGAGGGCAAAGGATGAAACCGGGATGGCTGTAGCGCTCATACTCGTTGTGGTGGCCCTCGGCTCGGTGCTCTTTCACCTCGTGAGCCCGTGGTGGTGGACGCCGATCGCGTCCAATTGGCGCTTCATCGACGACACGATCATCATCACCTTCTGGATCACGGGGCTCGTCTTCGTGGCCGTGGTCCTCTTCATGGCCTATTGCATCTACCGTTTCCGCCACGAGAAGGGGCGAACGGCGGCCTACGAGCCGGAGAACAAGCGGCTCGAATGGTGGCTCACCGGCGTGACCGGAGTGGGTGTGGCGGCCATGCTGGCGCCGGGGCTCTTCGTCTGGAACCAGTTCATCACCGTTCCGGAGGACGCGACCAACATCGAGGTCGTGGGCCAGCAATGGCAGTGGAGTTACCGCCTGCCGGGGGCGGACGGCAAGCTCGGGATGGCCGACACCCGGAACGTGAGCGCGGACAATCCGCTCGGGCTGAAGCGGGACGATCCCAACGGGCAGGACGACATCATCATCGAGGGCGGCGAGTTGCGCCTGCCGGTGGGAAAGCCCGTGAAGGCGCTGCTGCGCTCCATCGACGTGCTGCACAATTTCTATGTGCCGGAGTTCAGGGCGAAGATGGACATGGTGCCGGGGCAGGTCTCCTATTTCTGGCTCACCCCCACGAGAACCGGAACCTTCGAGATTCTCTGCGCCGAACTGTGCGGCGTCGGTCACCCGCATATGCGCGGCACCGTGATGGTGCAGACGGAGCAGGAATATCTGGCCTGGATGCAGGAGCAGTCGGAGCGCACCTTCGCGCGACTGTCCGCGCCTAACTGAGCGGAGACACGTTCAGGAGCAAGGGGAGGAGAGCACAAGCCATGGTCGATGTCCCGCTAGGTCCAGCCGGCGTCATCCCGCCGGCCGAAGTCGAGGATATGGAGCTCTACCACCCGCACAGCTGGGTGACGAAATACGTCTTCAGCCAGGACGCCAAGGTCATCGCCATCCAATATTCCGCCACCGCCCTGGGCGTCGGCCTCGTGGCGCTGGTGCTCTCCTGGCTCATGCGGCTGCAACTCGGCTTTCCGGGCGTCTTCTCCTTCATCGATGCCAACGCCTATTACCAGTACATCACCATGCACGGCATGATGATGGTGGTCTATGTGCTCACGGCGCTCTTCCTCGGCGGCTTCGGCAACTATCTCATCCCGCTCATGATCGGCGCGCGGGACATGGTGTTCCCCTATGCCAACATGCTCAGCTTCTGGCTCTACCTGCTCGCGGTGCTGGTTCTGATGGCGAGCTTCTTCGTGCCGGGCGGACCCACGGGGGCGGGCTGGACGCTCTATCCGCCGCAGGCGATCATGACCGGCACGCCGGGCGGGCAGGACTGGGGCATCATCCTGATGCTCGTGTCGCTCATGATCTTCATCGTCGGCTTCACCATGGGCGGCCTGAACTACGTGGTGACCGTGCTGCAGGCCCGGGCGCGGGGCATGACGCTGATGCGCATGCCGCTGACGGTCTGGGGCATCTTCACTGCGAGCTTCATGGCGCTCCTGGCCTTTCCGGCGCTTTTCGTGGGCGCGGTGATGATGCTGTTCGACCGGGTTCTCGGCACGAGCTTCTTCATGCCGGCCATCGTGGAGATGGGGCAGCCCCTGGAGCGCGGAGGCGGGAGCCCGCTCCTGTTCCAGCACCTGTTCTGGTTCTTCGGCCATCCGGAGGTCTATATCGTGGCGCTGCCGGCTTTCGGCATTGTGTCCGATCTCATCAGCACCCATGCGCGGCGCAACATCTTCGGCTACCGCATGATGGTCTGGGCCATCCTGATCATCGGCGCCCTCAGCTTCGTCGTCTGGGCGCACCACATGTATGTGAGCGGGATGAACCCCTATTTCGGGTTCTTCTTCGCCACCACCACGCTCATCATCGCCGTCCCGACCGCCATCAAGGTCTACAACTGGATCCTCACCCTCTGGCGGGGCGACATTCACCTGAACGTGCCGATGCTCTTCGCCCTCGGCTTCATCGTCACCTTCGTGAACGGCGGGCTCACCGGCCTTTTCCTGGGAAACGTGGTGGTGGACGTGCCGCTCTCGGACACGATGTTCGTGGTGGCGCATTTCCACATGGTCATGGGCGTGGCGCCGATCCTCGTGATCTTCGGAGCGATCTATCACTGGTATCCGAAGGTGACGGGGCGGATGCTGAACGACGCCCTGGGCAAGCTCCATTTCTGGGTCACCTTCCTGGGCGCCTATGCGATCTTCTTCCCCATGCATTATCTCGGGCTCATGGGAGTGCCGCGCCGCTATCACGAGATGGGCGACATGGCCTTCGTCCCGCCCTCGGCCCACACCCTGAACGCATTCATCACGGTCGTGGCTCTGGTGGTCGGCTTCGTTCAGCTTCTCTTCGTCTTCAACCTGATCTGGAGCCTGAGGCACGGCAGGCCCGCGGGCGGCAATCCATGGCGGGCGACCACGCTTGAATGGCAGACGCCGGAAACGCCGCCGCCGCACGGCAACTGGGGCAAGGAGCTGCCGGTGGTCTACCGCTGGGCCTATGACTACAGCGTGCCGGGCGCGGACCAGGATTTCGTGCCGCAGAACCAGGCCTCGATCACGCGGGCGGCGCCGGAGCCGGCCTCATGACCAGCATTCTCCTCTTCCTCGCGGGGCTGATCGGCTTCGGCGCCTGGTGGCTGGCCAAGCAGAGGATCACCGCGAAGCCCTGGCTGGAGGAGGGGATCGCAGGCGAGTTCCCGGGCGGCGGCGCGACATCCCTCCCCGCGGCGAAGATCGGGCTCGGTGTCTTCCTCGCGGTCGTCGGAGCGCTCTTCGCCCTCTTCATCAGCGCCTATTCCATGCGGATGAGCATGAGCGACTGGCGCTCGGTGCCCATGCCGCGGCTGCTCTGGCCCAATACCGGCATGCTGATCATGAGCAGCGTCGCGCTGCAATGGGCCCTGGTTTCGGTGCGTCGGGACGACATGGACGTGGTGCGGGCCTGCCTCCTCGCCGCCGGGGCATTCTCCATCGCGTTCCTGGCCGGGCAGCTCCTGGTCTGGCGCCAGCTGTCCGAGACCGGCTATCTCCTGGCGGGCAATCCGGCCAATTCGTTCTTCTACCTCATCACCGGCCTGCACGGGCTGCACATGCTGGGCGGGCTGGTGGCTCTGGCGCGCGCCACCGACCGCGCCTGGCGCAGCGACGTTCCGGGCCGAGTGGCCCTGAGCGTGGAGCTTTGCGCCCTCTACTGGCATTTCCTGCTCCTCGTCTGGCTGGTTCTCCTGAACCTGCTCACCGGCTGGGCGGACGAGTTCGTCGATATCTGTCGCGCGTTGCTGACCTAGAGGGGATTGGCATGGCGGAAGCAGCAGTCACGGGAAGGGCGCAGGTCTACACCGCGCAGCCGGGCCTGAAGGGCGTGGCGGGAGACTTCGCCTCGGACCAGCGGGCGTTCAAGAACGTCTCCTGGGGCAAGGCGATGATGTGGATCTTCCTTCTCAGTGACACTTTCGTGTTCAGCTGCTTCCTCATCGCCTACATGACCGCGCGCATGTCCACCACGGTGCCCTGGCCCAATGCGAGCGAGGTCTTCGCGCTGACCATCGGCGGCGTGACGCTTCCGCTCATCCTCATCGCGATCATGACCTTCGTGCTGATCTCGAGCAGCGGCACCATGGCGATGGCGGTGAACTTCGCCTATCGGCGCGACCGCCGCAGGACGGCGATCCTGATGCTGGTGACGGCGATCCTCGGCGCCGCCTTCGTGGGCATGCAGGCCTTCGAGTGGAGCAAGCTGATCCACGAAGGCGTCAGGCCCTGGGGCAATCCCTGGGGCGCGGCCCAGTTCGGCTCGTCCTTCTTCATGATCACGGGCTTTCACGGCACCCACGTCACCTTCGGGGTGATTTTCCTGCTCATCGTGGCGCGCAAGGTCTGGCGCGGGGATTACGATACCGAGCGGCGCGGCTTCTTCACCAGCCGGAGGGGGAGCTACGAGGCGGTCGAGATCATGGGCCTCTACTGGCACTTCGTCGACCTCGTCTGGGTGTTCATCTTCGCCTTCTTCTATCTCTGGTGAGGGAGCCATGGCACAGGCAGCGGCGCGCGACACGGCTCATGCCCAAGGACAGCATCAGGGGCAGCACCATCCGATCCGGCTCTATCTCGTGGTGTGGGGATGGCTCTTCATCCTCAGCGCGTTCTCGTATCTGGTGGACTATTTCCAGCTCGAGGGCGCGCTGCGCTACACCCTGATCCTGCTGTTCATGATGCTGAAGGCGGGGCTGATCGTGGCCGTGTTCATGCACATGGCCTGGGAGAGGCTGGCGCTCGTCTATGCCATCCTCGTGCCCGTGGCGGCGCTCTTCGTCTTCGTCGGCATCATGGTGTTCGAGGCGGATTACACGCTGCTCTCGCGGGTGCTCTTCTTCGAGCCGGGAGCCTGACTGGAATCAGGCTCCCGCAGATCCTGCGTCAGGGACGCGGCTGCCCGTCGGCGGGCAGCACCTCCTGCGGAGGCGGAGGCTCCACCACCCGGCGGTAGAGGTGCCAGGTGGCATGTCCGAGCACCGGCATGACGATGGCGAGGCCCACGAACAGGGGCAGGGAGCCGAGGAGGAGCGCACCGGCGACGATCAGGCCCCAGACCGCCATCGTGAACGGGTTCGCCAGCACGGCTCGGACGGAGGTGTGAATGGCCACCGCCGCGCCCACGTCGCGGTCGAGGAGCAGCGGGAACGAGATCACGCTGATGCTCAGCACCGCCACCGCGAAGACGAAGCCCAGCAGGTTGCCCAGAACGATCAGCTGCAGGCCCTGGGACGTGGTGAGAACCTCGTTGACGAACCGGGTATAGGATTCCGGGGCCGCATAGCCGAAGAGGCCCTCGTAGAGCATCCGGGCCGTGGTCAGCCAGGCGAGGAAGATTCCCAGCAGCAGGACGCCGAGCGCGATGATCGACGGGATCGACGGCGAGCGCAGCACGTCGAACGCGTCCTGCCAGCTCGGCTCCAGTCCCATCTCCCGCCGCCGGCTGATCTCGTAAAGCCCGATGGCCGCGAGAGGGCCGAGCAGGGCGAAGCCCGAGGCCAGCGGGTAGAGGAGGGGCAGGGCGTTGTTGGTGAATGTCAGCGCGGCGAGGCAGGCGCCTGCGATGGGATAGATGAGGCCGAGGAAGACCAGATGGGACGGCATTGCCCAGAAATCGTCGAATCCCTTCGACAGGGCGTGCCTCAGGTCTGCCAGGCCGATCTTTCGCACGATGGGGTAGACCGGGGTTTCGTCAGCGCCGGCAATCACATGGAATTGGGCCATGACCATTCCTCCAGAACCGAGGTTGGAGCGGTCACAGGTCACGGAAGGCCGTGCCGAGTCGGTAGGTCGGCACAACGCGACCTGCACTCGCCAGTACTATAGGGCGAGGACGGGGAAATGTCGCCCCCGATCGCGCCCCGACGACTCACAATCACGACAGGAGCTCGAATTCCCTGTCGATTTGTCGGTGGAGCGGGCGAGCGAGGGTTTGGTAGAACATGGTCATGACCATATCCTCGCTCCCTCCCACATCCGAAATGGTCCGCGCCATGCTGACCTGCGACGCGGCCTATGAAGGCGTCTTCTACACGGCGGTGAAGACCACCGGGATCTTCTGCCGCCCCACCTGCACGGCGCGAAAGCCGAAGCCGGAGAACGTGGTGTTCCACCGGACGGCGGAGGATGCGCTGACCGCGGGCTTTCGCCCCTGCAAGCGCTGCAGGCCCCTCGACGTGAAGGGCGCGGCGCCGGACTGGGTCGCGGCGCTGCTGAAGGAGGTCGAGGCCGAGCCCTCTCGGCGCTGGACCGACGAGGATCTGGTGGCCCGCGCCATCGACCCGGTCCGCCTGAGGCGGTGGTTCAAGGAGCAGTTCGGCATGACCTTCCATGCCTATGTGCGGGCGCGGCGGCTGGGGGCGGCGCTCGGCAGCATCGGTGCAGGGGAGTCCATCGACGGCGCCGCCTACGACCACGGCTACGAATCCGTCAGCGGCTTCCGCGATGCCTTCCGGCAGACCATCGGCACCACGCCGGGCCGCAGCCGGTCGAAGGCGCTGATGCTCTGTGCGCGCATCCTGACGCCCCTGGGGCCGATGATCGCCATGGCGGAGGAGCGCGGTCTGTCCATGCTGGAATTCACCGACAGGCCCGCCCTCCCGGCGGAAATCGAGGAGCTGAGGGGGCGCTACGGCTATGCCATCGCCCCCGGACGCAACGGGCATCTCGACCGGATCGAGCGGGAGCTGGAGCAGTACTTCGCCGGAACCCTGACGGTCTTCGAGGTTCCCCTCTGGCTGCCCGGAACGGCGTTCCAGCAGGAGGTCTGGACGGCGCTGCAGGCGGTGCCCTTCGGAGAGACCCGGTCCTATGGCGAACTCGCCGCGAGCCTCGGACGGCCGGGCGCGAGCCGTGCGGTCGGCCGTGCCAACGGACAGAACCGGGTCTCCATCGTCGTGCCGTGCCACCGCATCGTCGGCGCCGACGGATCCCTGACCGGCTACGGCGGCGGCCAGCCGCGAAAGGACTTCCTGCTCAAGCTCGAACGCCGGATACGCTTCGGGCAGGGCGATGCGGTTCGGGCGCATTCCGGCGAAATGCAGGCCAGCCTGTTCTGAGAGGTGGGTTATCTGGCGATCGGGAATGTGCTCCCAGGCACCCATCCTGAGAGGCTGGCTCAGCATGTACCGCGTTGCTCTCCCCCTATGGACCCCGCCCCGGCTCGAAAACTCACGACGGAAGCGCCGCGTTGCTCTCCTCCCCACGGACCTCGGGCCTCGCCGGAAATGCCGACCTGCTCTCCTCCCCCTTGATACTGCTGGCGAATCCATCATGCACCTGTTGGAAGCGTCATGAGCCTTGTGAATGCTGACTGACGCGTTCGCGCGAGCGGTGTGCCCGCGAACCAAGCCCCTAGCC
>NZ_JBHSBQ010000118.1:0-25127 GCF_042650665.1 Microvirga sp. GCM10011540 | reverse complement strand
TACAACGTGAAGTCACCCGACCTCACCTACGGCACCAGCGCCACGGCCGCCAAGCACGGCGCGCCCACCGACACCGCAACTCCGGCACCCACGCCGACGCCGACGCCGACGCCCACCCCCACTCCTATCCCGACGCCGAGCCTGACGCCCTCTCCGACGCCCGAGTCCACGTCATTGGCGGGCAAGAGCTTCGTCGGCACCTCCGCCAACGACGCCATCGCCGGTACTGTCGGCGACGACAGGGCCCATGGCTATGCCGGAAAGGACAAGATCTTCGGCGGTGCGGGGAATGACACGCTTCTGGGCGGAACCGGCAACGACCGTCTCAACGGCGGCCTCGGCAATGATGTCCTCAAGGGCGGAGCAGGACGCGACACCTTCGTCTTCGACACCAAGCCGAACAAGTCGACGAACCTCGACAAACTGGTCGAGTTCAGCGTGAAGGACGACCGGATCTTTCTGGACAATGCGATCTTCAAGAAGATCGGAAACGGCACGATGGCCGATCCGGGCAAACTGGCCGGTGCATTCTTCACCACCGGCAGCAAGGCCAAGAACGGCAACGACTATATCATCTACGACGCCAAGAAGGGCATCCTCTCGTATGATGCGGATGGCTCCGGCAGCGGAGCGGCGGTCGCCTTCGCCACGCTCGACAAGAACCTCAAGATAACGGCGGCCGACTTCTACGTCGTCTAAGAACTGCAACTGAAAAAGGGCGCTTCGAAATTTCGGAGCGCCCTTCGCTGTTTGAGCTCCCAGTCCGCGTGCAGCGCGAGGGCGATGGTGGGCTGTACGAGCCTCGCCTCTTACTGCTTCTCCTGAGCCGGACTGTGCTGCTGCGGTTTGTGTCCGCTTTGGCCGGCATTGTTGTGCTTGTTATGGTCGCGGCTTTCCTGATGGCTCAGGCCGCCGTTTCGACCGACATCGGGCGCACCGCTGTCATTGGTGTTGCTCCGATTGTCGTGCTCGTCCTGCTGCCCCTGCACGCGAACGTGGTTGGGCTGGCTTCTGTTGCCGTTGCTGCTCATGACTTCTTCTCCTGCTCCCGCTTCTGGGCACCGTTGCCGTCCTTGCCCTGCTTGTGCTGGGTCCCGCGGGTATTGGAGCCGCCATGGCCTTCCTGAGGGATGCCGTCGGGATTCTGCTGGGTACCGGGAATATTCTTTGTCATCGTTGGATCCTGACTGGGCCGAACGCCCGTGATGTCGCGGCTGCGAGGCCGTGAGCCGGCTTCCCTGCCGAGGAAGCGAGCCTCTGACAGTTCAATTTTGAACGATGGATTTCGTTTCAAGCGCGGCAGCGCAAAACTCGCTCCTGGATGAGCCGATCCAACCGAGCCGTCACCAGCGGATCACGACCACCTTTTCACTGCCGTTGGCGAGTTCGACCGTTTCCGTGCCGTCCGCTTTCCGACTTTGCGTCCTGGCATCCTCGACGATCTCGACCTGCGCCACGTTCGCCGCAAAGGCCTCGTCCACCTCCGCCACGCAAACCAGGGTTTCGGGGGGAAGATTCTCCACCTTCTTCAGGAATTCACGAAGAGTCTCGGCCATGGGCACCTCCTTGCTGCGCACCAACCAACCGGCGCAGCTGGAGTTCCGCCGGATCGCGTCAGCTCCGTTCCGCAGGCCCTGCGAGGTGACCGAAAGCGGCAACCACGTTCTCATAGACGGGGCGCTTGAACGGGATGATGAGGTCCGGCAGCCGCCGCATTTCTTCCCAGCGCCATTCGTCGAATTCGGGCTTATGGTGGCCGCCGCCGGGATGAAGAATGTCGATTTCGCTTTCGTCTCCCTCGAACCGGAAGGCGAACCATCGCTGGGTCTGACCGCGATAGCGCCCCCGCCAGGCGCGACCGGCCACCATCGAGGGCAGATCGTAGGAGTACCAGTCCGGCGCCTCCGCCAGAAGCCGCACGGAACGGACGCTCGTTTCCTCGTACAGTTCACGCAGGGCGGCCTGATAGGGGTCCTCGCCCGGATCGATGCCGCCCTGCGGCATCTGCCAGGCGTAGCCGTCGGCCACGTGCTCGCCGCCGGCCTCCGAACGGCGCCTGCCGACGAAAACGAGCCCATCCTTGTTGAGAAGCATGACTCCGACACAGGAGCGATACGGCAGGTCTTTCCTGCTCGGAGATGCTTTGGCGCCCCTCATCGGCGATGGCCTCCCTCACGCGCTGCAGTGACACCGTGCAGACATCTGATGATCATCGCCGACAACTCACTTCTGGTTCCAAAGCACCTGCGAGAGTGCCGCTTCATCCTGCGCGGCACAAGCTCTTCCGTACGTTTTGTCGAACATGAATGGAAAGGGCCTGACGGCGGGTTGCCGTCAGGCCCTTTCTTCGTGTCGGGATGACTTGCGTCAGGAGTCTTAGTTCGGGGCGCCCGTGGTGTTGCTCGCACCCTTGCGAACGCCGCGAAGCAGGTCGTAGGCGGCGATGAGCTGCTTGTCGTTCGCCGGATCCGGCGGGACGTAGGCGGAGGAACCGCCGCGCTCTTCCTTTTCGCCGCCGTTCTGCAGGTGGCCGCGCAGACCGGCCTCACCCTTGGTTTCGTCCTTGCCCTTCAGCTCCTCTGGGATGTCCTGCAGGACCTCCACATCCGGGTCGATGCCCTTGGCCTGGATCGAACGGCCCGACGGGGTGTAGTAGCGCGCCGTCGTCAGACGTACGGCACCGTTGCCGCCGAGCGGGATGATGGTCTGAACGGAGCCCTTGCCGAAGGACCGGGTTCCGAGCACCGTCGCGCGCTTGTGGTCTTGCAGGGCGCCGGCCACGATTTCCGAGGCCGAGGCCGAACCGCCGTTGACGAGCACGACGAGCGGCTTGCCCTTGGTCAGATCGCCTGCCTTGGCATTGAACCGCTGGGTATCCTCGGCGTTGCGGCTGCGGGTCGAGACGATCTCGCCGCGGTCGATGAACGCATCCGACACCATGATGGCCTGGTCGAGCAGACCGCCCGGGTTGTTGCGCAGGTCGATCACGAAGCCGGCGAGCTTGTCCGCACCGATTTCGCTGGTGAGCTTATCGATGCCTGACCGCAGGCCCTCGAAGGTCTGCTCGTTGAACTGCGTGATGCGCAGGACGCCGATATCGCCTTCGACGCGGGCCCGGACGGGACGAACCTTGATCGTCTCGCGGGTCAGCTTCACCTCGATCGGCTCCTTCGCTTCCTTGCGCTGGATCTTGAGGGTGACGGAGGAATTGACCGGGCCGCGCATCTTGTCGACTGCCTGGTTCAGGTTGAGGCCCTGAACGGATTCGCCGTCGATCTGGGTGATGACGTCGTTGGCCATGATGCCGGCGCGGGAGGCCGGGGTATCGTCGATCGGCGTCACCACCTTGACGAGACCTTCCTCCATGGTGACCTCGATTCCGAGGCCGCCGAACTCGCCGCGGGTCTGCACCTGCATGTCGCGGAAGCTCTTGGCGTCCATGTAGCTCGAATGGGGATCGAGCGAGGTCAGCATGCCGTTGATGGCAGCCTCGACGAGCTTGGCCTCCTCAGGCTTTTCTACGTAATCGGTGCGGACCTTCTCGAAAACGTCTCCGAAGAGGCTGAGCTGCCGATAGGTGTCGGCCGAGGCGGCAATCGCGCTCGTGCTGGACAACAGGCTCGTCTGCGACATGACCGTCGCACCGCCCGCGCCAATGGCCGCACCAAGAATTAAAAGGGACAGTTTGCGCATTATCCGCGAACCTTTTCGCTTTGCGATTTCGCCCACCATGGACCTGGATCGATCGAACCGCCGTCTTTCCTGAACTCAACATAGAGGACGGGATTGTTCTTTTCTATGGCACCGCCCATCAAAGACATGAGAGATGTCTCTCCCATGGATGCGACGGGTTCTCCAGCGAGAACAAATTGTCCGACATCGACGCTGATTTGGTCCATACCGGCCAGAAGAACATAATAGCCTCCACCGACATTGATGATCAAGAGTCGGCCATAGGACCGGAAGGGGCCGGCAAAGGCCACCCATCCGTCCGCGGGTGATACAACAGTTGCATTCGCACGGGTCCTGATCGAAATGCCGCGCGTCGTTCCGCCATAGCCGTCGGAAGCGCCGAAATTCTGGACGGTTTCGCCGCTGACGGGCTGAGGAAGCATGCCTCGCGCTTCTGAAAAGGGGATTTTCGGGGCCAATCGGGCCGGATCGCGGAACGCCGCCTGGGCGAAGCGCTCCCTGGCCTCCCGCTCCTGCGCCTCGGCCGCCTTGCGGGCCTCCTCCGCGGCCTTCTGGGCCCCGGCGATTTCCTGCTCCATCCGCTCGATCAATTCTTTGAGAGATCCAGCCTGGCGCGCAAGTTCCACAGCCTTTTCCCGCTCCGAGCCCACTGACCTCTCGACCTCGGCGAGCCGGCCCTGGCGGGCCTTCATGAGGGCGGTGAGACGGTTCTGCTCGCCCGTGAGGGCGGCCAGCTCGCTTCCCAGGGTAGAGCGGTCCGTCGCGATGGCGTTCTTGAGACGCACGAGCTCGGCGAGGTCGGTCGCGAGGGTCTCGGCCTCGGCCCGCAATTCGGGGAGCACCGCCCCCAGCATGATCGAGGCGCGAACCGCTTCGAGCATGTCCTCCGGACGGACCAGAACCGCCGGCGGCGGGCGGCGCCCCATGCGTTGGAGGGCGGCAAAGACCTCGATAATGACCCCGCGGCGGCTCTCGAGGGACCGGCGGATCGCGGCCTCGCTGGCCGTGAGGGTCTGGAGCCGCTGCTCCAGGGCTCGGATCCGGTCCTCCGTGGCTCGCGTCCGGTTCGCGGTTTCGATCAGGGCCGTGTTGAGCTTGGCCCGGTCGGTCTGGATCTCGGCGATTTCGGCCTCGAGGCGCTTGCGGGCCTCGGCACTGGCCGCCATGGCCTCTTCGAGGATCCTGAGGTCGCGCTCCCGCTGGGCCTTCTGCTCCGCCGTCTCGGCGCCGGGCTGGGCTTGAGCCGCAGGCGCTTGCTGGGCGTGCGCGACGCCCAGGGAGAAAGATGCCATCCATGCAGCAAGGCCGAGAACCTTGCGGGTCGTCAGAAAGGTGAAGCGGGCCATCCGTCAGGAATCATCGTGTCCGGCGCGATGATAAGGGTGACCGGCGATGATTGTCAGGGCTCTATAGACCTGTTCGGCCACGAGAGCGCGCACGATCTGGTGCGGCATCGTCAACGCCCCGAAGGAAACCACCAGATCGGCCCGCTGGCGGATTCTCGGATCGAGGCCATCCGGCCCCCCGATGACGCAGGCGAGACCGGGTCGGCCCTCGTCGCGCCAGTGCCGGACCCGCTCCGCGAAAGCCTCGCTCGTCGGGCTCTTGCCGCGCTCGTCGAAGACCACGAGCACGGACGCACCCGCCTTGTCCAGAAGGGCAGACGCCTCTTCCGCACGGCGGTCGTCATCCCGACGGGCCCGGCTTTCCGGCAGCTCGACGATGTCCAGCCCGGCCATGCCGAGGGCACGGCCCATGCCTTCGATCCGCTGCCTGTATCGCTCGACCAGCTCCCGCTCGGGGCCGCTCTTGAGACGGCCCACGGCCAGCAAGCTCAGTCGCAACTTAAGTCAGCCTCTGATCAGCTGGCCCGGTCCTGCGGACGGTCGGCGCCCCACATCTTCTCGAGGTTGTAGAAACCACGAACCTCGGGACGGAAAATGTGAACGAGCACGTCACCGGCGTCGATCAGCACCCAATCGCAGGCGGGCAGGCCCTCGACGCGCGCATTCCCGAACCCCTTGTCCTTGAGGTCCTTGATAAGGCGGTCGGCGATGGCGCCCACATGGCGGTGGGAGCGGCCCGACGTAACGATCATGGTGTCTGCAAGCGAGGTTTTGCCGGCCAGGTCGATTTCGACCGTATTTTCGGCCTTCATATCCTCGAGGGAGGCCAGGGCTGCGGCCCGGATATCCTCATCGTGCGGAGCATCCGCTCCGGAGAGAGGGGGAAGCGGATGATGCTCCGCCTCAAGCGAGTTCAGTCGGTTCAGGTTCAGACCCTTTCAATCAGCGCAACACTCTGCGCCGTGACCTTAAGATAAGGTCGAACGGCACGTTATTTCAACGTCCCCCGAAAGGAGAAGTTCGTCGCATCCGGCGAATCGCAGTGGATGACAAAGGAGAGCGTGGGCCGTGCAGGAAGACCCAGGCCGGCGCCGCCATATCGGCCAGGGCAGGCGCCCGAGCCTCGGCGATTCGCCAGGCCGACAAGGCCTGGGCGCCACGCGAGCGGACGGCCTTCAGGGTCCAGCCGGGACGGTCCACCACGGCAAAAGGCATCGTCCGGGCGATCCTGCGCCAACCGCGCCAGCGGTGGAAACTGGCGAGGCTGTCCGCCCCCATGATCCAGACGAACCGAACGCCCGGATAGCGCCGCCTGAGATACGCCAGGGTCTCGACCGTGTAGCTGGCCCCGATCTCCTCCTCGAAGGTGGTCACGTCGATGCGGGGGTGATCGGCGGTCTCGCGGGCCCCTTCGACCCGCAGGGGGAGCGGGACCAACTCGCTGAGGTCCTTCAAGGGATTACCCGGGGTCACAATCCACCAGATCCGGTCCAGCCTCAGACGTCTGAGGGCCAGGAGACTCACGTGCCGGTGCCCCGCATGGGCCGGGTTGAAGGAGCCGCCATAGAGGCCGATCCGCATGCCGGGCGCGATCCGCGGCAAGCGCGCCAGGCCGGAGGGCTCCGGCCGGAAGCGGAACGGCGAAGGCTTCACGGGCGGGTCTGGCCCGAGCCGAGCACGCGATATTTGAACGAGGTCAGCTGCTCGACGCCGACAGGACCCCGTGCATGCATCCGGCCGGTGGCAATGCCGATCTCGGCCCCAAAACCGAACTCGCCGCCATCGGCGAACTGGGTCGAGGCATTGTGCAGCACGATCGCCGCGTCGACTTCCGCCATGAACCGCTCGGCGGCAGCGGCGTCGTCCGTCACGATGGAATCGGTGTGATGGGAGCCGAAGGCCTCGATATGGGCAATGGCCCCCTCCAGCCCGTCCACGACCCGGACAGAGATGATGGCGTCGAGATATTCCGTGCGCCAATCCTCCTCCGTGGCAGGGGTGACGCGGGGATCGACGGCTTGGGCCGCCTCGTCGCCACGCACGGCACAGCCGGCCTCCAGAAGCGTTGAAATGAGCGGCTTCAGGTGCGTGGCAGCGCAAGCCCGGTCGACCAGGAGCGTCTCGGCCGAGCCGCAGATGCCGGTGCGGCGCATCTTGGCGTTGAGCACGATGCGCCTGGCCATGTCGAGATCGGCCTTTTCGTGAACGAAGACATGGCAGATCCCTTCGAGATGCGCGAAGACCGGCACACGGGCCTCCTCCTGCACCCTTGCGACGAGGCTCTTGCCGCCCCGGGGAACGATCACGTCGATGTTGCCGCCAAGCCCCGAGAGCATGGCCCCCACGGCCGCCCGGTCGCGGGTCGGCACGAGGACGATGGCATCCGCCGGCAGGCCCGCCTGCATCAGCCCCTCCCCCATCGCCTCCGCGATGGCCAGGGAGGTGCGGAAGCTCTCAGATCCGGTGCGCAGGATGGCGGCATTGCCGGCCTTCAGGCAGAGCGCACCGGCATCCGCCGTCACGTTGGGGCGGCTCTCGAAGATGACCCCGATCACGCCGAGGGGGGTCGAGACGCGCTCGATCAGCAGCCCGTTGGGTCGTTCGAAGCGCGCGAGAAGCCGTCCTACCGGATCGGGAAGCCGGGCAATGCTCTCGACGGCCGCAGCAATCTCCTCCAGCCGGTTCGGATCGAGGGTCAGGCGGTCGATGAAAGCGGGGGTCTGGCCCTTGGCCCTCGCCTCCGCCAGATCCTCGGCATTCGCAGCCAGAATGGCCCCCGAGCGGCCTCGGATGCGGGCCGCCATGGCCATAAGGGCCGCATTTTTCTCCTCGGCGGTCGCAAGCCCGACGCGGCGGGCGGCCTGTCTGGCGCGCCGCCCGATCTCGTTCATGAGTGCCGGGATGTCCGCGCCCGCGACCGATGCCGCCTCTACGGCGTTGACCTGTTCGGCGAGCGGGAGTCCGCTCAAAGTGCGAGTGTCATCCATGTCCAAGTCCCGGGGGCAAACCCATCCTCCAAGATCCATAGCACGCGCGGCGGCCCCAGGGCCAAGCCGGTCCTCGTCTCCAACCGAACCGAAGCTGCGAAACACGACCGAGGTCCGGATCGGCACATCGGGCTGGCACTACAAATCCTGGCATGGACCTTTCTACCCCTCGACCCTGAGGATCAAGGATTTTCTGGCTTTCTACATCGATCAGTTCGACACGGCCGAGATCAACAACTCCTTCTACCGCCTTCCCACGGAGCAGGCGGTCCGGACATGGCACGACAGCACGCCGGAAGGCTTCCTCTTCGCCTGGAAGGTCTCGCGCTTCATCACGCATATGAAGCGGCTCAAGGACATCGAGGACAGCATCGCCCTCGTCTTCGGTCGAATGGCTGGTCTGGCCGAGAAGTTCGGGCCGGTCCTGTTCCAGCTGCCGCCGACCTTCAAGGCCAACGAGGAAACCATGGAGCGTGTAGCGCGGTGCCTGAGCCTCGTACCGCCCGGGCACCGCTACGCGTTCGAGTTCAGGCATCCGAGCTGGTACGAAGATCGGGTTTTCGACCTGCTGCGCGACCACAATGCGGCGCTCTGCATCTCCGATCACGCGGCCGCTCCCGCTCCATGGGTGACGACGGCCGATTTCGTCTATGTTCGCGCCCACGGCACCAACGGACGCTATGCGGGGAGCTACAGCCAGGAGACCCTGCAGGACTGGGCCCGGCAGATCGCCACCTGGCAGGAGGAACTGCGGGATGTTTACGTCTATTTCGACAACGACATCAAAAGCGCCGCACCGGGCGACGCCAGCACATTGCTCAGGCTGACAGGGAGGCTGGAATGACGGTGCGGTCCGTGAGCGCCAGATCGTCCCGGTGGACCATTTCCGTCCGCCCGGGATAGCCGAGGATCGCTTCGATCTCGCGGCTCGGGCGGCCTATGATGCGGGCGGCATCGTCGGCGTCATAGGCCACGAGCCCCCGGCCCAGGATGCGCTGGTCGTCGCGGATCGTCACGGCATCGCCGCGGGCGAAGCTGCCCTCGACACGGCGGACCCCCACCGGCAGAAGGCTTGCGCCACTCTGGAGCGCCCGGGCCGCTCCCTCGTCCACATAAAGGGTGCCGCGCGGCTCCAAAGCGCCGGCGATCCAGGTTTTGCGCGCGGTTGCGGGGTTGGAGGGGGTTAGGAACCAGGTGCAGCGCCCGCCTTCGGCGACCCGCTTCAGGGGGTTCTTGGTGCGCCCGTCGGCGATGACCATATGGGTGCCGCCCGAGGTCGCGATCTTGGCCGCCTCCACCTTCGTGCGCATGCCGCCGCGGGAGAGCTCCGAGGCTGCGCCTCCGGCCATCGCCTCGATGGCGGGCGTGATGCGTTCCACGACGGAAAGATGCTCCGCGTTCGGGTCGGACGCGGGCGGCGCCGTATAGAGGCCGTCGATATCGGAGAACAGGACCAGCAGATCCGCCCCGATCATGGTGGCGACGCGAGCGGCCAGACGATCGTTGTCGCCGTAGCGGATCTCGGACGTGGCCACCGTATCGTTCTCGTTGATGACGGGCACGGCCCGCATTTCGAGCAGCTTCAAGGTCGTGGCACGGGCGTTGAGGTAGCGCCGCCTCTCCTCCGTATCGGAAAGGGTGACGAGGATCTGCCCTGCCGTGATCCCGTGATGGGCGAGCACTTCCGACCAGGTCCGCGCCAGCGCGATCTGCCCGACGGCTGCGGCCGCCTGGCTTTCCTCCAGCTTGAGCGGTCCTGCGGGAAGTCCCAGGACCGTTCGCCCCATGGCGATGGCCCCCGACGAGACGACGAGCACATCGGCGCCCCGGGCATGAAGGTCCGCAATGTCCTCGGCGAGCGCCGCGAGCCAGGCATGATTGAGCCGTCCCCGCGCCCGGTCGACCAGAAGGGCCGATCCGACCTTCAGAACGATGCGGCGGAACTGGCCGATCTCCGGGGTCACGGGCGCCACTCCTCCTGGGCCTCGGCCGGCTCTTCCTCGGCCTTGGTGTCGTCGATCACCGCAAGGAGCGCCTGAAGCACCTCCTGCACGCCCTGGTTCGATGCCGAGGACATGACGAGGGGTGTCTGACCGCAGGCCTGCTCCAGCTTCGCGACCTGCTCCTTCAGCGTCTCATCGTCGAGGGCATCCGCCTTGGACAGCGCGACGATCTCGGGCTTTTCCGCCAGACCGTGACCATAGGCCTCGATCTCGTGACGCACGGTCTCGTAGGCCTGTCCCGCATCCTCACTCGTGCCCTCCACCAGGTGCAGCAGCACCCGGCAGCGCTCGACATGGCTCAGGAAGCGGTCGCCGAGGCCGACGCCTTCGGAGGCTCCCTCGATAAGGCCGGGAATGTCCGCCAGCACGAATTCGCGATTGTAGATCCGGACGACACCGAGCCCCGGATGGAGCGTCGTGAAGGGATAATCGGCGATCTTGGGCTTTGCGGCCGTGACGGTGGCCAGGAAGGTCGATTTCCCTGCATTCGGGAGACCCACGAGTCCTGCATCCGCAATGAGCTTGAGGCGCAGGATGATCGTACGCTCCTGCCCCTCCTGCCCCGGATTGGCCCGGCGCGGGGCCCGGTTGGTCGAGGTGGTGAAATAGGCGTTGCCGAAGCCGCCATTGCCGCCCTTCGCCAGGAGGACCTTCTGGCCCACATGGGTCATGTCGGCGATGACGGTCTCGCCATCCTCATCCAGGATCTCGGTGCCGGCCGGAACCTTCAGAACCGCGTCGGCCCCCTTGGCGCCCGCCCGGTTCTTACCCATGCCGTGACCGCCGGTCTTGGCCTTGAAATGCTGCTGGTAGCGGTAGTCGATGAGGGTGTTGAGCCCCTCCACGCATTCGGCCCAAACGTCGCCGCCGCGGCCGCCGTCGCCGCCGTCGGGCCCGCCGAACTCGATGAATTTTTCACGGCGGAACGACACGGCGCCTGCGCCGCCGTTGCCCGAACGAATATAGATCTTGGCTTGGTCGAGAAATTTCATAACCCGCATCCTTTACGGGACAAGGTGTACGGGAGCAACGAAAGACCACGTGGAAGCGCTCCCGAAAATCTTCGGGAGCGCCTTCGTCAGTGAACGAGGGAGAGCTCCTGCCCCGCATCGACTGATGCGGGTTCCCTCACGAGGCCGGTATGGCCCCAGGTCTTCAGGCTCTCCCAGGCCCGCCGGTCGAGACGGAAATGGTCGGCCGGGTAGTATCCGCCCCGCGCAGGGAGTTCGGCCAGGCCGGAACCCTGATAGGCGAAGCCGCACTTCTCCAGCACCCGCCGCGACCCGGGATTGAGCACCCGGGCGGACGCCATAAGTTCGTCCTCCTCGCCATAGGCGAAGAAGGCGTCGATCAGCGCGCGGGCCGCCTCTGTGGCATAGCCCTGGCCCCAATGAGGCGTGCCGAGCCAATAGCCCAGGGTCGGCTTGCCCGTCTCGAGGCCGGGACCGATCCCCACGACGCCGATGAGGCTGTTGGGCTTGCCCTTGGGCGTGATGGCGAGCACGAGGCCCTGGCCGTCCGCATTGGAGCGCCGGGACTGGAAGATGAAGCGTTCGGCGTCTTCCGGCGGGTACGGATGCGGAATTCGGGCCGTCATCTCCGCGATGGCTTTCTCACCGGCAAGGCGTACGATGGCTTGAACGTCCGCAAGGCGCGGCCAGCGCAGCCAGAGGCGGCGGGTTTCAAGGCGGAACACATCGTCACGGGTGAGGTCGGGAAACATAGTCCTGCTCCGATCCGGTTGGGCCCTCGTTTCGGCCCGGAAATGACGAAGGGGAGGTGGACATCCCACCTCCCCTGTCTTTCTCGGATCTGGAGCTTGGCCTTGAAGGCCTACTTGGAGCTCTGATCCGCCGGGTCGGTGTGATGCCGGCGGGAGCTCCTTCGTATCGCTCTCGCCGTTATTCTGCTGCCTCTTGGGCCGGTACGACCGATACGAAAGCTCGGCCCTGTTTCGTAAGGAATCGGACGCGTCCATCAGCCGTGGCAAAGAGGGTGTGATCTTTGCCCATGCCGACGTTGGCGCCGGCATGCCACTTCGTGCCGCGCTGACGAATAATGATGTTGCCCGACACGACCTGTTGATCGCCGAACTTCTTGACGCCCAGACGACGGCCTGCGGAGTCGCGGCCGTTGCGAGACGAGCCGCCTGCTTTTTTGTGAGCCATGGGTCTACTCCCGTGTTCCTGTCAGTTGCCTAAATCGCTTACTCAGCAGCGGTTTCGGCCGGCGCAGCGTCGTCCGCCGCAGCCTTGGTGGTCTTCTTTGCCGCAGCCTTCTTGGGCTTCGCGCCACCGGCGAGGATCTCGGTGATCCGCACCACGGTGTAGTCCTGGCGATGCCCGCGCTTGCGGCGCGAATTCTGGCGGCGACGCTTCTTGAAGGCGATGACCTTCTCGCCGCGGGTGTGTTCCACCACCTCGCCCGTCACGGTGACGCCCTCGACGAGGGGTGCGCCCACCTGGGTGCCGTTGTCGTTCGTGACCATGAGAACCTGGTCGAACGTGACGGTCGAGCCCGGCTCGCCCGCGAGCGTGGCAACGGTGATGACGTCTTCAGCGGCAACGCGATACTGCTTGCCGCCGGTCTTGATCACTGCGAACATCTTGATCCTCGTGTTCAAACCCGACTCTCTGCAGGAGACCCGCAGGGCCGACTTTTTGGCAGTTTCCGGCTTCGGTTCACGGCAGCCCAGGGCCACCGCATGAAAATGCGCGGACACAGGGGTCCACGCATAGAGAAATTCTCTCTACGGAACGAACCCTCCCCTGTCAACCAAAAACCTGCAGGAAGGTGCTTGAAGAGCGGAAGAACGCGTGATATCCACCCCGCCTCAACCAGCGGGCCCCAAGGCCTTCGCACCCCGGAGAGGTGGCAGAGTGGTTGAATGCACCGCACTCGAAATGCGGCATACGGGCAACCGTATCGGGAGTTCGAATCTCCCCCTCTCCGCCATAATCCTTCGATAAGGCTCTGATTTCTCTCAATAAAGCGCAGAGATCGCAAAGCTGGCCCTAACATTGGCCCTAACATTGATTTGCGCCCCCTTTTCCCGCGCACCGCCACAAACATCAGACGAGCAGTCAGAAGAGGCGATAAGCCCGGTAAGCGGCTGTCGATTGGCGCTGCGTAGTAACTCTCTAAAATCACGCACGGCGCAGAACTAGGCTCCCGGCCGTGTTCAACGCATTGCCGTCTGAGTACGAACAAAGGACTCCTGCTCTAAAGTTCTTGAAAAGAATGGCGCGCCCGAAAGGACTCGGATCTCAGCCCCCAGATTCCTAGTCCCAACTGTCACGCTTACCGGCACATCATTGCAAGTCCCTGAATATATCGGTTCCAACGACTTAGCTAATTTTTGACTTCCCGCTCGTTCGCGTTTGTTCTCGCCCGTTTGAGGAATTTTGCGCCCGACCCGCGCCCGAAAACTGGGCTGGTTCTGATTACCTGACTGCGGCAGGCGTAGCTTCGGCAGCTATATTGAAAGTTGGCTTTGGCTACTTACCTTCAGGCCGGAAACTCGGAGGTAAAAATGATGGCGGACGCCTTCTTCAAGCAACTCGACGGCAAGTTAGCAGCCCTCAAATCGGCCGAAGCCGCCGCAGCTGATCGGAAGGCCTCCAACCGCGCGTTTGCTGCGAAGGCATTGGCAGACCTTCGACCGATTGCCGATGAATATGCGAGTCGCTTGAATGAACGGGGTATCAAAGCAAAGGTCAGCGGCAATGATTACGGCCTAAGCTTTGAGCTCCGATGGTCGAACGGCGACGATCACTCGCTTTCGGTTGCATCAGAGTCAGACGCAAATCGCCTCAAGATCGTCCGCCATTCAACTGACCATACCACCGGCAAGCGTTATCAGAGCACCGACGGAACAACCTACGATGCTTCTTCCTGGAAAGCGTCGCATTTCGAAGTTGCCGTCCAAGGCCTAATAGACGATTACGTCACCCTCGCTGATAAACACGGTGGCCTTCCATAGCTGCCAAGCGTGAGGCATATCCGGGGCAGGCATGTTGCTTCATCTATCTGAGAGCTCATGAAGACGATAACGGCCCCGCCGAAGCGGGGCCGCCGATCAAGTCAAGAATGCTATTAGCAACGCACCAACACGAAGGATGATGGCCGCCACGTCAACCTTGACGTTCACGGTGACTCGGAGTTGTGGCCGCATGGCCTTGTCCTCCGGGTCGCGACCGGCCGTCGACCCGTAAGGGTTACGGTCTAGCGCCTCATCGAACGGATAAGCCGCCGTTCATAAGAGCATCGGCCCGCATTCCGCGTTCTAGAACCGCTTCCAGCAGACCCACGTCGCGTCCTTCGGGAAGCTGGCTTGCCGGCGCACCGGGCCAGCGGCCTTCAGGCCGTGGGCAGCGAAGATCCGTGCCAGTGGCTGGGAGGAGCGACCTCCGAGTCTGGGACGGTTTCGCACGGAAAATATGTGAGCGGAACTCGGCAGTGTCTAGAGCAACGCTTGCTCATTCCTTAGCAACTAAGTTACATTAACACCAACACAACGACAGCAGGCGGAGCCTGCAGGGGAAGGAAGGTGAAAAAGATCAAATGCCAGATGGTCGTGACTTGCATGAATGCGAGCGGCGGGATCAACGCCGAGGCGCTTGAGCAGCGGACCTTGATGGTGACTCTGAAGTCGGTTGAGCAACTGGATGTCAACATGAAGCGACAGCGCGACACGCGCCTGGCGGCGCTGGAGCGTATGCGGGGCAAAGCATACACGCAGAACTGGAACGACCAGTGCCCTGAAAGCTGGAACTTCATCCGCCGCATCACCGTCTCCAAAGCCATCGTGGACAGGGGCCGATTTCGCTTCGCGCCAGGAAACACGAGGTCGCCGCTTCGAACCTCGCCCATTCTGACAAGGATCTCCTTGGCCCGACGGGAGAGTGGTACTCGGTGCTCACGGCCCACCTTCATCCGCCCCTTCGGCACCGTCCAGATTCCCCCTTCCGCCATTTAATTTCTATAAGTATTTGAATTTATTTGGGGGTTGCTTTCGACTTTTGAGGTTTCCCTATCCCATTCCCTACCTTCGCGGATTGCTTGGCCATGGGACCAATGCAATGCCTTTAAATATGGGTCAGAGGTTGAATTAGACCCATAAAGATCGGTGCGACAGAAATGTTACATATGCACGTCAATTACTGTCGCTTGTTAAACTAAATGACCTATTGGTCTGCTCGATCATTGCGAATGAGAACAGTTTACCGCTAAGGTTCCAAACCGTTTCTCAATAACTCGTGTTTTGATGTCCAGACCACTTTTTGATCTCAGCTCAACACAGCTTGAGGAGTTCCTGAACAGCCACAAAGATAATCCGGGGCAGCTCAAAGTTCTCAAAACCGAATTAGAAATTCGATCATCTCAAGCAGCAAAGAGCTTGCTGGTCAGAGTTAATCGAAGGCTTCAGGGCGCAGACGCACCCCGGACGGCTCCGATTAAACCTAGAGACTTTTCCGAAGAATCCCCATCATGCCCGTCCTGCGGCTCACCTATGATCGCGCGGGTCGCTCGACAAGGATCGAATGCTGGGAGTTCATTCTGGGGCTGCTCGGCTTACCCTAACTGTAAGGCGACGCTGAACATTGCTGGCGCCGATGGTTCAAAAGGTGATTCACCTCATGTTCCACTCCAAATCTCTCGCGCATCCGGAGCTACCCTGTCCGTTCAGTGGCCCGAACCCCGCGCCCGAAAGGACTGGGTAACAGAGTACATTCAAGTTGGGTCCATCCCTCAAATAAGCAGGGACTGCATCGACTGGAAAAATCGGACGTTGCTAAGAACACTCGGCCAAGCGGTGATGCTGACTCGACGCAATCGAGGAAGATTTACGAACGAGGATGCGCAGCTAACGAGCTCACTGCTGATAAAAATACTCCAGAGAGGTCATGCTCCACTACCTACGCTTCGAGTTGAGGAGCAGGGCATTTTGGAAGCAGATCTCCGATCTCCTATCTCCGACCTTTCGGACGAAGGACAAGAGCTTGGATGGGCCTTGCGCGCGCACCGTGGTCGCATCCCGTTAGATCGTCTGCTCAACGCACTAACTAAGCGAGACAGCTTCACTATCGAATCCTCCGCCACAGCGGAGGAACTCGGCTCAGAGGCCCTCCTAGGCAGCCCTTCTGAACGAATATTTGCAACAGAATGGGTGCCCTCGCGACTAGGCCCGAACGCCGGACACTGGTTCGCTCCACAAGCCTCTCTAGACAGGCTGATGGAAGCGCATGGCCTAAATTCTGAAGGGTCCCGACGCGTCGATTTTCTGTTCTCTCATCCAAGAGTTGCCCCCCTAGCAATAGAGATCGACGGCTCAGAACACCTAGATAACCCTCAAATCGATTCGGCGCGCGATGCCGCGCTCTCCTCAATGGGGATTCCGGTTGTTCGCGTTCCTAATCGCGAGATAGAGAACGGGTCTGGCCCGAACTTAGATAGAATATACCGTCACTGTTCCCCAGCACTTTCCTTGAACCACGTTAGTAGTGAGGATGACGATCGGCTCGCATCACTGATCTTAGATTGCTCTGAGGCAACTAAGCTCCAATTTGCACTCGCCCGCGCTCTATCATTCGGGTGGCTCAATCCCGGTGGGATTTGGACAGTCAACGTATATGGCTCATGCCGCCTAGCAGCCGCCGCGCTTCATGACGCCATTCAGTTGTTGGGTGCACTCGACCAACTTTACCAGGTGCAATCCACCCCTGATGTTCTAGTTGTCCGTGCGCAGGACCAAGAGCCTATAGCTCTCACTCGAGTGAGCGCCAATGAATGGCTGGACACAGATATCCCAGATGATTTGGGCTCAGTTCTATCCGTTTTCATTGAACGCTTCTCTAGCCCATACGATCGAATAAGCTCTGCCACACATGGGCAGGCCGACATCATCCTGCGGCCTACGTATTTACCGCTCGACGTCGCAGCTAGGCAAAACTACAGCCTTGAACGGCGGGCTATACAGGTGACCAATCTCGATTCGGCGAGAGCATCGCTTCGGCTCTTCCTTCAGAACATCTTTCGAAAGATCGACTTCCGACCACTCCAAGACGAGGCCGTCTTCAAGACTTTGCGACAGCAGGACTCGATTGTCCTACTTCCTACCGGAGCCGGGAAGAGCATCATTTATCAACTCGCCGGCCTTTTGATGCCAGGCGTTACCTTGGTAGTTGATCCAATCATCTCCTTGATCGAAGACCAGATTGAGGTTCTCGCACAGTATGGCATTGATCGAGCCGCTCCGGTGACCAGCGCCCTCGCGTCTCTCGACGAGCGCGCGAAGATGCTGCTTCGAGTTGAGCGAGGGGAGTATCAGTTCGTCCTACACTCGCCCGAGCGACTGCAGTCGAGAAGCTTTCGGGAGTCCCTCCGGGCTCTTTCGGAAACCTCACTAGTCAACTTGGCCGTCATCGACGAGGCACATTGTGTCTCAGAATGGGGTCACGATTTCAGACCCGCATACCTAAATATAGGTCGAAACATCCGTGCGTTCGGCAAGGATCGAGCTGGCGATCCGCCTCCGCTACTCGCACTCACGGGCACAGCTTCACGGGCAGTACTCCGTGATGTTCTTGCTGAACTACAAATAGATCGTCATCGCAGCGATTCAGTCCTGCGGCCGACCTCGTTCGACCGCGCGGAGTTGAAGTTCCGGATTATGCGTTCCGCTCCTGGAGGCGACGAGAAGGCAGTACTACGTGGACTACTTCATTCGCTACCAGAGCGCTTTGGAATTCCTAAAAGCGAGTTCTTCCAGCCTGCGGGGAGGAGCACATATTCCGGAGTGATTTTCACTCCGACCGTCAATGGCATTTCTCACGGCGTCACAGCCACCGCCACCGAAGCACGGAAAGCAACCGAGGCCGAAGTAACCGTCTATTCTGGTAAGGCGCCGACCGGCTTGCCGACTGGCAACTGGGAAGCGCTCAAGAGGGAGAACGTCAGAGCGTTCAAGGGGAACAAGGTGCCCCTGCTCGTCGCCACAAAAGCGTTCGGCATGGGCATTGATAAACCAAATATCCGCTACACCGTCCATCATGGAATGCCGAGTTCACTCGAAAGCTTCTATCAAGAAGCCGGCCGAGCGGGACGCGACCGTAAGCCTGCTCTATGCACCGTCCTGTTCTCCGAGTTCGATGCGGGTCGTTCGGACCAGTTACTGAATCCGTCTGCTGATTTAGAGGAACTAAAGAAGCTCTACGAGGAAGCTAGCAAGAAGACGTCACTGCGGGATGACATCACACGCGCTCTCTTCTTTCATTTAGAAAGCTTCAACGGCATCTCCGCTGACGTGGAAAATGCCCGTCGTGTGCTGGAATCAATAGGGGATCTCACACGAGCCACACAAATCGAGATTCCATTTTGGAGTGCCGAGGACCGTAAGGACCAAGAGAAGGCTATCTTCAGATTGACTAAGATCGCCGTGTTATCCGATTATGAGGTAGCTTTCGGGAGCGCCAAGTTTCTCCTGCACGTCAATCAGTTTGATCTCGAGCGATCAACAGCAGCGCTGTTGGACTATGCGAGCGCTTCGCAACCAACTCGAGCGAAATCATTTGCAAAAGAAGTAGGCGAAATTCGGGAGGGAAGCCCGAAGGAGCTCGCTTTTGCTTTGGCATCGAAGCTCATCAACTTCACTTACGATATTGTCGAGCGTGCGCGCCGTCGATCTATACAGGAAGCGATTTTGCTGGCGCGAACCGCAACATCGGACGATGACATCCGGCGGCGTCTGATTGATTATCTGCAAGAAGGATTTGGCGCTGAGCGTTTGGATGCTTTGCTGGAAGGAACAGACGTAGATTTCTCCCAATGGGCTGAGCTGATTGAGAAGGTTTTAACTCCGGTTGATGCAGGTGAGTTGCGAGGGCTTGCGATTAGAGCCCTTGAGTCCTACCCGGATCATCCTGGTTTACTGCTCATCCGTGGCCTCGTCGAGGCAATGTGTTCGGATATGAATGAAGGCGTTTGCTCGCAAACTCTACAGGCGTCTCTACGCTCAGCCGTCACAGGGTATGATGTGAGCACCGCAGAGGTGCAGTGGACGATCAATTATTTGGCCGATGCTGCATCCGCCAAGGTACCGACCTTGCGCACACCCCTCGTTTACACACTGCTGCGTCTCACGCAGGATGGGGTTCTCCCCACCAACGTAAACGAGCAAGCTCGTGCACTGGCGAGATCCTTTGGCTCTTCAGATGTAGATGCTGTTGTGTCAGCATTCGACGTATCTGAGCTGTCCAACTTACTTTGCTCGACCGCCGATCGTGCCTTGAGCAGGTGGAGCAGCTCAACAGTCAGAACAACACTAGGATTATGAGTATGAGTGTGCTTCAAGACTTGGAAACCAAAATCGCTAACGCTCACAGCCAGATTGTTACCGTTACGCGCAAGCTCGACGAGATCTCGGATATCGAGATATCCCTTGGTCGCGCTAGTAAAGGCCTAACGGCAACGGCAGAGAGCGCTTCCCAGCTAACGGCCGCCCACCGTGATTTGATCGGCGAGCTGCGCCAAGCGACGAAAGCGGTCGAGGACGCCGCGAACTCGGTGCGAAAGGCCGACCCTGAACGGCTGATCGAGAACCTCGCGAGCCTGCAGCGAGAGATTGAAGTGGTTAAGTCCACCCTCGCGGGTGAAGTCGCCTCTCGCGAGCAGTTCACTACACGGATCACGAACTCACTGGCCGAAAGCTCGAAGGTTCTTAACGAAGTAGTCTCACAAGGGACTGCAAAGAATGCAGCCGCCCTTGAGCAGCTTCAACAGAAAGTCCAAGCAGCGCTCGCAAGTTCCTTTGCCGGTCTATTCGAGAGCAACAAGGAAGACTTGAAGAAGATGCGCGAAGCTCAATCCGAGACACTGAGCAGCCAACTAATCGCCATTGCCGGGCTAGAGCGACGAACCAGAATTCTAACTGCCCTGGTTTTGAGCGGAGTGGTCGTCACATTGGCCGTTCAAGCTTATCATTTTTTCCTTCCACGATAGTGCAGTCAACAGTGTGAGTCGCTGCAGGATCTAGGCGAACTTGGCAACTCGCCATCACACGTGTCGTGTGAGGCTGCGAACGTTCCATATATAATGGAGAGGATAGGCATGGGTTGGTTCAACAAACAGTCTGAGGCGGCAGACTCCTCATCCAAGTCGCTCGATCATGTCGAAGAGTTCCTGGGAAAGTACGATCGATCCGGTGCCGGGCGTACCGGTTATGCGATGACGCTTTGGGGCATTCATGCGGCATTCGTTAAGATCTTTGGTAGCCTAGACGACTACTATGTGGCCGACTCTTCGAAGAAGAACCATTACATCACAATGATCGGCAACAATGCGATAAGGGCCCTCGAAGCAGGGGAAACTCGCGTCGCAGAATGCAATCACGCCTTCATGAATTTTCTTGTCGCGACAAAAGATGTTCCGCGTCGCGAGCTCCGTGGATCGATAGAGGCGTTTGCCGACCGCATCGATGCCATTGTTAATTTCGGCAAAAGCGAGATCGACAGGGTCGGCGAGATGGAGAAGGAGGCTAAAGAGTTCCTGGCGTCAGACGCCCCGTTTGCCATCGGCACCGGAACTGTGCGGGGAGCCGTTACTGAGAGAAACGTCGTCGCCGCCTCGCAGATCATCATCAACGATCTTCAGAAGATCCTGGTCACCCATCAGGACTATCATCTGTATATTATCGAACAATATGCCCGTCTTCGTCTGGAATCGGGAATCCGAACTATGCTCGATAACGTACCTCTGTTTGAGGTGGAATTCGAAGTCCTGGGGCTGGGCTGGTCGCAAAACAGTCCTCGGGGACCAGGCGTGGCCTACATCGAAACGATACGTCCGGCAATTCGAGCTTGGTGCGAGGCGACCGTGCCGTCACTTGATCCGGGCGAGCTATCGCTGCGAGTGATAGGAGCAGCCTACGGTCACTTCCGGATTACTGGAAAATCGCACTTCGATGAAATCCGCCGTGGCTATGCCCAGCATTTTCACGACCAATGTTTACAGCAGGGACGGCATGTAGATGCAGCACGGTGGGCCGACGTAGTTGAGAGGCTTGGCCAATAGGACAGTCCGCTTTCGGCCAAACCCTGAATTAACACCACACCCGGATCACCCACATGGGGCAGGCCAGAATGCCTGGTGCCGGTGGAGCCTGAGGGGACTGGCACCAAACCGGAAAATTTTGCTGGTCGCATCGTCGAGATCGCCGGAAGCGGCCAATTCATCGACAGTCGGTCCGGAGAGGAACTGCGGGTTCAGCGACAGAAGAGCATCCGGCCAGAATCGTCCTGCATCATACTGCCGTTCAACCTCATGCCTGAGGTCGTCGACACAGACAGAGGTAAAAGACCGCGAGAAACGGGCGTAGGAATCGATCAAATAATGATCAAAATCAAAGGCTTTCATCGACGCTCCCCAGCTCTTCCTGGCCGCAAACGCGCAGCCCAATATTATTCTTAGCTTAACATTACAATCTGCTGATCCTGCGGGCAATGCGCAGCGCACAGTTTGTGCCATGAGCGCACCAGGTCGTCTCACCTCTTGTATGGCTCGTAGCTCCAGAGCCCCTTCATGCTGCTCATCCGTAACCCTTCGCCACGGTTTCGGGGCCGATTGTGATAGGTGTCATCCCTCCACATGAAGCAGAACCACTCGTCAGCGATCTTGCCATTCCGGCTGGCAAAGGATCCAATCTCCCAAAAGTACACATGCCGATGGACGTCAAGGCACTCCAAGTAGAACTCCTTCGCCTCAGCATATTCAGCGAAATGGCGCTCCTTCTTATTCTCGGCATGAGAGTTGTTCGTGAATTCAATGCAGAACGGGGTCTCGTACGGAAGGGACATTGCTGGCATTGATCCTGGGGCTCAAATCTTCAGAGTGATCGTAATTTCAACTTGGCTCAGATCAATACCCAGCTCCCGGGCCACATCTTGCTTGAAGCGATTTGTGAGGGTCTCGACATCCACCGCTTCCATGGCCTCGGACTTTTCGCTTTCATCTCCAGCCTCGGCGACGTCGCCCTCAGCATCATCCAGCCATTCGATCTCTTCGTCGTAGATGCGGTTTCCGAGATCTTTGAGGTTGAACGGACTATCGGGCCAAGCACTATCGTCATCTAAGGGGAGAAAGCCGATGTCGGAGTGGTCGCGCTTGTATCTTGCCTTGGCTTTCTTCAGGACCTCTTTGCAGTCGAATGTAAGGACTTGAAGCCGCTGCGGATCCCAATCGTACCGACTGTCGAAGGTGATCACCGCTAATGTATCTGCCGCCTCGAGCGCCCCAAAACGGCCATCCTTAGACCTGTTTGCACTGACCCAGCGATCGGACGAAATCTTCAAAGCCAAGGCTACCTTCTTACCATCCCTCACTGCATGGAAAGCTTTTGCCCCAGGAACCCGCAGAGAGTCACCAAGCTGGTATCCGTTGTCCTCGAGAATGTTGCGCAGGGCCTCACTCAGGACCGCGCCTCGTGCGGCACGGCCCTTGCCTCTTTCTAGGATAGCTCGGCTGAAATGGGGAATGTATGTCATTATTTGGCCCTTTAATTTCTAGGTGTCGCCTTAGGCCCTACCTAGTTATCTAATTAGATGAAATCTGTCAATTTAGTGGTTGTTCTAGAAATGCAAATCGCAGTGCACACATCCCTAGATATTGTTCTATAACTAGGTGAGCAGAACTTGCCGTGGCGAGCTAAGTATATTGAGATCTCAAGGATTACGGCACATAACTATTTAACAGGACGTAGTGGTGTCCCAGGTTGGTTAAAGACCTAAGAGTCGACCGAAGCTCTACGCCGGACAGGTTTCGTCCATGCACTCCAGTTTTTTACATGTGACGTTTGTGACGCTGTGACCTCAGCATTTGCAATGACTTAGCTCTTGCAGCCCAATGTGACGCTTGTGACAGGGCTGAAGCCTAGACGCTGAGCTAGTGGTTAAAATCTAACACTTGGTACCCGATCTGCGATGCTCTGCTCGAACCTAACGCGGAGTTTGGGCAAACGGCAGCTTTATGTCAGGAGCGCTCATGCCAGTGAGCTTTTCGACCGGGTTGGCCGACCGGGTTCTCCACCAGCAGGTCTTCCTCAAGTCCTCAGTCAGCCATTTTCGCAGGACTAATTTGCCAACATATGTTATTGTTAGGCAGTGAGTCCCCGTTGGTCGTCCCGTGCAGCACTGAGGAGACGGCGTATGGCTCTGGCGAAGAACGCAGCAGGAACCGCCGGTGGTCGAGCGGCTCTCGACGGTGCGGGACTGGAAAAGGCGCTCTCTGACGGTAGCTTGGACCGAACCACCACACAGCTGATCGGCATGATGAAGGCTTCTGCAGAGCCAGGTTACGTCAGTTTTGCCCCTGCTGGCTGCGGCTCATGGGTTAATATCCCCAGCGCAATGATTGCCGAAGCCCACCACATTGGGCACCAGCCCTGTAAAGATCACTCCCATCCGGTCTTTCGAATCCTTTTGAATGAACCAGCCGATCCGCAGGCGAAGGCGCTCATGCAATTGATGGCGGCCCGCACCCCCACTGCCATGCCGATGGCCATGCCAGCTGGCCTGAGCGGCTTTGAAGGCGAAGGGCTACCTATCGGTCCGTCTGTAGGTGAATTGCAGAAACCGCAGTGTACCAGCTGGTGCATGGGGCCCGTTCTGATGTGTGCATGCCCAGTCTATGTGCCCGGGAAAGGTTGGGCCTACGCCATCGGTCCCTGTGGGTCGTGCTCAACGGACCCAGTGTTCACGGCTTAAGCCTAGCTAATTGACCAGAATTCGTTTGCGTTCTCTGAAGATGAACGGAAGTGTGAAATGAAAAAACCTCTGGCACCTGAAGCTTCCAACCAAGCCGATCGCCCGCCTCTGAGTTTTGGCACCATCGAAGCGCTAGTCCATCAAGGCAAAAATGTAGTTTCGTTAGAAGATTCTGCAGTGGTTGAATGGGCAATGAAGGCCATTGCGGAAGGCATAACTGCAACACTCTACTGTAAGCCTTCCGTGTTTGAGGCAATTAGACGGCGGTACTGGACACCGGAACGGGCCAAAATCGTTGGATTCAGACCTATTTCGGCGGAAGTGTCTGCGAGGGTCAAAAGGGATTTCAACATAGAGGTCGATGGATACGCTAACAGTCTGGATTGTCCCCGATGCGAACACGTCTACAGTACATACGAGTTTATTCACCAAGGAATTGAGGAGCATGGTATTGAGCATGTAAGAGCTGCGTTCTCGCTCAAGCGAGCAGCTATTATTCAAATCAATCCGGTGCAAGACCTAGTTTGTCGGAACTGCCGTTTGCACATCTTAGTCGGTGGGGGAGGGAATTTTCCATACGGGGACTATGATTACGAATATCGGTGTGTTGAGAACAATGCGTACGCCTGCTGCCGCGCGGCGGACATACGGACGGCATGACAGCAGCTAAGGAGGCCAAGCAGATGGCCATGCGGCGTGATGAGTTTTGTGGATGGGTTGAGCCTCCTGCCAGCGTCAGACGCAGGTTTTGGAGGTGCCGGTCTGACGCATGATCTGGGTCGTGCCGAGGCCACCCGCGCTCAGCAGCACGATGGCAGCTCGCCAGACGTGTTTCTGATTCATGTTCCGGTTGCTGGCGACATCTCAAGGCGAAGCCGGTCAGAGGGTGTCAGGATAAGCGAGATTCCCGTGCACATGCCACAGCCTCGCATACGCTCCGCTTAACAGGGATCCGCAAACGGACTCTTTCGTTGGGCGGAGACCACTAGAGCATTTTCGACTTACACGGGTTCATAGCCGCTGTTGGTGAGATAGTTCTGGCACTCCTCGGGCGAGAACTCATCGAGCAGTGCGCCAATGGTGGTCCAGAGAGCTTCTTTCGTCCGCGTCTCAGCCTTGCGCAGCAGTGCTTTGAGTTTCGCAAACACCTGCTCAATCGGGTTCAGGTCGGGCGAGTACGGCGGCAGGTACAGCAGACTCGCTTCTGCCGCCTGGATCGTACGCATCCGCCGAGGACCGCGGAATTTCGGCTGCGGCGTGGTAAAGTGGCCGCATGGAGATCGACCACGACAAGATTGACGAGGCCGTGCTCGCCCTGATGTAGCTGACGCTGCACGATGG
>NZ_JBHSBQ010000117.1:0-24342 GCF_042650665.1 Microvirga sp. GCM10011540 | reverse complement strand
GGGCGTCGGCGGCGTTCTCGGCCACAGCGGCACCGGAGAGCGCCAGACTGATGGGAGCGCTGTTGATGAGCGCGACGGTCTTGTTCTCGGCCTCGAAGCGGGCGAAGCGGATGTTGGTCAGGGTGTCGGTGCCATCCTGGCCGTTGTTGCGGTGAGCGACGGTGATGGTGCCGTCGGTGTTGCGGATGATGTCGTAGTCAGCTTCGTTTTCGGAGAAGACGGCAGTGTCCTGGCCTGTGCCGCCATCCAGCACGTCGTTTCCATGGCCGCCAATAAGCGTGTCATTGCCATCTCCGCCCGATAACGTGTCTGCGCCGCCTCGTCCATTGAGCTCATCATTTCCAAGCCAGCCCTCAAGAGTGTCTCGCCCGTTTCCTCCGGCAATAATGTTATTAAGGCTATTGCCAGTGAGGTTGGCTGGAGAATCCTGCCCGTTAAACGTGATATTTTCGATATTAAGGTACTTGTCGCGACCTAGCTCCCCCGTATTCTGCCAGTCAGTGAGACGCAGATCTATCGTTAACGCACTCAGGTTCGTCCCCGTAAAGAGAAGCGTGTCGATCCCGTCGCCGCCATCGACCAAGTCATCGCCGGCACCAGCGTCGAACGTCTCGGAACCGGCCCCGCCATAAGCTCGGTCATCTCCCGTCCCGAGAAAGATCGAGCCCTGAATTTGTCCTTCTCGACCATCGTATGTGTCGTTCTTGCCAAAAGGATCGAGGTTATCGTCAAGGAAGGCCACACGACCTATGATCAGCCCTGTGTTGATGATAGTCCCTGTCCCTGTAATAACAGTGAGGTTACCTTCAACCGTTCCGTTGTTGAAGAATGTGAACTGATCTCGGGTGGAGGTCATGTTTACAATGACTGCGGTGCGCGCGTCAGCCTCAGTTCGTATTTCACCAGAGTTCCACAATGTACCGCCGCTACCTGAAATGCTAACTCCATATCGGCCGCCGGACACTAGACCATTCTCTTGAACCCTGATGCTGCTTCCACCACCCAAGACGATGCCATCTCCGAGCACCGATGATACTGTCCCGCGAATGATCAGATGGTTATCCGTGCCTGTAGAATTTATGCCATTTGCGTCATGACCTTCTGCTTTCAGTTCGATATCGGGTAGAACCAGCACGGTATCGCCGGTTGCAATGTCGAAAGCATGGTCGCCCTGGGCCGTGGTCGTGGTGTTGACCGGAGTATAGTTTGTAGGCATCGGAGCTTTCCTTCGCGGATTGTTGCGCCTCAACGTTTATGCTTGCGGTTCCTCTGTGGCTAAGTTCCTAGGGAGGCAAGTCGTTAGCAGTTAAACGCAAGGGCGGCCTAATAAGATTACGTTGCGTATAACTATAGGAGCCGCCAGGGCTCGAACAACTCCCTGTTAGGGGAGGCATTCCATGGTGCTTGGCGGATTGAGTAATTCATCTCTGCAGCCCGCCACGTGTGCTGAAGTTGGCGGCTGTCCCGCCCAACCCCCTGATTCCCCGTTGGAAACTCGCCGCCCCGGCCACATCATGGCTTGTCCCGCGCCTTGTGCCCGGGCTATGGCTGGAAAAAGGTATGTTCCCTTAGGAAAAGGCCCTCCATGCAGCGCCGCATCGACCACCTCGTCGTCGCCGTTCACGATCTCGACGAGGCGTCGAGCCTTTATCAGCGGCTCGGGTTTCAGGTCGGGGCGCGCAACCGCCATCCCTGGGGCACCGAGAACCGGCTGGTGCAGCTGCAATCCTCGTTCATCGAGCTGATCGCGCTCGGGGAGGGGGCGGAGATCCCGCCGCACGAGGAGGGCCGGTTCAGCTTCGGGGCCTTCCTGCGGGATTACCTGGAACAGCGCCAGGGGCTGGCGATGCTCGTTCTCGACAGCGGCGATGCCGAGGCCGATGCGCGGGCTTTCGCCGAGAGCGGGATCGGCGCCTTCGAGCCCTTCTTCTTCGAGCGCCGGGGGCGCAGGCCGGACGGCACGCCGACCCAGGTCGCCTTCACCCTGGCCTTCGCCCGCAGCGAGGCGGCGCCGCAGGCGAGCTTCTTCGTGTGCCAGCACCATTTTCCGGAGAACTTCTGGAACCCGGAATTCCAGCGCCACGACAACAAGGCGGTGGACATCGCCGCCGTGGCCTTCGCGGCGCCGGAGCCCCAGCGCCATGCCGATTTCCTGGCTGCCTTCACGGGATCGGAGCCGCGCCGGGTCGCCGACAGGGACGTCTCGTTCCCGCTGAAGGGGGCGCATCTCGATGTGATGACACCGGACGACGCGGCCGAGGTCTACGGCTCGGTGGAGGTCGATCCTGCGCAGCCGTCGCTCGCGGCCTTTTCCGTCCGCGTGGAGGATATCGGCCGGCAGGGGCGGTGGCTGGATGCGGCCGAAATCCCGTATCAGCACATCGGCAGCCGCATCGTGGTGCCGGCCAGCGCCGCTTTCGGCGTCGCGATCGCGTTCGAAGCAACGTAGTATCGGGCCGATTCGCCGACAAACCAAAAAGTCTTCGGGGGCTACCGTCATGAACTACCTGGCCGATCTCGCCAGCTTTCTCGTCTTCTTCGTCGTCGCGACGGTGCTCGTGGCGCTCTACCTCGCGGTCTACACGCTCGCGACCATGCACAACGAGTTCGCGCTGATCCGCCAGAACGTGATCTCGGCCGCCACGGCCTTGGGCTTCAGCCTCGTGGGCTTCGCGCTGCCGCTCGCCAGCGCCATCGTGCACGCGCAGACCATCGTCGATTGCCTGCTCTGGGGCCTCGTCGCCCTCGTGGTGCAGATCCTGGTTTATTGGCTCGTGCGCATCGTGATGCCGAACCTGTCCCAGCGCATTGCCGCAGGGGAAATGGCGGCGGCGCTCTTCCTCGGAGCGGCCTCGCTCTCCGCCGGGATCATCAACGCCTCGGCGATGACGTTCTGATGTGCTCCGTGAGGGAGTGACAGGGAAACGCTTTTCGTCCGCTCCCAAACAGGCTAGTGACGCCCCATGACCGATACGCAATCCCGTTCCGCCACCGTCGAGGCCGGCTCCGTCCGGTTCGGCAACCACCTGCCGCTCAGCATCATCGCCGGGCCCTGCGCCATGGAAAGCCGCGAGCACGCGCTCGAAATGGCCTCGGCGCTCAAGGAGATGGCGGGGAGGCTCGGCATGGGCCTCGTCTACAAGTCGTCCTTCGACAAGGCGAACCGCACCTCGATCTCGAGCGCGCGCGGCATCGGGCTCGACAAGGCGCTGTCGGTCTTCGCGGAGGTCAAGGAGAGCCTGGGCCTTCCGGTCCTCACCGACGTTCACGAGAACGAGCAATGCGCCCCCGTGGGCGAGGTGGTGGACATCCTCCAGATCCCCGCCTTCCTCTGCCGCCAGACCGACCTTCTCCTCGCCGCCGCCAGGACGGGCCGGGTGGTGAACGTGAAGAAGGGGCAGTTCCTGGCCCCGTGGGACATGGCGAACGTGGCGGCGAAGATCACGGCGGCGGGCAACCCGAACGTGATGCTCACCGAGCGCGGCGCCTCCTTCGGCTACAACACGCTGGTTTCCGACATGCGGTCCCTGCCGATCATGGCCGGGACCGGGGCGCCGGTCATCTTCGACGCCACCCATTCCGTGCAGCAGCCCGGCGGCCAGGGCGCCACCTCCGGCGGACAGCGGGAATTCGTGCCGGTCCTCGCCCGGGCGGCGGTCGCGGTCGGCGTCGCGGGCGTCTTCATCGAGACCCACCAGGACCCGGACAAGGCCCCCTCGGACGGCCCCAACATGGTGCCGCTCAGGGAGCTGGAGGGGCTGCTCGCCCAGCTCAAGGCCTTCGACGCGCTGGCGAAGAACGGGCGGGCCTGAGGTCCGGCATTGCGCCGGTTCCATGCCCCACTCGGGGGGCAGGTCTGCAGCGCTGGCTGTCGTCCGGGCGGGAAGCCGTGATATGGAAGCTCAGGCTCCGACGAGCCTTCCAGAACCGGGCGCCATGTCTCCTCGTAATCTGATCCTCATCCTGGGCACGAGCGGCTTTGCGGGCACGTTCTCCTCCCGCGCGGTCGAGCCCATGGTCGGCGTGATCTCCCGGGACCTGAACACCGATCCGCAGACCATCGCGCTCCTCTCCGCCGCCTTCGCCATGCCTTACGCCTTCATCCAGCCGATCCTCGGGCCCATCGGCGACGCGCTCGGCAAGGAGCAGGTCATGAAGGTGGCCCTGTCGCTGCTGTTCCTGGCGCTGGGCCTCTCGTTCTTCGCGCCCGACGCGACCACGCTCTTCGTGCTGCGCATCGTCGCCGGCGCGGCGGCGGGCGGGGCGGTGCCGCTCTCCATCGCGCTCATCGGCGACCGGGTGGAGATGGCCCAGCGGCAGGTGGCGCTCAGCCGCTATCTCGTCGCCATCATCGTGGGCCAGCTCGCCGGCTCCTCCTTCGCGGGGCTGCTGGCGGAGCTCGTCGGGTGGCGCGGCGTCTTCGCCCTTTCCACCGCCATGATGGCGGTCGCCCTGGCCGCGACCCTCATCGGCTTTCGCCGGGCGGCTCCGGGCGGCGCCTTCGACATGGCCAAGGCGCTGCGGCGCTACCGGGACATCCTCTCGAATCCACGGGCGCTCGCCCTGTTCGGCTTCGTCTTCGTGGAATCCCTCGCGGTCTTCGGCATCTTCCCCTACATCGCGCCCCTGCTGGAGGAGCGGGGCGGCGGAGGGCCCACCCAGGCCGGCTTCGCCATCGGCGGCTTCGCGGTCGGCGGGCTGGTCTATTCGATCCTCGTCACCTGGATGCTGCGGCGTCTCGGGATCGGCCGCATCCTCATCGGCGGCGGCCTTTTCGCCGCCTCGGCCCTGGTGGTCCTCGGCTTCGGCGGGGACTGGAAGCTCGACGCCGCGGCCCTGCTGTTGATGGGGCTGGGCTTCTACATGCTCCACAACACCTTCCAGGCCCAGGTGACCGAGGTCGCGCCGCAGGCGCGCGCCTCGGCCGTGGCGCTCCATGCCTTCTCGTTCTTCTGCGGGCAGGCCCTTGGCGTGGTCGTCATGGGCGTGGGCCTGCGGGGCATCGGTCTCACGGCCTCCACGGGAGTGGCGGCCGTGGTCATTCTGGGCGTGGGACTGACAGCCGCCTTCGTCCTGACGCGGCCGATGCCTCAGACGCGGGGCCGGTAGGGCGCGACGCCCTGGTCGGGCAGCCAGAGATTCTTCGGCATCTCGCCGGTCTGCCAGAACACGTCGATGGGAATGCCGCCGCGCGGATACCAATAGCCGCCGATGCGAAGGTAGCGGGGCTCCAGCAGCTCCGCGAGGCGCTTGCCGATGGAGACCGTGCAATCCTCGTGGAAGGCGCCGTGGTCGCGGAAGCTGTGCATGTAGAGCTTCAGGGACTTGGACTCGACCAGCCATTCGCCCGGCACGTAGTCGATCACGAGAATCGCGAAATCCGGCTGGCCCGTGACCGGGCAGAGGGAGGTGAACTCGGGCACCGTGAAGCGGGCGAGATAGTCGGTGTCGGGGTGCGGGTTCGGCACCCGGTCGAGCTTGGCTTCCTCCGGGGAACGGGGGAGGGCGCTCGCCTGGCCGAGCTGGAGAGGGATATCCGTCACTGGAAATGTCCTTGGGATGGCTGCGGTGAATCTGGGGCTCGTCCTTGCCCACCTCCGGTTTTCGGTCAATAAGCCACTTCATGACGTGAGGCCGCACCTTCCCGCCTCGCAGCCTTCAGGAGCCCGTTTCATGACCGCGATCATCGACGTTCACGCTCGCCAGATCCTCGACAGCCGGGGCAACCCCACCGTCGAGGTGGATGTGACCCTGGAAGACGGCTCCCTGGGCCGCGCCGCCGTTCCCTCGGGAGCCTCCACCGGCGCCCACGAGGCGGTGGAACTGCGCGACGGCGACAAGTCCAAATATCTCGGCAAGGGCGTGCTGAAGGCCATCGAGGCGGTGAACAGCGAGATCCTCGACGCCATCGGCGGCATGGACGCCGAGGAACAGATCGCCATCGACGAGACGATGCTCGAGCTCGACGGCACCCCGAACAAGTCCCGCCTCGGCGCAAACGCCATCCTCGGCGTGTCCCTGGCGGTCGCGAAGGCTGCGGCCGACGCCTCGGCCCTGCCGCTCTACCGCTACGTGGGCGGCACGCAGGCCCGCGTCCTGCCGGTTCCCATGATGAACATCATCAATGGCGGCGCCCACGCGGACAACCCCATCGACTTCCAGGAATTCATGGTCATGCCCGTGGGCGCGCCGACGCTTTCCGAGGCGGTCCGCATGGGCTCCGAGATCTTCCACACCCTGAAGAAGGCCCTGAAGGACGCCGGCCACAACACCAATGTGGGCGACGAGGGCGGCTTCGCGCCGAACCTGCCGACCGCCGAGGCGGCCCTCGACTTCATCATGAAGTCCATCGAGCAGGCCGGCTACAAGCCGGGACAGGACATCGTCATCGGCCTGGACTGCGCCGCGACGGAGTTCTTCAAGAACGGTGCGTATGTCTACGAGGGCGACGGCCGCAAGCTCAACCCGCAGCAGCAAGCCGAGTACCTCGCCAAGCTCGTCGCCGCCTATCCCATCGCCACCATCGAGGACGGCATGTCCGAGGACGACTGGGAGGGCTGGAAGGCCGTGACCGACCTCATCGGGTCCAAGTGCCAGCTCGTGGGCGACGATCTCTTCGTCACAAACGTGAACCGCCTGTCGGAAGGCATCCAGAAGGGCATCGCGAACTCGCTGCTGGTGAAGGTCAACCAGATCGGCTCCCTCACCGAGACGCTGGCGGCCGTCGACATGGCCCATCGCGCCGGCTACACGGCCGTCATGTCCCACCGCTCCGGCGAAACCGAGGATTCCACCATCGCGGATCTCGCGGTGGCCACCAATTGCGGGCAGATCAAGACCGGCTCGCTTGCCCGCTCCGACCGGCTCGCCAAGTACAACCAGCTCATCCGCATCGAGGAGGAGCTGGGCTCGCAGGCGCGCTATGCTGGCCGGGCCGCGCTGAAGGCGCTGGCCTGAAACCGAGCCTGAGATTCCTTGGGGAAGGGCCGCCACCGGAGGCGGCCCTTTTCTTTTGGCGAGACTGCTTGCAGCCTTGCCGGCTCCCTCATGCCGAAGTCGCGAGAGCGCAGGTCGTTCGATCCGCCCTGGCGGGGCCGAGCCTCATCGGTTCAGGATGGTTCTCAACTCCTCCTTAACCATGGCGGTGTAAGGATTCCTCTCCGGTCACCGTCCCTGATCGGGCAAGGCTTCCCCCATGGTCATTCGTAGGCGCGCAAGACGAATTCTGATCCCGCTGGTGCTCTATAGCATCGCAGCGGCCGTGGTCGGCTACTTCGTCCACCATGCCCATAGCGGCGCCCGAGGCATCGAGGCACGGCAGCAGTACGAGGCGCAGGCCGAGGAGCTCACGCGGGAACTCGACGCGGTCAAGACCGAGCGGGCCGACTGGGAGCGCCGCATCGCCCTGCTGCGCAGCGACCAGATCGACCGCGACCTGCTGGAGGAGCGGGCCCGGGTCATGCTGGGACGTGTGCACCGCAACGATCTCGTCATCATCACCGGCCCTTAGCGGTTTATCCCGAATTTTCCAGTTAACTTGATTCGAGTTTATCTAAAAAAATCTCCGTCTGTCATATAGTTAGCCGATTTACTGTAGTATTGAATCACTCTTCGGTCCCTCTCGCTTTCCGGTATCGACTGCGCTACAACTTTCGTCGAGGAAACCCTTCGGAGGACCCGATGGCTGTTGCTGCTCGCAAGGCCGGTCGCGCTGCTTCTGGCGCGGCTAACAAGACCACTCCCAACAAAGGCACGGCACGAAAAGCCGCCCCTAACACCCCACAATTCGACCAGGACCAGGACCTCTCGGCCTACAATGACATGCTCCTGATCCGGCGCTTCGAGGAGAAGTCCGGACAGATGTACGGCATGGGCCTCATCGGGGGCTTCTGCCACCTGTATATCGGCCAGGAAGCGGTCGTGGTCGGCATGCAGATGGCGACCCGCGAGGGCGATCAGGTCATCACCGGTTACCGCGATCATGGCCACATGCTCGCCTGCGGCATGGACCCCAAGGGCGTCATGGCCGAGCTGACCGGACGCCGCGGCGGCCTGTCCAAGGGCAAGGGCGGCTCCATGCACATGTTCTCCAAGGAGAAGCATTTCTATGGCGGCCACGGCATCGTCGGCGCGCAGGTGTCGCTGGGTACCGGCATCGCCTTCGCGAACCACTACCGCGAGAACGGCAATGTCTGCCTGACCTATTTCGGCGACGGCGCGGCCAACCAGGGCCAGGTCTACGAGAGCTTCAACATGGCGGCGCTCTGGAAGCTGCCGGTCGTGTACGTGATCGAGAACAACCGCTACGCCATGGGCACGTCCGTCAACCGCGCTTCGGCGCAGACGGACTTCTCGAAGCGCGGCTTGTCCTTCGGCATCCCCGGCGAGCAGGTGGACGGCATGGATGTCCGCGCGGTCTACGCCGCCGGTCAGCGCGCCATCGAGCATGCCCGCTCCGGCAAGGGGCCCTACATCCTCGAAATGCAGACCTACCGCTATCGCGGCCATTCCATGTCCGACCCGGCGAAATACCGCACGAAGGACGAGGTGACCCGTATGCGCGAGGAGTTCGATCCGATCGAGCAGGTGCGCCGCCGTCTCCTGGAGAGCTGGAAGCTGTCCGAAGACGAGCTGAAGGCCATCGACAGCCAGGTGCGCGAGATCGTGAACGCGGCCGCCGAGTTCGCCACGCACGATCCGGAGCCTGATCCGTCGGAGCTCTACACGGACATCCTGCTCTAATCAGCTCCAAGCGGCGCTTGTCGCGCCGCTCCCCCCTTTTCGCCGCAGCGACAAAGAACACGAGTCTTCCATGGCGATCGATATTCTCATGCCGGCCCTCTCCCCGACGATGGAGCAGGGCAAACTGGCCAAATGGCTGAAAAAAGAAGGCGACAAGGTCAAGCCGGGCGACGTGCTGGCCGAAATCGAAACCGACAAGGCGACCATGGAGGTCGAGGCGATCGACGAGGGCGTCCTCGCCAAGATCCTGGTCACCGACGGCACGGACAACGTGGCCGTGAACACCCCCATCGCGGTTCTCGCGGGCGAGGGCGAGGACGTGTCCGCTGCGGCCTCGAGAGCGCCGGCGCAAGGGGGAGGCGAGGCCCCGCCCGCGCCCGGGCCGAGCGCTCCGCAGCAGGCTCCCGTTCCGGACATGCAGGCCGAAGGCATGGCCGACCGGCCGGCGCCCGACGCCCGCACGGATTCGGACCGTCCCGTCGCCGAGCCCGCCACGCCCTACATCATCCAGAGCCGCACCTCCCACGACGCCATGGCGGAAATTCCCGAAGGCACCGAGATGGTCACCATGACCGTCCGCGAGGCCCTTCGCGACGCCATGGCCGAGGAGATGCGCAAGGACGAGAACGTCTTCGTCATGGGCGAAGAGGTGGCCGAGTACCAGGGCGCCTATAAGGTCACCCAGGGGCTGCTGCAGGAATTCGGCGCCAAGCGCGTCGTCGACACGCCGATCACCGAGCACGGCTTCGCCGGCGTCGGCGTCGGCGCGGCCTTCACGGGCCTGCGTCCCATCGTCGAGTTCATGACCTTCAACTTCGCCATGCAGGCGATCGACCAGATCATCAACTCGGCGGCCAAGACGCTCTACATGTCCGGCGGCCAGCTCGGCGCGCCCATCGTGTTCCGCGGCCCCAACGGCGCTGCGGCCCGCGTGGCGGCGCAGCACAGCCAGGACTTCTCGGCCTGGTACTCCAACGTCCCGGGCCTGAAGGTCATCGCGCCCTACACGGCCTCCGATGCGAAGGGCCTGCTCAAGAGCGCCATCCGCGACCCGAACCCGATCATCTTCCTCGAGAACGAGATCCTCTACGGTCAGTCCTTCCCGGTGCCGAAGCTCGACGACTTCACGGTGCCGATCGGCAAGGCGCGCATCCACCGCGAGGGCAAGGACGTGACCATCGTGTCCTTCTCGATCGGCATGACCTATGCGCTCAAGGCCGCGCAGGAGCTCGAAAAGGAAGGCATCCAGGCCGAGGTGATCGACCTGCGCACCATCCGCCCCATGGACACGGACACCATCGTGGCCTCGGTCATGAAGACCGGCCGCTGCGTGACCGTGGAGGAGGGTTTCCCGCAATCCGGCGTCGGCGCCGAAATCGCCATGCGCATCATGGAGAACGCGTTCGACTACCTCGACGCGCCGGTCGCCCGCGTCACCGGCAAGGACGTGCCGATGCCGTATGCGGCGAACCTCGAGAAGCTGGCGCTGCCCAGCGTCGCGGAGGTCGTCCAGGCCGCCAAGGCCGTTTGCTACAGGTAACATCATATGACTGAACGGAAATTCGAAGCCCTCAACGTTCCCCCTGACGTCCTGGAGAAGGGCGGCATCGAGATCCTGCGGGCTTCGGTGGTCGATGGCGCGGTCAGCGTCGCGCTGCGCCGCGCCTTCGACGATCCGTTCACCTGGGGTGTGCTTCTCGTCGACCTCGCCCGCCACGCCGCGCGCGTCTACGCCATGGAAACCGATTTCTCCGAGGAAGAGGCCATGGCCGAGATCAGCGCCGGCATCCAGGCGGAGCTGGACGACCCGAGCGATCCCGGCTCCACGCAGGCCATCAACTGAGCATTTTCCGGAAAGCGGATACCGGTTTTCCGATGCGGGAATGCGACAACCAGAATTCTAACTCTCGATCAGGATCGAAAACGCCATGCCCATCAATATCCTGATGCCTGCCCTGTCTCCGACGATGGAGAAGGGCAACCTCGCCAAGTGGTTGAAGAAGGAAGGCGACACGGTGAAGTCCGGCGACGTGATCGCCGAGATCGAAACCGACAAGGCCACCATGGAGGTGGAGGCCGTCGACGAGGGCATCCTCGCGAAGATCCTCGTGCCCGAAGGCACCGCCGACGTGCCGGTCAACCAGCTCATCGCGCTCATCGCGGGCGAAGGCGAGGACCCGAAGAGCGTCCAGGCCCCCGCAGACGGTGGTAGCGCCTCCGCTCCGGCTCCGCAGGCCCAGCAGCCCGCCCCGGCGGCTCCCGCCGCAGCGCCGCAGCCGCAGGCCAACACCATTCCCGGCGACCAATCCGCCCACATGTCCTATGCCCGCGTCGATCAGGCGCCGAGCGGTCCGGCTCAGGCGCAAGGCGGAGCGAAGCCCAACGGGGCAGGGCAGGCGCAGGCGGGCAACCGCGTCTTCGCCTCGCCGCTCGCCAAGCGGATCGCCAAGGAGGCCGGCATCGACCTCGCATCGATCCAGGGCTCCGGCCCACATGGCCGCGTGGTCGAGAAGGACGTTCGCGCCGCCATGGCGGGCGGAGGCGCCAAGCCCGCCGCTGCCGCTGCCGCTCCGGGCGCGCCTGCTCCCGCCGCGAAGGCCGCCGCGCAGCCTCCCGTCATGGCGCCCAGCGCCTCGGCCGATCAGGTCAAGGCGATGTTCGAGGCCGGCACCTACGAGGAGGTTCCCCTCGACGGCATGCGCAAGACCATCGCCAAGCGCCTGGTCGAATCCAAGCAGACCGTGCCGCATTTCTACCTGTCGCTCGACTGCGAGCTCGACGCGCTCATGGCGCTGCGCGAGCAGATCAATGCCGCGGCCGGCAAGGACAAGGACGGCAAGCCCGCCTACAAGCTCTCGGTCAACGACTTCGTCATCAAGGCCCTGGCCATCGCGCTCCAGCGCGTGCCCGCCGCCAACGCGGTCTGGGCCGAGGACCGCATCCTCAAGATGAAGCACTCCGATGTGGGCGTCGCCGTCGCCATCGAAGGCGGCCTGTTCACCCCGGTCGTGCGCAAGGCCGAGCAGAAGACGCTCACCGCCATCTCGGCCGAGGTGAAGGACATGGCGGGCCGCGCCCGCAACCGCCGCCTCAAGCCAGAGGAGTACCAGGGCGGCTCCACGGCGGTCTCGAATCTCGGCATGTTCGGCATCAAGAACTTCCAGGCCGTCATCAACCCGCCGCAGGGCACGATCCTCGCGGTCGGCGCCGGCGAGCAGCGGGTCGTGGTCAAGAACGGCTCACCCGCGGTGATCCAGGCCATGACGGTGACGCTCTCCTGCGACCACCGCGTGGTCGACGGCGCGCTCGGCGCGGAACTGCTGGCGGCGTTCAAGCAGCTCATCGAGAACCCGATGGGAATGCTGGTTTAATGAGTGTGTCATCCCGGCCGGAGCGTCAGCGCAGAGCCGGGATCGCAAGATCAGATCGGCGCCTTTCCTAATAGCGATCCCGGCTCTCGCTCTGCTCGGCCGGGATGACGAGTGGGGACACCATGGCAGACCAATACGACATCATCGTCATCGGCGGCGGGCCGGGCGGCTATGTGGCGGCGATCCGGGCCGCGCAGCTCGGGTTCAAGACCGCCGTCGTGGAGCGCGAGCACCTGGGCGGCATCTGCCTCAACTGGGGCTGCATTCCGACCAAGGCGCTGCTGCGCTCGGCCGAGATCTACCACTACATGCAGCACGCCAAGGATTACGGCCTCTCCGCGCAAGGGATCGGCTTCGACGCGGGCGCCATCGTGCAGCGCTCGCGCGGCGTTTCGGGCCGTCTCAACGGCGGTGTCGGCATGCTGCTCAAGAAGAACAAGGTCGATGTGATCTTCGGCGAGGCCGCCATCTCCAAGCCCGGCGAGGTCGTGGTTTCGGCCACCAAGAAGCCCGCCATGCAGCCGCAGCACCCCGCGCCGAAAGGCGCGCTGGGACCGGGCACCTATTCGGCCAAGCACATCATCGTGGCGACGGGCGCGCGCCCGCGCGTGCTGCCCGGCATCGAGCCGGACGGCAAGCTGATCTGGACCTATTTCGAGGCCATGGTGCCGCCCGCCATGCCGAAATCGCTCATCGTCATGGGCTCGGGCGCCATCGGCATCGAGTTCGCCTCGTTCTACCGCACCATGGGTGTGGACGTGACCGTGGTCGAGGTGATGCCGCAGATCCTCCCCGTGGAGGATGCCGAGATCGCGGGCCTCGCCCGCAAGCGCTTCGAGAAGCAGGGCATCAAGATCTTCACCGGCACCAAGGTGACGAAGGTCGAGAAGGGCCCGAACGGCGTTTCCGCCACCATCGACGATGGAAAGAGCGTGCAGACGATCCAGGCCGAGCGGATGATCTCGGCGGTGGGCGTCGTCGGCAACATCGAGAACCTGGGCCTTGAAAAGCTCGGGGTGAAGATCGACCGCGGGACTGTCGTGACCGATGGGCTCGGCCGCACCAACGTGCCCGGCATCTATGCCATCGGCGACGTGGCCGGCCCGCCCATGCTGGCGCACAAGGCCGAGCACGAGGGCGTCATCTGCGTCGAGACCATCAAGGGAATGCACACCCACCCGATGGACAAGGGCAAGATCCCGGGCTGCACCTACTGCCACCCGCAGATCGCTTCCGTCGGGCTCACCGAGGCCAAGGCGAAGGAGCAGGGCTACGACATCCGCGTCGGCCGCTTCCCCTTCGTGGGCAACGGCAAGGCGATTGCCCTGGGTGAGCCGGACGGCCTGGTGAAGACCATCTTCGACAAGAAGACCGGGCAGCTGCTCGGCGCGCACATGATCGGCGCGGAGGTGACCGAGCTGATCCAGGGCTTCGTGATCGCCATGAACCTGGAGACGACCGAGGAGGAGCTGATCCACGCCGTCTTCCCGCACCCGACCCTGTCCGAGATGATGCACGAGAGCGTCATGGACGCCTACGGGCGGGCGATCCATATCTGATCCGCTGCCTCATGGCGGCGAACCCCGCCATGAGCCTCCGCCCATGGTCGGGGCATTCCCGCCAGGCACTCTCAATGGATGCAGTCGGCCACGCACTCCGGTGCTGCCCTTGCCGGCAGGTGGTCCTGCGCCCAGATGGCGGCCTGGGTGCGGTTGCCGACGCCGATCTTTCTCAGAATCGCCTTGAGGTGGACCTTCACGGTCGCTTCCGCGAGGTTGAGCTTCCGGGCGATGACCTTGTTGGGCGCCCCCTCCTTCAGGCAGTCCAGGATCTCGACCTCCCGATGGGACAGCTTGTGGCTTCGCGGGTCGGGGGCCCGTCCGTTTCCGGCGCCGTCCTGGGCGGCGTGATCCGCAGAAGAGTATTCCGGCTTCTCGCCCAGGACCGACCGGATCCAGGACGACGGGACGATCGTCTCTCCGAGCATCACCAGCTCGATGGATTGAATGAGCACATCGCGGCTCACGGTCGTCAGGCAGAAGCCGTCCGCACCCGCCGTCCAGGCAGCCACCATCGGGCCGAAGTCGAAGCTGTCCGCCAGCACCACGACCCGGGCCGCGGGCCGCTGGGCCTTGAGGTCGCGGATCATGGCGGCCAGGGTGTCGGAGGGGCGCTTTCCATCGACGATGAAGAGAACGGGCGCGCCGCTGGAAAGGCGCGGCAGGTCGGCGGTGTCGCGGAGCGCGTCCTCCCAGACCGCGAACCTGGTGCCGGAGAGCAGTTGCTCCAGGCCGACGCTCAAGAGCGGATTCGTGCAGATTCGGATGGTCGTCACCTGCGGTGTGCCGTCACCCGACGGAGGGATTTGAGTTCGGTAGGCTTGGTCGATCAACATGGTCCTGCCTTCGCTTGAGGTGCTGGAAAACTCAGTTGGTTCCGTCCCGTGCCTCCTCGGTGCTACCGAATGATGTAGACGATCCTGCGCGACGCGGCGTCGACGATGACCCAGCGATCGTTCACGACCGCGTAGCGGTAGGTTTCATGTTTGGGGATGAAATGCAGCCGGACCGAATCCGGCAGGATTTCCCCGGCCGCGATCCGGCCGTCGATCCGGCTGGACGGCAGATATCCCGGAGGAACCGGCATCTCGTCGGAGGAGAGCTCCGCCATGATCATGCGAGCGGTATCGGTGGCTCCGCCGAGGCTTCCCGTCGATAACTCGACCGTTTCCTGACCGGGAGGCTCGGCGGTGGTGCGCGCGGGCTCGAAGGTCGCGACGGACCCTGCGCAGAACACGGTGACCCCCAGAAGCAACGGCGATCGCATCCTCTACCTCTTCCGCCAGCCAGGCAGAACAAGAACGGATCGGACCGGCGGCTTATTCCAGGCACGTTCGAATTTCGTCTCAGGGCGAAGCCGGAGGCCGGGGAGCGCCTTCGAGCGCCTGCACCTCGGCGGAGTCCAGCAGGGGCTCCCCGGCACCGAGATTCTGCAGATGGGCATCGATCAGGTCCGTTGCGCCGCTCGGCTGATAGCCGGAATCCGTCCCGGGGCCGGCCAGGGCGAAATTGACGGTCCAGCCGGCACCTCGGCAGGCGAGCGCGTCGGCCGTGCCGAGGGTGGAGTGCAGGCGGAACTCGCGGCAAACCGACCCGTCCGCCAACCGGTAGGTGGAGATGATGCGCACCCGCCCTGCCGCCACTTCCGCTTCCTGTCCGGAAGGGGTCCGGCTGAGGGCGTCCCGGACCGAAGGGCTTTCCAGCTGGGCCATGAGGCCGCCCGCGGGGGGAGGCGCGTCCTGCCGTCCCGCGAGATAGCCCGCACCCGCCACGGCAAGCGCGGCGAGACCCGCCGCCAGAGCCAGCCCGCCGAGCCGCCACCTCCTTCCGGGTGCGGCCGACGCCCCTTTGCTCGTCTCAAGCGCCCCTGGCCCTGCCTCCCGGGTCTCGTACTCCTTTATCCTGGCCTCGACCGCAGCCTGCAGCTCGGCGGGAACTTCGAGAGCCTCCTCCCGGAGCAAGGCCGAGCGTGTGAGGCTGCGGCTTCGCAGAAAATCGGCCACACGCTTCGTGACCGTGGGATCGGTCAGCATGGCCTGTTCGACCGCGGCGGCCATCGGCGGGTCGAGTTCGCCGTCGGCGAAGGCCATCAGGATCTCGTCGCTGAGATGGAGCTGTGACATGGGTTGGTACTCCGCGGCGGCAGCGGCCCTCAGGCGGCCTCTGTCATTTCAACAAGTCGCTTGCGAGCCCGCGCCAGCCGACTCATGACGGTTCCGATCGGGACGCCCAGCACCTCGGCGGCCTCGCGATAGGCCAGCTCCTCGACGCACACGAGAACCAGCACTTCCCGCTGCTCCTGCGGCATCGCGTCGATGGCGCGCTGGACTTCGGCCAGGAGCAGCCTGCTCAGGACCGGCCCCTCGCCGGAATCGCCTATGATCTGCTTCTGCTCGGTCACGTCTTCTGTCATGCCTTCAGCCTTCGAACGTCTCAGCTGGTCGATCCAGTGGTTGCGGAGAATGCGAAACACCCAGGCATCGAAGCGGGTCCCTGGCTCCCAGGTGTCGGCATTTGCAAGCGCCCGCTCGCATGCGCCTTGGACAAGGTCATCGGCGAGCGCCGGCGACCGGCACAGCACGAGCGCAAAGCGCCTCAGCCGCGGCAGAAGTGCCACAAGTTCCTGTCCTATGGCCGCTGGCATCTCTGCTCCGCATCGCCCGATCGGTAAAACAACGGGGCAGCCTTCGATTTTATTCCATTCCGTCTCGCGTGCGCTGTCTCCGGGCGGGGTGATTTCCTCCCATGAGGCGCATCGGAGCGTGTGGGGGTTACACATGCCTGCGAAATCGGAGTAGTCTCGGTTTCGTGCCGATCCACAAGGTGTCTCGCCTGGCCACGGGGGCGTAACATCGAAGCGTCCGATGGAGCTCGTCGGTCGTCCCGAAGGGATCGGGCATTCGAAGCGGTAGTCCTGCGTATCCGACTGGTTCTCGGCGCCACGGCACCGACGTGCAAGCCGCAAGGAAGAACTCATGACGTGCTGGTGGCGACACCTTCCGATCGTAGCGGCCTTGGCTGTCGCGGCGCTTCCTCTCGAGATCCGGCTCAAGGCAGGTCCGGAGCCTGGGCTCCACCTCAAGAATCCTGCCGCCTTGGCCGGACCGGGAAATGGCGGCGGTAACGGCGGTGGCAACTCCGGAGGAGCCGACGGCAATGGCGGCGGCAACGGAAACGGCAATAGCGGCAATTCAGGTGGAAACGGCCACGGCGGAAATGCCGGTGGCAATGGAAACGGCGGCGGGAACGGAAATTCCGGGGGGAACGGGAATGCTGGCGGGAATGGAAACGCGGGCGGGAACGGGAACAGCGGCAATGCCGGAGGCAACGGCAGCCCGGGAGGAAATGCAGGCGGCAGCGCCAGCGGCGGCAATGCCGGCGGTAATGGAAATGCCGGGAACGGAAACGGCAGCCCTGGAGGAGGAAACGGTGGCGCCGGAAACAGCGGAAACGGTGGCGGTCGTGGCGGCGGAAACGGCCAAGGCGGCAACGCCGCAGGTGGCGGCCATGGAAATCAGGGCGGCCGCGGCAACGGAGGCGGGCAGGGCGGAGGCGGCTACGGCAATGCCGGCGGAAGCCTCGGGAACAGTGGCCAAGGAGGCTTCGGCGGGGGGCTCGCCGGATCTCGCGGAGAAACTGCCGGTCCTGCGGGCGGTTGGGGGAGCGGCGCCTTTCCGGGAGCAGGTCCCGCGAATGGCGCCGCGACGCGAAACGGCACTCCCGGTGCCCCGGTCGGCATTGGACGGCCGGTCTCCGGCGGTCAACGCCCGGCCGTAGCCAATCCAGGCAGGATCTCCGTTCCCGCGAGACGGGACCAGCAACAACCCGGCACCTCGAAGCGCAGCAATCGCCAAGCATCGCCGGCCGCAAGCCGGCCGACGCCGCGGGCGGGAGGCGGGCCAAGGCAGATCGGGCGGGGACAGGAGACATCCCGCGCTGCGGCTGATGACACGGCACGGAACGGCGCGGCCGAGGCCAAGCCTCGCCATGCTCCGCGCTCGATCGTCGCCCTCGGCCTCTCCGGCTCCGATCTCGGCAGGCTGACGGCGTCCGGCTTCCGGATCTCGTCGCGCACACGCGGCGTCATGGCCCCGCAGGTCGTCCGGCTGCAGCTGCCCCGGGGCATGTCTCTCGCACAGGCTCGCCGGGCGGTGCAGCGGGTCAATGTGCAGGCGTCGGCGGATCTCGATGCCTACTACTATCCGGACGGAGCCGCCGCAGACTGCATCGGGCCCAATTGCGAGGCCGCCCGGCTCGTCGGCTGGGCGCAGCCGCAGGTGGGCCGGTGCGGAGCCGCAATGCCCCTCGTCGGACTGATCGACACCGCCATCGATGTGGACCATGAGGCCCTGAAAGGGCAGGCCATCGAAATTCTGGACCGGCCGGGCAGCCGTTCAGACAAGTCCTCGCGTGACCACGGCACCGCGATTGCGGCGCTCCTCGTCGGACGCGCCGGCAGCCGGACGCCGGGGCTCATTCCGCAGGCCAGGGTTCTGGCTGTGGATGCATTCCACAAGGAACGCGGCGTGGCGGACCGGGCGGACGTGGTGTCGCTGGTGGCGGCCATCGAGGCCCTGGCGGATCGGGAGGTCCGGATCATCAATCTCAGCCTGTCGGGTCCGCCGAACGAGGTTCTCAAGAAGGCGGTCGAGGCTGCTCGCGCGAAGGGCATCGTTCTCGTGGCCGCCGCGGGCAACGGCGGGGCAGGGGCCGAGCCGTCCTATCCCGCGGCCTATCCGGGCGTGATCGCCGTGACGGCGGTGGATCGCAAGCTCAACATCTACCGCCGGGCCACGCGCGGCCCCTATATCGACCTTGCTGCTCCCGGCGTCGAAATCCTTGCGGCCGGTTCCGCAGCACCAGGCGCTCCGAAGAGCGGAACGTCCTATGCCGTGCCCTTCGTGTCCGCGGCGGCCGCCCTCGCGCTCGCCTCCCATCCGGGAATGACGATCGAGGACCTGCAGGCCAAGCTGGAGCGGGCCGCCCAGGATCTCGGTGCACCCGGGCGCGACGCGACCTTCGGCTACGGTTTGGTGCAGATGGCGGGCCTTTGCGCGCCTCCGGCCGATCCGCCTGCGGTCGCGACATTCTACGAAAAGCCCGGGGACACATGGCTCCGAACCCAGCTCAAGGCGGAGCCGTGACGGGCCTTCTCCGGCGGCTCATGCCGCCGGAGCCGACAGGGGCAGACCTCAGAATTTCCAGGTGAAATTGCCCTTGACGGCGTGCTCCTGGTTACGGGCGCCGATCTGGCCCTGATAGCCTACTTCGAGGCTGATCGCCTCTGATGCCTTTCAGCCCAGCCCGGCTTCGGCCACGAGGGCGTTGCGGTCTACCGGCATGCCGCTCGCGACGAACGGCACATCGCCCCCCGGAAGGTCAGGAGCGCGCCCGGCTCCACATCGCCATAGGCATGGCGCCAGCCGATGGTTCCGTGAAGGGTCAGCGGCAGCTCAGGGCTTACCGCCGCTTCGGCGCGTACGCCCAGGGTGGTCGTCCCGAGTTCGTGGCTTCGGCTCGCGCCGGTCAGTGCCGCCGCTCCGCCGGTTTCGGCAAACCCGTCCGTGTTCACCCGCAGGATCGACGCGCCGAGGAACGGTTCGACCGCGATGCCCGCCACGTTCAGGCGATATCCGATCTCGCCGAAGGCCTGCGCCGTGGAGCCGCCGTAGGAGGCGCCGGCCTGGTCGGCGAAGCCCGGAAAGGAGATCCGCCGTGTGACGTCGATGTCGTGACCGGCATAGGATGCGCCGAGGCGGAGCGAGAGGGCGCCCCAGTCGGCGGCGCCATAAATCGCGCCGAAGACGCTCTCGTTCGTGCCGTCCGCGGACCGCGCGGCGATATCGAATGTCGTGTGGGTGAAGCCGCCGGCGATGCCGATGCGGTATCCGACATCCGGCGTCGTCTCGGCACCGACGATGAAGCCGCCCGTGGTCGTGTCGAAACCTGCCGCCTGAGCGGTGGCACGGGCATTGCCCCAGGCGCCGAAGCCCTGGCCCCAGAGCGCGAAGCGGCGCGGGTCGAGGGTCGGGTAAGGCATGGGAGCCATATGCGGCGCCACTCCTGGCCGGTCGGCCGCGAAGGCCGCGGGAACGGTTGCGGCCGGCGCCGCGAAGGGCGTGCGCAGGCGGTTGAGGATCGCCCCCTTCACGTGGGACGCATCGCCGTACGCGGTGGTGACGGCGGAGGCGTGAGCCTCTCCGGCCAAGAGGTCGCGGGCGCCCTGCGCATCGACCGCCGAGGTGCTGTTGAGGAAAGCGCGGTAGAGCGGGTTTCCGGCATCGAGGCCGGCGAGCGCCACGGCCACGGCGGTGTCGTTGGCATCCGCTGCGACTGCCGTGAAGGGCTTGTCGTTGCGGGCGAACGAAACGCTCACCTGATCGGGCCTGTAGACGAGAGCGGAATCGAAGAAGACGAAGGTGGGCGTCACGCGGGCAAAGCGGCCCGTCACGCCCCCGTTCGCCGTGACGAGGGTGTAGTCGCGGCCGGTATCGACGCCGTCGCTCGATCCTGCCAGGGCAAGCGTTCCGCCCAGGAGGGCCTCGCCCGCAACAGCCAGGCTGTCGGATCCGGTGCTGTCGATCCTCAGGCGCAGGACGCCCTCCGGAAGCTGTCGGAAGCTGCCGCCGACGGTCAGGCGCCCGAATCCGTTGGCGCGGCCCGGCGCCACGATTCCGACTGCATTGAGCAGGTCGCCAGCGATGGTGCCGGAACCGGTCAGCGCACCGCCATAGAGGTCGACGAGGGGTGCGTTCAGGGTGCCGTTGACTTCCGCCGTGCCGTCAAGGATCCGCGCCCCGAGGACCGTCGTGAGCACACGACCGGAGGGCAGGGTGAGCCTTGCCTGTGCATGATCGAGGGTCACCGCGTCGACCGTCGGGTTCATATCGACCGTGATCGAGGAGGCGGCGTTCAGGACGACGTCGTAATAGCGCCCGGGCTGGCCCAGATTGCGGAATCCGCCGAGGCGATTGTCGGGCCGGGCACCTTCGCCGGTCTGGGTGTCGGTCCAGGCGGAGCGGTCGCTCCACCGGTAGGAGCCTGCCGAGGAGACCACCTGGCGCAGCGGATTGTTCTGCGCGATCCAGTCGAGGAAGAGCTGCACCGGGGTCCAGTCGTCGACGATGCCGTAGCCGGGGATGCTGTCCCCGGTGACCGGATTGCCCGGGGTTCCGATCACGGTGCCGATCTGAACCAGCCCGTCTTCGGTGATCAGGAAGAGAGGACCGCCGCTATCGCCGGGGCCCGGGCTGCCTTGAAGGGCAGGGACGCGGATGCCGTCCTTGTGCAGACCGAAAACGTCGGGGTTGCCGGGGGAGAGCGGGTTGCGGAACTGGCCAGCAGCACGGGGTGCACGCCCCACGGCTCCTCCACCTCGTAGTCCGCGATGTTCGTCTGCGCGATGCGGCGCTTGTCGTCGTAGTCGCTCCAGTGACCGCGCGGCGGGTTCGAGCCGGTCCCATGGGCGCCGTAGCCGCTGATGACGGCCAGGGCCCCTTTCTGCGGAATGGGATCGGTGGCGCCGACGAGGGTGACCGGCCGGATGGCGGTGACGGGAGCATCGAGAGTCAGGAGAGCGATATCCCCGACTCCGTGTCCTCTGGGTTGGAACGTGTGATGGGCAATCGCGCCGTTCACGTTCCGGTCATGCGCCGTGGCTTCGGTCGCAATGGCGCCGAAGCGGATCTGGAAGTTCGGAGTCGTCCTGAGATCGATCTTGTCGGTCTCTCCGTTCACCACGCAGTGTGCGGCGGTCAGGATCGTGCGGGAATTGATCAGCGTGCCGGTGCAGAAGGTGCCTGACCGGGCAGAAAGATCGACACGACATTGTTCAACACGTTGTCGCGGTCGTAGTAGTTGTCGATACCGCCTGCCCGTGCCGCATCGACGTCGTTGAGAACGATGGCCTGAGCCGGAGCCAGTCCGGCGCCGGTCAGAAGAGCCGCGAGACCGAGGGGTGCGATCCAGCGGGCACCGGCCCTGCGCCCCAGCGGAGCCAGACTCGGGCCGGCGTTCAGGTCCTGCTTCAGATGTCTCATTCTGCCCCCGGAATTTTCCCGCGCGACTCGATTGTTGTTCTCGCGGGAACAGGTCTTAAGACCGGAAACCTAGGATTCCAGAGCGTTCGACGCTCTCAAGGGGCGTTTTCCAGGGCGTGTAACCTTACGGCAACGCCAATGTTATATTGGCGAAGTGCCAGGTTCTGGCACGTGAGTCTTTAGGGTAACCTCCCGGGTGGCCCCGAAAGGCTCAAGTCTCCCTCCCGACTTCTTTCAGAAGGCTGATCTTCAGCTCACGGAAGGCGCGCTGGAAGCGGGAGGTCCGCTGTTCTTCGAGCATTGCTTCGAGAGCGTGGCCGAGTTCGCGCAGGCGGCGCTCGCCCAGGCGCTGCGCTTCGATGAACATCGAGTGCTCCTCCGACGAAGCGTGATGGTCGACCGCCTTGTGCAGGGCCCGCAGGTGCTCCTCGAATTGCGGGCTCGATGTCGGCAGTTTCAGCGTTGCCGCCAGCAGATCCGCCAATTGCTGGTGCTCGGCATAAGCCACCGATACGTCCTCGCTGACGGGGCGCACGGCCGGATAGAAGATCTCGTCCTCGATGTGCTCGTGGATCTCGAGCTCGGAGGCGAGCGTCCGCAGGAGATCGCGCCGCTGCGGATCGTCGGGCGACATGTTCTCGATCCGGCGGAACATGCTGCGCAGGAGCTGATGGTGTTCGAAGAGAACCTCATCCGCCTTGCGGCCGAGAGGGCTGCCCGTCTCCATTGAGCGGTCCGCATCCGCGGCCTCCTCGATGTCGTCCGGTGTCACCGCCTCCGCGCCGGGCTCCTGCTCCCGTTTGACCTCAATGACTCCCTCGCGCACGCGCACCTCGTAGCGAGGCTGCGGGCATGTGGAGGGGCCGTCCATGGGGTGGCCGGTCTCGAGATCGTAGCGCGACCCGTGCCAGGGGCAGACCAGGCCGCCGTTCAGGATCCAGCCCTCGTCCAAGGGGCCACCCATATGCGAACAGCGGGCACCCATGGCGGAGATGCGCCCGCGGTGCCGCACGAGAACGATGGGAATATGTGCGCGCTCCACCTCGTCCCACACCTCGACGCGACGTGGCTGATCCTCCGACAGTTCGGCGGCGCGCAGGACGGGCTTGAAGTCCCGTGGCTCCACGCTGCGGTCGGCCTGGTCGACCCCCTGCCGCCGGCGGTAGACGAGGTGGCCGCCCAGATAGGCGCCCGCGAACATGAAGCCCCAGGCGGCGGCGGTGGCGAGGCGTCCCTCCTTGCGGCGACCGCGCCGGCGCAGGGCGATGGAGGTGAGCTGGAGGCCGAGCGCCGTGCTGTTGGTGAGAGCATGGGTGAGGCCCACCCGGCGGGAGCGTCCATGGGTCTGCTGCCAGTCGGCGAGGCCCGTCGCCGCCGCGGCGACGGCGCCTGCGGCTCCGGCCTGGACTGCAATATCGGCGGCCCTGCCATAGCCCCCGTCCGGTCGAACCCCGATGGCATCCAGCGTGTCGAGACCGAGCGCAAGCGTCCAGGTTCCGATGGGAATGGTGACGAACATCGGGTGGACGGGGTGGCCGAACCACGTACCGTGCAGGGCATTGCGCGCCCTGCGCCCCGGCGTTCCGGCAAGGCGCTGCGGCAGGGCGACGGCATTGGCGAGGGCGAAAGCAGGGCTGTCGAGCCACTCTGCCGCTTCGATTCGACCGATAGCGGCCTCCGCCGCGCCAGGCTGGTAGGATGTCATCGAGCCTCCTCGTCCGTCACGCCGTGGCCTTGCTCCAGCGGCAAGGCTTGGCAGGCACTAACGAGACAATGGAGCCGGTCCCGTTCGGTTCACTCGCTCCGCGGGTACTTTCGGAGGATGTCCGGATGGGCAGTCGGATCGGGGCAGGCGCAATCCGCCCGTCCAGGCGGATGGAAGCCCCGCACGGAAGGGAATCCGTGCGGGGCTTTCTTTACCGAGGGTCCGTGCTCCCTGTGCCCTGGAGGCGTAAGGGCGAAAGGAACCGGGCAGGCCGCTCGGTCAGATCACGAAGAAGTGCTGGTGGGTCAGCTCGAGACCCGGGTTCACCTTGGCGAAGACCAGGGCGGCGCCGGATCCGGATCCATCGGCGTCGTACGAGATGAGGCCGGAGGAAGGATCGTAGATGATGTGGTCATTGTGATCGCTTGCGGTGCCGACGGCGAAGACGTCGGCGCCGAGCGGTCCGGACCAGAGCTCCGTGAAGACGGCGTCGTCCAGAGCGATCTTGTCCTCGGCCGTGTCGAAATCGCGGATCGTGTCCACGTTCGGCCTTCTGTCCAACCTCGTGTCGAAGACGAAGACATCGCCGCCATCGCCGCCCGACAGGAAATCGCTGCCGTATTTGCCGTTGATCTGATCGCCGCGGGAGGTGCCGGTGATGCTGTCACCGCCCCAATCGCCGAGGAGGGTCCTGCCATCGAGGGAGGTCAGGTCCGGCGCGGGGTCCAGGCTCGGCGTAGGGATCAGGCTTGGCGTAGGGATCAGGCTCGGGGTCGGGGAGGGGGCCGCCTCGGGAGTAGGTGCCGGGGTTGCGGTGTCGGTGGGGGCGCCGTGCTTGGCGGCGGAGGCGGAGGAGCCGTAGGACAGATCCGGCGATTTCACGTTGTAGGCGATGGTCTCGCCGCCGGACGGCGAGGAGCGGTACA
>NZ_JBHSBQ010000116.1:0-23897 GCF_042650665.1 Microvirga sp. GCM10011540 | reverse complement strand
TGGTCATCGCGGTGGTCGTCGCGGTGACGGTGATGCTGCTCGCCGCCAATCCGCTCGCCAACTTCATCCACCACAACCCCACCGTCGTGATGCTGGCTCTCGGGTTCCTCCTGATGATCGGCATGACGCTGATCGCCGAAGGCTTCGGAGCTCATGTGCCCAAGGGCTACATCTATGCCGCGATGGCCTTCTCGGCCCTGATCGAGGGGCTCAACATGCTCTCAAGGCGGGCCACCCGGCGCAGCGCGGCAGGATCCCCTTCTCAGCCGAAGGACTGAGATCTTGCTCAAGGGGATGTGGCCGATCCAGTCCCTTGAGCTTCAGCTTGAACCCTCATGAAAGGAGCTACTGGATGGTTCGTCCGAAACGTGTCGCCCCTGCTCTCGCCTGCGCCCTCACCCTGTCTGCAACCGTTGCCTTGGGCCAGAGCAACAATGCCTATCGCAGTACAGATGTCGTTGCCGGCAAGCCGCACCGTCTGGGGGTTTACGGTAACGTACAGAAGGATTGTACGTCGGGGCCGTTGCCGACTGTCCGTGTGGTGACCCCGCCCAAGCATGGCGAACTGAACGTGCGAAGCGGGAAGCTTAAGGCCGGACGGATCTCCCGCTGCCCAAAACTGGAGGCGACGGCGCAAGGGATCTTCTACACGGCCAGTCCTACCTACAAAGGGGTTGACGAGGTCAGCTACGAGGTCAAATCCGCTAGCGGCAAGGTGGAAAACCACACCGTTAGGATTACCGTGAAGGACGCGCTGACTCCGGATGCCAACCCGGATCAGGACGCCGAGCTATGATAGGTACCATGCTTGGCTGAGATGAGCGGGCTGTTCTCGTTAGACGTGCTGGTCGCGCTCGGCGTCAGCGCCAGCGCCGGACTGGCTACGGTGCTGGGCAGCCTGTTCGTGCTGCGAATGGACAGGACGAACTCGCATCACCTCGCGATTGCGCTTGCCTTCGCGGGTGGTGCGATGGTCTACGTCTCGCTCGTCGAGATCTTTCCCAAGTCGGCAGCGTCGCTGGGTGAGGTTCACGGCGCCAAAGCCGGTTATACCTGGACCACGCTGGCGTTCTTTTGCGGTATTGGCCTGCTCGTTCTTCTGGACCGCTTCGTTCCAAATCCCCATCCCGACGTGGCCGCAACGTCCCAGCGTGACAAGGCGGCGATCGCCCGCATGAGCCTGCTCACCGCGGTGGCCATCACAGCCCATAATCTCCCGGAGGGGCTCGCAACATTCTTCGCCACCCTAGATGATCCTGCCGTTGGAGCATCACTTGCCGTCGCGATTGCGCTCCACAACATCCCTGAAGGGGTCTCCGTCGCTGTTCCGGTTTACTACGCGACCGGAAGCCGCTCGAAGGCTGTTCTCGCGTCGCTGGGTTCCGGTCTCGCCGAGCCGCTCGGTGCCATCCTCGGCTACATTGTCTTGGCGCCGTTCATGTCTCCGGCCACCCTAGGGGTGGTGTTCGGGATCCTGTCTGGGACAATGGTGTTTCTGGCTCTGGAGGAGCTACTGCCCGCGGCCAAACGCTATGCCCAGGGCCGTGAGACGGCCTACGGCATGGTGGCCGGCATGGCGGTTGTGGCCCTTAGCCTGGTCCTGTTGCGGTGAGCGCCTGATCCGATCCTGCTTAGCGAGCTTGCGGCGCAGGGCGACGGATATGGGGGCACCCACTATGCGGACAGGGAGATTCCCACGGCAAAGGATGGGCTCCTCAACTGGCTCCGCTGCGCCAGTTGCGATCTGGTTTGCCTTGCCTGAAGATCAGATCTCGATGTTCACAAACATTAGCTGCCAGCCGGTCCTTCGTGTCCAGCGACGGAACCAGCTGGCACGGCAGCCTCGGACCAGGGTTTCTGCGAGGTAACACCAAGTGAGGCCGCACCACGATCCTACCTGGAAATATGACGCTTTGACTACCCGCCGAATGGCGGATTTCATCGCTGCTGGGCGCGCTACCGATCTCCGGTGAGAGGGGGCTGATGGCTGCATCGAATGCTCTCTGTACCTGCGATCTCTGGTCGTTGCGCGCCCTTGTGGGCTTTCGGCAGTAAGGCCAAGCCCTTCCAGAGCCGGGTAGCAGGGCTTGCTCCAGGCCGATCACCACCCACTCCGGATAATGCAAGTGCGAACAGCAAACAGATCGCCATGGTGGTGATCAGCGGCTAGATGTTGCAGCCGAGGATAGCACCACAGCCGGAGGGACAAGCGCACCAAAGGCCGTCTGGAGACTGTTCGCCAAGCTGGCCGTAGCGCCGCAATGCTGCTCGACAAAACCAGAACATACCCCAGACCAAGGAATAATTCGGCCCGAGCAGAGTTGCCGGTGCAAGAATTCTATGGCGGCGATCGATTCCAGACACTGTCACCACAATCTAGTCGTCCGCTTACCCACGCGATTGCGATTTGTGGTTCATTGCAGGCGCACCATATGCTCCACGTGAACCAGCCGGCTCCGTCGCGATGATGCTCCATTCCGATACGCGCCGAACAGAGACACCAATCTACTGGGGGCCTGATGACTCTTCCCGAAGCCGTTGTCGTTCTTGAGCAGGCAGCCTTGTCCTATCCCTCGCCGGAGGGTGAAGTCCCCGTTCTCAATGGGATCGACCTTCAGGTCCGTGCTGGAGAGATTCTTGCTGTGACCGGGCCTTCCGGCTCGGGCAAGTCCTCCCTGATCGCGATCATGGGTGGCCTCGAGCAGGTCACCGGAGGCCGTGCTTTCGTGAAGGGAACGGACCTGGGGAAGGCCGGCGAGGCCGAGCGCACGCGCCTTCGGCGCGATTTCATCGGGGTGGTGTTCCAGGCCTATCATCTCGTGCCGGCAATGACGGCGCTCGAGAATGTGGCATTGCCGCTGGTCCTCGCCCGGGCACCCGATGCCCATGAGCGGGCAGCGTCCATGCTGGAGGCAATGGGTCTGCGCCACCGAAAGGGCCATCGTCCGGCCGCTCTTTCCGGCGGCGAGCAGCAGCGTGTTGCGATTGCCCGCGCCTTCGTGTCCCGCCCGCGCCTGATCCTGGCTGACGAGCCGACCGGGAATCTGGACCAGAAAACAGGTGAGAGCATCATCTCGGCCATGTTCGAGATGGCGCGCGCGTCCGGGACGGCCCTCGTCCTCGTCACGCACGATGCAAGTCTGGCGGAGGCGTGCGACCGCAGGATCGAGATCGAGGCTGGCCGTATCCGCAGGGACAGCGGAATGCTCGTTGCACAGAAAGACAGGGGAGCCCTCCATGCTGGCCTTTCGGCTCGCGCGAACTGAGTTCGCGGCTGGCATGGCCGGCCTTCACCTCTTCATCGCCTGCATCGCCATCGGCACCCTGATGCTGAGTGCGGTCTGGATGCTCGGAAGCGCATTGTCCGGGGCTTTCGACGTGAACGGGCGCCTGATCATGGGCGGAGACGCGGAAATCGAGGACCTTTCTGCTCCCCTGCCCCCGGAAACCGTCCATGCCCTGTCACGGCTCGGCGTCCTTTCCCATGTGACGGACATGCGCTCCGCAGCCCGCATGGGCGATCAAGCCACTCCCATCGAGCTTCGCGCCGTCGACCGGGCCTACCCCCTCTACGGGCAGATCCGGACCGACGGAGCATCCCTGCCGGATGCTCTTGCGCATTCCCGCGATACGCATGGAGCGCTGGTCCAGGGAGTGCTTCTCAGCCGGTTGGGCGCTTCCCTCGGCGAGAGGGTTAACATCGGAAATATCGAGGTGGAGATCCGCGGGGTCATCGCGGCCGAGCCCGATCGCCTGGGTGCGGGCGGCTTCATGGTCGGCCCCAGGGTCATCGTCTCCCGGGAAGCGCTTGAGGCTTCAGGTCTTCTCACTCAGGGATCCCTTGCCGAGCACCGCTACCGGATCCGCTTCGACGAGGGCGTCACGCCTGTGGAGTTTCGCACGCAGGTTCAGCAGTTGGCATCCATCGAGGGAGACCTGCGCTTTCCCGACGATGCCGCCGGGCGCATCCGCCGCATCGTCGAACGGACATCGACCTTCCTCGGCATTACCGGCGCGGTGGCCCTTGCCATTGCCCTATCGGGCGCATGGGCAGCGGCGGCAGCCTGGGTCGGGAAGCGCTCGCGCACGATTGCCCTTTATCGCCTCTCCGGCGCTGAACCTCACCTGGTCGCAGGGCAGCATGGACTGATCCTGGGAGCTTCGGCCCTCCTGGGCGCCGCCATCGGAACAGTGGCAGCGGGCGTGCTGGTGGTCTATGCGGCGGGCTTCATGACGGAGATGCTTCCGATCCCGGTAACGGTACCCGTCCTGGCCCCAGCGGCGCTGCTTGCGGCGGGAACGATGCTCCTTGGCGTTGCGGGCGCCGCCATCCCGGCCGTCATGGGAGCCTCCCGCATCTCCGCCGGATCGGCAATGCGCGCCGGTGAGAGCGCCCCAAGGCCAGGGCCTGTATCCATGATGGCCGGAATTGGCCTGATTGCGGCTGCAGCAAGCCTGGCAATCCTCCGCCTGCCGGCGACGAGCATCGCGCTGAAGGCCGCCCTTTGGCTGACCGCCTCCGCGGCGGTGCTGGCCGTGGGGGGCTGGGCGCTCGCGTGGATCGTAGCCCGGTTCCGGCCGAAGGGCTTTGCGGCAGCCAGCGTCGTGCGCTCGCTGTCCGATCCCAAAGTCTCAGCGGCCAAGGCGCTTGCGATCGGGATCGGCATTGCCGGGATCACGGTGGTGGCTTCCCTGCAGGCGTCCATCAGCAGCGTCATGCGTTCGGAACTGGCGCGGGAACTCCCGGATCTTGCGCTTCTCGACCTTCGCAGCGCACAGTTGCCGCAGATCCGGCAGGCCGTGCAGGCATCTCCAGGCCTGAGGAGCCTCGATGCCCATCCTCACCTGCGAACGATCATCAGGAGCGTCAACGGAACACCTGCTCCGGAAGCGCTGGTCAATCCTCGCCGTTCGAGGATGGTGAACGGCGATATCGGCCTGTCGTGGACTCAGGATCCCATTGAGGGAAACCTCCTCGCTGGCCAGTGGTGGGCACCTGACTACAAGGGGCCTATGCTCCTCTCTATCGAGGAGGATGTGGCGGATGCCTTCGGCATCGGGCCCGGGGACAGGATGACGCTGTCGGTCATGGGGCGGGAGATCGAGGGAGAGGTGGCAAACGTTCGTGAGGAGAAGGACCGGGACCTCGGCATCAACTTCCTGCTCGTCGCCTCACCCGATCCCCTGCGCCACGCTCCGCACACCTGGGTTGGGACGCTCAAGGGCGAGGACGGAGCCCTGGCCTCCTTCATGCGTGACGTCAGCGCCTCGGCTCTGAACGTCACGGCTGTCGACATCCGTCAGATCGTCCGGGAAATCTCAGGTGCTGTTCGAGGCGCGATGCTGGGCATTTTCGCCGTGGCCGGCATCCTGCTGGCGGTGGGGGCCTTATCCCTGTCGGCGGTGGTAGCCGCGGATACGGATGCGAGGGCCCGCGAGGCCCTCGTGTTCTCCCTGGTGGGGGCATCACGCCGGGAGGTGGCAATGGCGCGGCTGATGGAGATTGCAGCCGTGGGCATCCTTGCCGCCGCAGTTGGAGGAACGGCTGGCCTGATCGGCGGCTGGTGGCTGACAACGGAAGCGATGCACATCCCATGGGAGCCGGGGCTGCTTCCGTTCGCTCTCCCTCTGGTTCTTGGCATTCTCGCTGCGGGAGCGGCAGGAGTGTTCGCCGGCACGGGCTCCCTGCCCCGCGGGCGTGGGGAGATCGCGCGACGATTGAGCGCCTGATCTCCGCCTGTGGGCTGGGTTTAGTGCCGGTGGGGATGCGGGTGCTGCTGGTAGTGCTGGCGGAGCAGGTCCTTGCCATAATCGTTGCCGTTCGGGGTGCGCACCACGCTATGAATGTGCTGGCGCGTGGGCTTTCCCCGCTCCACGCCCGGCAGAGCGATGGGCGGCTGATGGTCGAACTCGATGAGGATGACCGGACTCTGGACCCGATAGTAGAAGACGCTGTCGTCCGCCGTCTCCCCGATCCAGGCGAAGTGCGTGGCATCGAGATGCTGGCGCACCTCGTCCATCTTGACCCTGGCATGGCCGTCGCGCAGGTTCCCGACATGCTCCTGGATCAGGTCCAGTAGAGCGTCCCTCTGGGCGGGCGACAGGTCCGCTGCACGGATGCCGACATAGTCGAGGACCACGTTGTCCTTGAACGCCTCCGCCACATTGTTCTGGCCCTGCTTGGCGGTGCGGATCGCCGCCTTCTTCCGCTGCTCCGTGTCGAGCGCCTTGATGAGGGCGAGGCCCTTGGCCTGCTCGCGCTGGAGCACGGCGGTGCCCTTGTACTTGCCGGCGGTCGCGACGACCGGCTCCGAGCCCATGAAGGTCGGGGTCATGACCACCTGATCGCCCATGACGAAGTAGTTGATGATGAGGTGATGCCCGTCGATCTGCCAGCCCCAGGGCTCGGTCGCATGCGGCTCCTCCATCATCGTAATCCAGTACTTTCCCTCACCATACTCGTCGAAGTTGTTGCCGTTGAGTTCCCCGAGCGTGTGGTTCAGGCGCATGATGTCCTGCGTCTGCTGGAGACCCTTGGCACTCAATGACGATCGCAGCAGATCGATGGCCGCTTGGCGCTGCGTCTCGCTCATCTCGGCGAAGCCGACACCCTGTCGCACGTAGAAGTGCTGGTTCATCCACTTGCGCCACTCGTCATCCTCGACCGGGAACAGGGTCTTGAAGCGCTGGACAGGGGAGAGGGAGTCCAGGAACGCGCTTGCGGCCTGCCGCACCGGCTCAGTGGAGACGCCGGTCGAGCGGATGGCGAACAGGTCCGGCATGATCTGGCCATTCCTGGTGATACCCTTGAAAGGCTCCGCCAGCCCCCGGGTCTCGGCATCCTGCGACATGCGCCGGACCCGCTCGGCTCTGTCGGATGCCGGCCCTTGAGATTGAGCGAAGGGGCTTCCCATCGAGGAAAAGATCATGAGAAGCCCGACCAGAGCAGGCTTAGTCACATGGCGGGATGCAAGCGGGCGCTTCATGAGCTCTCAGTCCCTGACCTCTGCCTGAATGGTGATGCATCGCAGTAATGCGCGCGAATAAACATCTGTGAATGTTCATTGGCCTCCAAGCTACCCCTAGCTTCACCGACCTTCCTCAATTATGGCCTGTGCCTGATCACCTCGGCCTAATATGCTCCAATCCGTGCCGGGCTCTTTGGAACTCCTTTGTGTTGGTAGAGACAAGGGTGCAACGGGTGCTCGGATTTGGCGCACCGTAGAGACTCGTCTGGGTCATGCAATGAAATTCCTGGCTCCTTTGGGTCGTCTAGTTGCGTGAGGATTGCTGTACTCGGGCTAACATCCTAGATGCACCAACAGCCGAAGCCGACGTCGATTGCGAATTCTAGCAAGGAGTGGGCGAAGCGGACTTGCTTCAGGCTCCTCACGCCTGCTCAGAACGTACGTCCGCACTGTCCCCGAGGGGACGTGATCTGATTTCCATCCGAACTCCAAGAAGTGTCAGCCCAGGCTGAAGGCTTCGTTGATGGCGCTCTTCACGCCGCCCCCCATCTGAGGACCTCCGCCGGCCACGTAGATCGCGTCACCAATCGCGACTGCTCCCATGCCATGACGAGGCGTTAGCATCGGCGCGTAGGACTCCCAGGTATTCCGGACGGGATCGTAGGCTTCGGTCTGCCCGTAGACCCGGTTCGTCCCCTCCCCACCCATCACGAAAATCCGGTCGCGATACCAGACAGTGCCATGTCCCGACCGGGCAGTGGGGATCGGGGCGCGGGGGGTCCATTCGTCCGTGTTGGGATTGTAGGTATGGTGCAGGTTCGAGTTAGTGTGGAAGCTGTCCACTCTTCCAGCGATAAGGTGGATGACGCCGTTCACCGCGACGACCCCGGTATGGTCGCGTCCCAACGGCATCGGTTGGCGGCGGCTGTAGCGGTCCTCTGCCGGGTTGTAGACAAGATTCCAATCGATGGAGCGGCGGTTGTCGGTGCCGATGGCGCCGCCAATCAGATGAATCTTGTCCCCGAGGGCAACGCACGCGATGGCACCGCAGGCCTCCGGCAAGCGCCGGAGCGTGTGCCAGCGCTCCCCGTCGAAGGCGAATCCGCCATCATGCGGATTGCGGTTTTGCTCCGTGAAGCCTCCGAATGCGTAGAGCCGGTCGCCAAGGGCTGCCACGCCGACGTGGTTGGCTCCACGTGGCAATTGCGGAAGCTCCTCCCAGCGATCGGAACCGGGGTCGTAGGCGTGGTGGTAGGGCTTGTCGACCTGCTGCTCCGCATAGCCGCCGACAAGGTGAACACGCCCGCGATACTCGGCTGCCCAGGCCATCTCGGTCCTGGGCAGGGGTAATGGCGCGCGCGGCTGCCACTGTCCCTGCCGTGGGGCGGGAGGTGCCGGACTTTCGGTGACCGCATGTTGTCGATGGAGCTCGGGCAGATCGATCCGGCCCGGAGCATTGAGACGCTCAAACTGGCCGGAATGGTGCTCATGCTGTGCGAAGGCCGAGGTCGCGACGACACCCAAGCCCCCAGCGATGAGCGAACGACGGTTGATCATCATGATCGTCCCATTTTCCAGTTCGGCAGAGCTCATGCTGAGTGAACCGTGACATCGCTGCAAGCCAAAACGGGCTGTCACCCCTCACGATGCGGTGATGGCGGCAGATCGGCGCGGCGTCAGTCCGGCCTAGTCGCATCTTCCCGCCGATTGGAGCAAGAGATGCTCTGGTGACACTGCCGCGGTTGAAGAAGCAACTGCATGCGGCGCTTCCTCGGCTGCCCCGGGAGCAGCGCGAGGCCGTCCTGCTCATCGGCGTCGAGGGCACAGCCTACGAGGAGGCGGCCGAGGTGCTCGGCGTGAAGGTCGGGATGATCAAGAGCCGCGTGAACCGGGCCCGGACCCGCCTCGCGGAACTCCTGGGTCTATCAGGGGCGATGGCATCGCCGCCGACCGCGGACCGTGAGCGAGGACGGAAACGGCCGCTACCATGGCGTCAGCCGTTTAGCCGCTGACCGTTCCTGCTGCCGGGCATACTATCCAGAATATTGGCTGGGTTCTGTGGTGCGGGGATTGCTAGTCCACGAACTCGCAGCCGAGGCGTTCGAGAGCCTTGTCCACCCATGAACGGTCGACGGCTCCGGCTTCGGTCGCTTCCATCTGGTGGTTCTCCGTCTCGTTCTTTGCCTTCGCTGCGGCATAGACGGTTTTGGCCAGATCCTGCGGGACAGCGACGATGCCGTCCCAGTCGCCGAGGATGAGATCCCCCGGCTCGACGATCATGCCATCGATGGAGATGGGGAACCCGATCTCACCTGGTCCGTCACGGTAGGGGTCGCGATGGGTCACCCCGGCGGCGAACACTGGGAGATTGCGCTCAATGAAGGCTTGGCTGTCGCGGATCGCCCCGTCGAGTACGAAACCTGCCACGCCCCGCCTGATCGCGTGCGCCAGCATCAGTTCTCCCATAAGGGAGTTTGTCAGGTCGCCTCCGGCATCCACGATGATGACATCGCCGGGAGCCGCCATGTCGATGGCCTTGTGAAGCATCAGGTTGTCGCCGGGCGTGTCCTGACCGTGAGGGCTGGGCCAGCGAGAGGACCGCCGCGGTGCATCGGTCGGATCCGCGACCCTGCGGCGCTGATACGCGACATGGAATCGCTGACGTTGGCTACCGGGATCGAGAGGAACTTGTCGATAGTTTCCGGTCCGACCTTCCGCGTGTTGTTGCGTATCCTGAAACCGATCGTCATCGTCACACCCCCAAGGTTGGCGCTGCTGCTTTTGCCCGAATTCAACCTTCCGCCGCGTCTCCGCGCACCACGCCCGAGGCGACCAATTGGGCGTACTGGGCGTCGTCGATCCCGATCTCCGCTAGCAGGGATCGGCTGTGTTCGCCGAGCTTGGGAGCAGGTGTCCGGATCGCTCCTGGAGTGCCCCCGAGCCGAGGAACGACGTGATGCATCGGCAGGGTGCCCATGTCCGGGTCGGGGTAGTCGGAAACGACCTCGCGCTCGATGAAGTGCGGATCCTCGACGATTTGTGAGGTGTCGTAGATCGGTCCGATCGTGACCTCGGCTGCCTCAAAAAAGGCGACGTTCTCCGCCTGCGTCCGCTCGGCGATAAAGGCGCCGATAATCGCATCCAGCTCCTCGGCGTTCCTGACCCGGTCGGCGTTCGTCCTGAACTTGGGGTTGTCGACGAGGTCGGGCCGACCGATAGAGCGGAACAGGCGCTCGGCCATCTTCTGGATCGATGCCGAGAGGCTGACGTACCTTCCGTCCTTGCAGCGGTAGGCGTTGCGCGGGGCCGAGTTCGTAGAGCGGCTCCCAGTCCGCGGCTTCACCCTGCCCGTAAGTCGGTAGTTTGCGGACTGGGGGCCGAGGATGGAGAAGAGCGGGTCGAGCAGGGGAAGGTCGATGACCTGACCCTTTCCGCCTTTCAGCTCTACCTCCCGAAAGGCGATCATGGCGGCCGAGGCACCGTAGATGCCTGCGATGCCATCAGCCAGGTACATAGGGGGAAGGACGGGTTCCCGGTCCTCGAAGCCGTTGATGGCAGCGAAGCCGGAGATACCCTCGACCACGGTGCCGAAGCCGGGCCGCTGGCTGTAGGGACCATCCTGGCCCCAGCCTGAGATCCGTATGATCACGAGCTTCGGGTTGATCTCCAGCAGCCTATCGGGGCCAAGTCCCATCTTCTCGAGTACGCCCGGGCGGAAGCTTTCGATGAACATGTCTGAGGACGGGACGAGCGCCCTGACGATATCGGTCGCCTGCGGGTTCCTCAGGTCGAGGCAGAGGCTCTTCTTGTTGCGGGCGTAGATCTTCCAGTGCGTGCTCACGCCCTCGGTCTTCCATCCCCGAAGCGTGTCGCCCTCGGGTGGTTCGACCTTGATCACATCAGCGCCGAAGTCGCCAAGCATCTGCGTGAGGACATTGCCCGCGAAGAGACGCGACAGGTCGAGGACCCTGACGCCGTCCAAGGTTCCGCGCACCTCGGGGCGGTAGTCACTCTGGTGGAGTTTAGATGCGGCCATGTCAGCGGACCTCCCCGGATCGGGCGGGATCGAATTGCTCTGCGAGGGCGACGATAGAACGCGCGCTGACGAGAAACGGCTCGTCGATCATCTGCCCGTCGACCACGAAAGCCCCTACTCCCTTGGCTGCGGCCTCTTCCGCTGCCGCCAGGATGCGGCGGGCCTTCTCGATTTCGGCCGGACGCGGCATGAAGCACTCGTTGGCGATCGGAACCTGGGTGGGATGGATGCAGCTCTTGCCAGCGAACCCGAGGCTGCGGGCTTCCTCGCATTCCTCGCGGTACCGCTCGGGCTTTGCCACCACGGCGTAGGCGCCGTCATAGGCCGGAATCCTGGCCTCAGCGGCCGCCAAGCGGATGGCGAGGCGTACATGGCTCAAGGCGGAGGCGTTCGATCTGTCGATGCCGCAGGGTTCGAACAGATCTGCGTAGCCGATCTGGAGGCCGACGACGCGCGGGTCCGCCGTCGCGATCTCGGCGGCGAGGCGCAGCCCCTTGGGGGTCTCGATGTTGGCGAGAATGCCAATGGGGTACTCCACGCCCACCTCGGACTCGATCCGCGCAAGGGCACGGACAGCCTCACGGACCTCGTCTCCGCTCTCCACCATCGGCAGATTGAGCATGTCGAGACCGGACCCGACGATCACCCTGAGGTCGTCCTCGAAAAGGCCACTCGACAGGCCGTTCGAGCGGACGACCACCACTTTCCCGTCATTCGTCGGCCGGCTCCGCAGGAAGGCCCCGACTGTGGCGCGCGCTTCGGCCTTGCGGTCCTTCGCGACCGCGTCCTCGAGGTCGAACGATAGCGCGTCGGCGGCGGATGCAGCCGCCTTGGCGAAGAGTTCCGGACGGGAGCCGGGAACAAAAAGCTTGCTACGCATCGGACGTCGCATGTGATGCTCCCCGGTGTCAGAGATTGCCGGGCGGGCACCTTTGATGCCCGCCCGGCCGTCAGGTGGCATTCGTCACTTCAGGAGACCGAGATCCGCCAATCCGGTCTTCATCATGTTTTCCTGTTCCTTCAGGAAGGCAGCGTACCCATCGGGACCCTCGTAGGAGCCGATCCAGCCGTACCGCGCGAGGGTATCTTTCCACGCCTTGGTTTCAACCATCTTCGCGATCGCGTCGACCAGTTCCTTCTTCTCGGCATCGGAAGCTTTCTTGCTGCCCATCAGCCCACGCCACGTGCCGTAGGCGACATCGACGCCTTGTTCCTTCAGGGTCGGCACGTCAAGACCGGGAAGACGCTCGGCAGAGGTGATTGCCAATGCGCGGAGCTTGCCGGACTCGACCTGGGACGCGAACTCGGGAATGCCGCCGACACCCACGGTGACATGGCCACCGATGATGGAAGCGATCTGCTCCCCGCCGCCGGCATAGTTGATCGCATTGGTCTTCCTCGCGTCGCCAGAGACCGCCTTCATGATCTGCCCGGCGATGAGGTGGTCGATGCCCCCTGCCGAGCCGACTGCCCAGGTGACGCTGGACGGGTTGGCCTTGATCTTGGCCGTCAGGTCCGCCAGCGACTTGATGTCGGAATTCGCCGGGACCACCAGCATGCTGAACTCCTTCAGCAGCAGCGCGACGGGCTCGGCATCGTTCAGGGTGACGGGCGGCTTGTTCGAGAGGATGGCACCGACCGTGGTCGCACCGATCGTCAGGAGGGTGGGGCCTCTCTTCTGGCCCGATACGAGCTGGGCGAGGCCAATGGTGCCACCGGCACCGGGAACGTTCAGGACTTGGATGCCGGAAGCAAGGCCGGCCTCACCCAACGCTGCCTGGACGGCGCGGGAGGTCTGGTCGAAGCCGCTGCCGGGGTTGGCCGGGGCGATGATCTCGAGACTCTTGATCTCGGCGCTGGCGGGTGCTGCTGCGGCCAAGGCCAGAGCGGCGACGGCTAAAAGGGCAGTTCGGCGGCGAAAGAGCATCATGGTTTCCTCTCTCTATGGTGGCCGAGGCCTTTCGTGCGGGCCTCTTTCCTGCCGGACCAAGTCGACGTGATCCAGCCCGGCCAGAATACGCGTCCTAGACACGATGGGAAAAGCTGGCTTTTCCCACCTTCAGAAGATAGATTTTCCACCTTATGGATACCGAGTTCCTCAGGACCTTCGTGGTCGTCGTCGAGGGTGGATCGATCGCCGAAGCCGCCCGCCGCCTCAGCCTCACCCCTGCCTCGGTGGCATTGCGGATCCGCACGCTGGAGAAGGAGTTCGGAACCCGCCTTCTTGCCCGGTCCGGACGTACCGTAATGCCGACGGAAGCGGGGCGCTCGCTGACGGAGCTGGGCCGCACTCTCCTGCACGACGTCGCCAACCTGAAGTCTGCGCTCACGACCGAGACCGCTGCAGGAGAGCTGCGGATTGGTGCGGTGCCGACCGCCATCACGGGGTTGATGCCGAGGATCCTGACAACCGTTCAGACATCCCATCCCGGGCTGGAGATCCAGATCGTGCCGGGGCAATCCGCCGAGCTCCATTCCAAGGTGCTGAACGGCGAGGTCGACGGCGCAATCCTCATCGAACCCTACTTCCCCATGCCGAAGTCCTGCGGGTGGGCGGTGCTGCGGGAGGAACCGTTGCAGGTGATCGCCCCCTCGTGGATGCTCGGCCGGGATGCCCATAGCGTCCTGGCCACCGAACCGTACATCCGCTACGGGCACGGCGTATGGGGCGGCCGCCTGGTCGAGAACTACCTGAACCGTGTCGGCATCAGGCCGCGCGAGCGCTTCGTGCTTTCCACTCTAGATGCCATTGCGGTCATGGTGGACCGCGGTCTCGGGGTGTCGCTCGTACCGGACTGGTCTCCGCCTTGGCCGGAAGGGCTGTCTCTGGCGAGGCTGGCCCTTCCGCTGCCGACCGAGCCGAGGCGGATCGGCCTGCTCTGGTTGAAGGGATCGGCAAGGAGTCGATTGCTCCGGGTGTTCCTCGAGAAGGCCGCTGCATCCCTTCGCTGAGGCACGTCCGTTAAGGTGCGTTATCAAACAGGCACAGCCCCATCGACCATGCGAAGTTTACCGCGACGATTAGTGACTCGACGAGGAGGGCTGGATTGGGTCAGGAACTGAGATTTCCTGCGTTTTCGAAACGTCCAGTTCGATGAGGATTGCTGCCGTCGAACTTAGGTGTCATGACATCGAATGTCTTCTCAGGGTCGACCAAAGCTCTTGAGCGAAGTCTCGCGAAGATCCCAATCCCGCTCAATTGCGGAAGTAAGGTCAAGGTCGGCCTAGTGCCAGAAGCTGAGATTTTTCATCTGCAGAAGACCTCGCGACGCAGCCTCTATAGTCTCATCCGTAAATAGTCAATCGCCACAGCAGAAGGGTAACAGCCAGTGCAAGAATGCTCGAGACACATTTCCAGAATACGACAGGATTACGTTGAGCCAACGGCGTGCGAGCCATCTTCAGGAGGGTCGGATTGGGCTTTCTCAGATCAAATGTGAATTCCGAGATCGCATTGTACCGCCTCATGGGGTTCGGATGCACGGCTTTGCGCAGCGCCTGATCCATCCAGTCAGGCACCTGTGGGTTGATCTCTGAAGCTGGAATGTAATGCAGCCGGTTTTGCTGTGCTCTGCTGCGTGTCTTTGGAACCTCGGAGCCATAAGGAAGCTGCCCGGTAAGCATCTGGTAAACAATCACACCAAACAAAACAGATCGGACCGCCAGGTACCTCTCTCTCCCACAAAATACTCGGGAGCCGCATACTGGTGTTGTCACGTTAACGCGCATCGGGCGCATCGAGGCAAATTCGGCCGCATGACAGTTTCAAGCGGCGACATTCGCCGCGACTTTGCACGCTGCCATGGCGTTGACGCGGTGAAGGTGGGGAGCGCGGGCAGAGCGGCGCGAGCAGGGTGGAACGAAATGGTTGCGGACGGCAGAGAACACGTTGACGAACCTCTGCAGCCCTCTGGCAGATCGAAAGCCCTGCCTCGCCCGTTCTCGCTGACGGAACGGCAGATGCGAATTCTCCGCCCTGTTATTCAGTCCTTTGTGCGAGCGGTGCTCGACGTCTGGCATGACTTGGCGCCGGGCGGCCGCGTAGGAGCCGAGCTTGTCGGTGATCATGCGCCGGGGTGGGCAGCCCTGTTTCTTCAAGAGGCGGGACAGTAAGCGTTTGGCAGCCTTGGTGTCGCGCCGGCTCTGGACGATTTCATCGAGCACATAGCCGTCCTGATCAACCGCCCGCCAGAGCCAATGCTTCTTGCCAGAGATCGTGACCACGACCTCGTCGAGATGCCAGATGTCGCGACGGTTTGGTCTCTTGCGCCTGAGGCGGCGCGCGTATGCCGGTTCAAACTTCAGCGCCCAGCGGCGGACGGTCTCGTAGGAGACGAGGATGCCGCGCTCAAGTAGCATCTCCTCCACGAGCCGCAGGCTCAGAGGAAACCGGAAGTACAGCCAAACGGCATGGGCGATGATCTCGGGCGGGAACCGATGGCGCTTGTAGCTGATGGGATGGATCATGCCGTGGCTCTTAAGCCATAAGCCGCTGACCAAAAGTTACCGTGACATCACCCTCGCCGCCCTCTGGCCGCGCAGCCGGAACCCTCGACGCGACGGCGGGTTCCCCATGATGCCAGGCTTGTGGTGTCGGGAGCAAGCGACCGCCGCGCAGGCGGCCGGTGCAATTTCCTCGAAGTGAAGGGGGGGACAATGATCAGGTGGGACTACGACAGGCACGAGATCCTGGCCGACGGCATTGTCCATCTGCTTGGGGTTGCCGGCGGGATGGTCGCCGTGGTCGTCATGTTGGTTCTCGCCGCGCCTGCCGTCGGCCCCTGGGAGCTGACGTCAGTGGCGGTCTATGGCTGTGGCCTGGTTGCCGTGCTCGTCATCTCTGCCCTCTACAATCTCTGGCCGGTGTCCCCGGTCAAGTGGATCCTGCGGCGGTTTGATCATTCGGCCATCTATCTCCTGATCGCGGGGACCTACACGCCGTTCATCACACAGATGTGGAACGACATCACGGCCATCGTCCTGCTGGCCGGCGTGTGGACGGGCTCCGTGGCCGGGATGGCTCTGAAGCTGTACCTGCCGGGCCGGTTTGATCGGCTGGCGATCCTGCTCTACCTGCTCCTCGGCTGGAGCGGTGTCATGGCATACGAGGCCGTATTCGACGCCCTGCCCGGCTCGACCCTCACTCTCCTCGCGGCGGGTGGCCTCCTCTACACGGTGGGCGTGGTTTTCCACGTGTGGGAGGGCCTGCGCTTCCAGAATGCGATCTGGCATGCTTTCGTGCTGGTGGCGGCGGCCTGCCACTATGGAGCGGTGCTGGACTGCCTGGTGCTGGCGCGGGCGTGATCCGTGGCATTCGACCTGGCTACCAGGCCTCCTGGAGCGGGACGGGGTGAACATCGGGAGACGACATGGATACGGCCGGACTGGGCGGGTGGCGGCCTGCGCCATGCCCCCTTCGGGCGCCGGCCCCTGTCAGGCCATCTAGGCGGTGTCGGCCCGTCCCGGCCGTTCAACGGAGGTGCGGCAGCACGTCCGTGACCAGCCGAGCCAGCCGGCGCTGTCGCTTGATCTCGTCGGGCTCCACCGCCCGCGCCGCCGCCGCCATTTCGTCCCAAGTCATGACGCCGCTCCGGGTCTGCCGCTGACCCCGCTCGTCTCTGAATTCGTACGTCTCCCGCTCGATCATGGAGTGAACGTGCATCACCGCTGCCGCCATACCCGCGGCGGCGGCCTGCTGATGCGCAGTCGCGATCGCGGTCTTGACGGACTCCTCGGACTGGCCGGTGTGCATGAGCGTCGCCAGGCTCGCCCACATCAGCGCGGCCTCGTTGGTCCGGTATCTGCGGATGAAGGCATCCTCGCGGAGATCGACCGAGTCCTGCCGCTGCCGGTGCGCATCGACCGCCCATGTACGCCATGCGTGCGCGTCGCCCGTCGCGGCCTTGGGAAGGTTGAGGAAGCCACGAGGGCTGATCACCGTGAAGGCGGCGAGCCGCTTCCGCCAATCTGGCTCTGCCAGCTTCGACAGCGTATCGCCGAACGCGATCGCAAAGGCGTTCCGGTACGCCTGCGCCTCGGCGAGAAGCCTCCGCTTGGCTGCGTCCTTGCGCTGCGCGACTTCAAAAACGGCAGTGAAGGCCTCAACGTCGTCCGGCTCTGGCGGAAACGGCACCGGCATGTCGCTCGACGGCTGGTCGTCGTCGAGGAGCAGCTTTACGAGCATCAGCCCGGCTACCGCGATCAGGATCTGACGAAGCCGGTCCTTCACGAGCTTGTTACCGAGAAGTTTCAAGATTCTGCCGGGTAGATCCTTGGTTTGATTTTTTAGCCAATCCTCAATCTTCCGCTTGAGCAGGCGACGCCAAGCGAGGCGAACGACAGCGATCCCCTTGATCTCGCCGCTCACCTTGAAGGCGAGACCTCCGATCGTGAGGGGGAAGCCGGGCGTGGTCGCGCTGCCTTCGAGCTCAAAGGGCTCGAGCGGGTTGAGCTTGGTTTTCGGCGTCAGCGTCAAGCTCTTACCGGTCTTGATGTCACGCTTGAACCGGAGTTCCGGCTTCTCGTCCCATTCGCCCTCGAAATCGACTCCGAGGACATCGCTGAGCTTGACTTCCACCTCTTGGCTGAATTTTCCGTTCTTCCATTGCGCCTTGAGCACAGCCCGTTCGGCCTCGGTCCCCTCGAACGCGACCGTGAGCGTGGCCTCGACCCAGGCGTATATCTCGAACTTCTCGAAGCTCTTGAGCCGGCGCTCGGCCGTCTTGAGCTCGACCTCACCGAGGGTTTCCAGAAGCCGGGGCGCCGGCTTGGTTGGATCGGTCGGCGTGGGCGTCGTCGTGGACGGATCCGGCTGCGGGTCCGGTCTGTTGGGCACGGGGATCACGACCGGATCGGGCGGGCCGGGCGGGTCCGGCGGAAGGGTCAGGCCACAACGATCGCGGAGACCCTGGCGAAGGTCCGCCCGCGACTTGCGTGAAAGCCGATAATCGAAATCCGCGAAAAGGTCTCCGCCGGCGGAAAGCCTTCTGAGCAGCGCGCACGCTGAGGGCCCGGTCGGAACTTCGTCGAACACGCGACGAAGCGCTGCCAGCGCCGCCGCATTCGCGGCGCGTCGGTTTCCTCGATCGGCTGCCAGAGCAGGTCGAGGATCCGGTTCCCCAGATCGTCCGCCACCACGGCGCGCGGAATCCGGTTGCCTGGTCCCATCGCCTCCTGGTCGGTCGTCGCCCATGGCGAGCCGGTGAGCTCGCCCAACATCGGGTCGAAGGGGAACGGGTTCGCCTCGAGCAGCAGCGCGACCGTGGGCGGGAGTTCGTCTGGCAACGACGGATCAAACTCCTGATCGAGGAGGCGCGACAACTCGTTCAGACGGAGCGATACCACTCGGCTTCCTCCTCAGTCTCGCTTTCACGTCGCCAGCCCACATCCGTGTCCCGAATCCACTTGGCGGGATCCGACGTGTCGGGCTCGCTCGTGTTCTCGACTGCCATCTCGTCCGCGAACTCCATCCCATCGTCGAGGTAGATCTCGGTCACGTCCTCAAGGCCGTCCCCGAACCATTCGAGCGCCTCGGTCGACCGCTCGGCCGCACGAACGCCGGTCGCGATGGAGCCGAAGACCACCCGCTGGATCGATCCGTCCGCAGCGAGATCGAGCTTCGCGTATCCGGGATCGACGCTGAGGCCTCCGCGGTCTCGCTCGGGCTTCGTCTCCGACCGCCGCTTGAAATTGCCGCGAGGTCCGGCGCTCGTCGTGTTGACGAAGAGCGGCCCCGACGCGCCATGTGGCAGGTTGGACACCCGGGGCGCCTTCGCTCCCGCGACCTGCGCCTCCAGGAGACCGCGGACCATGAGTTCGCCAGCCACGGCCGGACCGTCCCTCCCAGGGGCACGATAAACCACGTACAAACCGTTCCGATGGATGTGGCCCGAGAACACCGCCCTCACGTCGGGCCGGCCGGCCACCGCTTCGATGAACCATCTCTGCCCGGCGAACGAGCCATAGTCGGGCACCATCCCCGCAGCCCCGCTTTTCGGCCTGACCGCGAAGAACGGATGCCCCAGCCACGGCTCGACCCGACCGTCCGGATACCGGGTGGCGAAATTGGTGGGTCCGCGCGCCCGGGCGACATCGGCCACCGGCTTGCCGTCGCGGTGGGTTACGTATGTCACTCGCCCGGCCACCAGATGCGGATCGAGCCAGTCCGGGTATGGTCCGATCGGCGGCGAGTGGATCCCGATGATTTTTGGACCTTGCGCTTCGAGGAAGGTGGTGACGAGCGTCTTCTGCAGGTCGGTGAGACAGCGTCGCGCCTTAGGACCGGGTTCGGAGGCGGTGGACGCCTGCCATGGCAGATATGGAAACTCCTGACCGCCCTGCAGGATCGGAAAGAGCACGTCCTCGTCCTCCGCCCAGTCGAGCATCATGAGGTGCTGTCCGCTCGGGAGCGGGACGCTGTAGTCGAGGAACGGGTTGATGGCGAGCAGGTACCACTCGACCGACTTCACTATCGTCTCAGTCGGCAGGTGCGGCTTGTCGAGCGTGCTCCTGTCGAGGAGGATGTCGCCGACCGCGGACCTGAGTTTCCAGCCGATCTTGACCCACTTCGCGGTCCACCCAAGCCCACGCCGCACGATCGTGACGAGGTCGCGCCAGGGATCCTTCTCGGGGAGGCTCTCCCCCTCCAGCCGATAGGAAAGGTTGCGGTCGTGGCCGGGACCGTGCGCCGCCTGGAGCAGCGTCTTCAATTCGTCCTTCGTGTACGAGAGATGGTCGTGAAAATACACCTTCGGGTTCGGCGCGCCCGCGATCGCGAATGGCGGATACGGGTTGATCCGCCAGTCGTGATTACCGAGGCTGGTGTAGGCGGGAATTCGATAGGCGTCGCCGGAGGCGAGCAGGTCCAGGAAGTAGAACCAGTTCCGGTCGACGTGATAGAAACTGTCTGACCCCATGTTCTCAAGCGCCGCCCGACCCCAGTAGCCGCGCCCGAAGTCAATCAGGTCGCCGGTGAGGAGGACGATGTCGCTGTCCTTCGCGGCCGCGGAGTAGCATGCCGCTGCGCTGGTATTCCAGTTGTTGAAGCGAACCTGCTTTCCGTTCGCTGCCAACCGCCGCTCATACGTGTCGGCCCGCCCCTCGATGTGCAAGTCCGTGAGATGCCCGATCCGGAGCCGCGCCTGTCCGGGTTTCCGGATGCAGACCGGATGCAGAATCTCCGACCGCACGACCGCCTGAGCCTCTCCCTCCGGCGGATGAAGTGGGCGGTACTGAAACTCGTATTCCTGCCGGAAGTATCCCTTGAAGCGCTGCCACGCCGGATCGAGGTCGGCGCGGCGGCCGGGCACGAACTTGTCGAGGAGGAGCGCCATCTCATCGGACGGTGCGTTCTCTTCGAGCGCACGATTGTTCCAGAAGAGATGGAACATCCCGGTGCCGAGCGCCGCCGAGGCCTGCTCGCTGACGCGGATCTCGTGAAGGAACTGGAGGCCTTGGCTTCGGTAAAACGTCGTCACTGCGGCAGCCAGGTTACCGACCGCGGTGTTGGTGCCTTCCCGGTCCCCTCCCCAGCCGATCAACTCGCCGAGCACGTCCTTCGGCTGGAAGTGCAGCAGTCCCGGAGAGCCGGCGTCGTTCCGCACCTCGATGTCCTGCAACCGGAACGAGCCTTCAGCGCCCTCGGCGATGTGGCGTCTGCCGCGGTCCTTCCACCTCACGTACCGGAGATGCTTCGCCACGTCCTCCTCCCCCAGTTGATCTGGTTGCCAGCCGCCCAAGCCAGCTGTGGGGAGTCTAGGCATTTTTGCTAGAGGTCGAGCCCCGAGACCGCACCGTCGCAGGCCACGAGGGCAATCCTGATCCCAGCGCGTCTGACGAGCGGTCGGCTCCGCCAGGTCTCCGCGAGCTTGCGGAAGACAGGCGTGTCCGGCACGGCCGCGACCACGATGTCGTCGGCGGAGACCTCGAACAGAAGTGCTTGGCCGAGGGCCGCCGTGAGGAGCGGATACTCCGGGCTGCCGGGCTTTCGGATGAGCGGGCCCTTCTTGCATTCGGCCACGATGCGGCGGCCGTCGACCGTGGCGACCACGTCGCCTTCGCCGGGCCGCGAGTGCACACGAATGGTCTTGTTGCCGCGCCGGTAAGAGCCGGTCCAGGCGTTCCGACCAACCTGCGGCTCCTTAATCTGCTCCCATCCGGTGCCGGCCATGAAGCGCCCGATGTCGAAGATGACAGCGTCACCGACCTTGATGCTCGCCCCATCGATCGCGACGCTGGCCATCGCTCCCGAGCCGGACAGCGACAGGATGAATTCGGCCAGCCGCAGGGCCACTTCGGCCTCCGGCATGCGGTCGGCCGATAGACCGAGGTCCGGCAGACTTCTCGCCGGATGCAAGGACCCGCTCATTCCCCTCGACCTTTCAGGAGGGCATCCCTGACGAAATACCAGACCTCACGGCTCTGGCCGACGAGCAGGCCAGGCCGCTGATCCGAGGGCCGGTACTCCGATCCATCAAGGCGGGCGACGTGGCCTCCGGCTTCGGTAACAAGCAGCGCGCCAGGGGCATGATCCCAGGGCAGGAGACGCCAGAACATCAGGAAGTTTTGGGTGCCCTTGACGATCGACGGATAGTCCGCGCCGGCACACTTGGCTCCTGGCAGCACCTCCGCGAAGTTAGCCGAACCTACCCTCACCTGCTCCTTGAGCTCATCCGGCAGGAACCGTGTGAGCACGGAGCCCCGGCATTCGCGGGTAGATAGGAGTGCCGTCGACGCACGGACCTGAACGCCGTCGATGAACGCCCCGTCACCGCGGGAAGCTACAGACAGCTTTCCGCTGGCTGGGTCGAGGAGCCATGAGGCCACCGTTTGACCATCGCGCAGGAGCGCGACCATGACGGAGAAGGAAGACGAGCCGGCCACGAAATTGGCGGTCCCGTCGAGCGGATCGACCAGCCAGACGCAGCCTTCGTCGAGACCGTTCATCAGCGACGGATCCGTGGCGACAGCTTCCTCTCCGACGACACGGGAGCCGGGCAGGAGCGCCGCCAGCCTGGGACTGATGATTTGCTCGGCCTCACGGTCTGCGACTGTCACCACCTCGCCGGGGGTCTTCTCCTCGACGTCGCCTGCCAACAGCGTCTGGTAACGCGGCAAGATGGCCTCGGCAGCAGCTTGGCGCATGATCGTCGCCACCTCGTCCGTCACGTCTGAGCGCATCAAGCTCCCCTCCTTGGTATCGTCATCTTGGCGAACCTCTAGCCGATTGCGACCGAAACTGTCAGGCCGGGTCCGGCGAAAGGACGGTCCTCAGCGCCGTGCTGTCCATGCCCGACGCTCCACCGGTCGGGCCAATGCAGCGTCTCCAGCCCCGTCGCGGAAGCGGCTGCAAACGAGGTCCATCGTCCCCCGCCGGAAGGACGATACAGGACACCGCCCGGGCCCATTTCTGGGTTTATGGCGAAATAGACGTCGAAATCCTGGCCGGCCGGAAGGTCGGGGCCGATCCAGTAATGCGGGCTGCGCCCCGGCTCGCGTCCCATGATCAGGGTCAGGGTTTGCCGTGGCCCCTGCAAGCCGATCCAAACCGGGGCGATGCTTCCAGGCGAGAAGGCGGAAAGCAGGGTCTGCGCCGAGCTGACGACGTCGGCTGCTGTGCGACCCCGGAAGCGGAACTCAATCCTGCTGCCCGACTGCAGTCGTCCGGTGACAGATGCGAGAGCCTCACCCCTGGCAAGTTCCCGCCAGCGTTCGTCCGAGAACGAGGTCATCGGCCATTCGAGGCGCTCACGTGCGACCCCGTCGGTGTCGAGGACCTGATAGCGCAGTCCCTCGTCGTCGAGAGCCGCCTGAACGCAGTGGAGATACTCGAGGCCCTCAGGCATCCGATGGGCCGTCCCCGCTCCTGCCGTGCAGATTTGCAGCACCCCCCGATGGACTTGCACATCGAAGGCCAGGATGTGACTGCAGACATAAGCGAGCACGTCCGCCTCCACCAAGATCTCCCAGAACCGGCTGGCGTGCTCGGGACCGATCTCGCGCTGGTACGGGCCCGAGAACCCGTTGACCGGGTAAACCGGATGGTGGCCCAGAACCAGTTTGTGCCGGGCGTCGGCATGCTGACGGAGGATGCTCTCTAGCCACTCGGTCTCGACGTGCCCCTCCCCTCCCAATCCGGTCCAGAGGGTATGGACGAAGACCAGCAGGAGGTCGCCGCGGCGGACCCAATAGGACAGCCCCTCCTGACCAGGCGGCCCGTTCCTGGGCAGGTCGAGTACCTCCCGGAACACATCCTCGCTCATGGTGTCGTAAGTCGTGTGGTTCCCGGTGGTGTGCCAAAGGGGAATCGTCTGGCGATCAAGCCAGCTCATCTCGTGGTCAAGCCAGTACCGCCATTGGGCCCTCAGTGCGTCAGCATCGGCCGTGAGGCCGATGATCTCGTCGCCTGGGAAGAGGATGAACTCGGGCTGCGGCCACAGGCGCCGGATCACCGCGTTGACGGAGGCGAACGTCTTCTCATGCTGGGCACCGGGCACGCCGGAGCAGGCGTCGCCGTAGAGCACGAACTGGTGGCCTGGCGTACGCGGCAGGAGAGCCGGGATTTCGTCTTGTTGCATTTCGGCTTAGGTCCGGGGAGCAGAAGCCAAGACATGCCTTACGCTTCATGATTTGAGAACCGCCGCTACGACATAAGGTGCCATGCCCCACCGGAGGATCCCGCCCGTGTGCAATCTCTACTCCAGCTACACCACCCAAGAGGCCATGCGCCGGGCCTTTGAGGTCGCCCGCGACAGCGCCGGCAACGGGCTCTGATGAGGTGGACGCCCCCCAACGGCCTCAGTGTGCCAAAGTGGAGGTGTTGAACTGCACCACTTGAGGGAGGCGTCCATGGGAGAGGTTAGCACAATCGGGTTGGATCTGGCGAAGAGCGTATT
>NZ_JBHSBQ010000115.1:0-20530 GCF_042650665.1 Microvirga sp. GCM10011540 | reverse complement strand
TCGCTCCAACCATTCGCCAGCAGTATCCCCCTTGTGGGGAGGAGGTGGAGGTGGGGGTGTGGGCGCCACACCTTCATAGGCTATCGCTCACACCCCCACCCTGGCCCTCCCCACAAGGAGGAGGGAATGAGGTCGCGCTAGGGCCGCCGTGCGCCCTTGCCGTTACTTCGCCAGAGCCGCCAGGATGCGCGCCCAGGAGCGCGTGCCTTTGTGGAAGCTCGTGAGGTCGTATTTCTCGTTCGGCGAGTGGATGCGGTCGTCGTCGAGGCCGAAGCCGACGAACAGGGTGTCGAGGCCGAGCGTGCGCTTGAAGTCGCCGCCCACGGGAATCGAGCCGCCCATGCCGATCACGATGGGATCGGCCTTCCACTCGTCGTGCAGGGCCGCCTTGGCGGCGGTGAGCGCCGGGAAATCGTGCGGCAGGGCGAGCGCGCGCGAGCCCTTGTGATGGATGAACTCCACCGAGCAGTCGGCCGGGATGCGCTCGCGCACGAAGGCCTCGAAGTTCCTGGAGATCTTCTCCGGGTCCTGGTCGCCCACGAGACGGAACGATACCTTGCAGCGGGCTTCCGACGCGATCACCGTCTTGGTGCCCTCGCCCGTATAGCCGCCGATGATGCCGTTCACGTCGCAGGTGGGACGGGACTGGATCTGCTCGATGAGCATGCGACCCTTCTCGCCCGCCGAGTGCTTGAGGCCGACCTGGCCGAGGAACTCCTCTTCCGTCAGGTTCAGCTTCTTCCACTGTTCCAGAACCTGGGTCGGGGTCTCGTGCACGCCCTCGTAGAAGTCCGGAATCATGATGCGGCCGTTATCGTCGTGGAACGCTGCGACGATCTTCGACAGAACGTGGATCGGGTTGCGGGCGGCGCCGCCGAACATGCCCGAATGCAGGTCGCGGTCGGCGCAGCGCACGATCACTTCCTCGTAGACCATCCCGCGCAGGGACGAGGTGATCGCTGGCGTGGAGCGGTCCCACATGCCGGTGTCGCAGACGAGGGCCACATCGGCCTTCAGCTCGTCCTTATTGGCCTCGATGAACTCGGGCAGGAACTTGGAGCCGTCCTCCTCCGCGCCCTCGACCAGGAAGGTGATGTTGAGCGGCAGCGAGCCGGTGACGGCCTGCCAGGCCCGGCACGCCTCCACGAAGGTGAGCACCTGGCCCTTGTCGTCGGAGGCGCCGCGGGCGCTGATGACCTTCCGGCCGTCGGGCAGCGTCACCATCCGCGGCTCGAAGGGCGGGGTTTCCCACAGTTCCAGCGGATCGACCGGCTGCACGTCGTAATGGCCGTAGAACAGCACGTGCGGCTTTTCCTGACCGTTGGCATGGCCCACCACGGCCGGGTGGCCGCCGGTCTCGCGCAAGGTCGCATCAACGCCGATCCCCTTCAGCTCGTCCACCAGCCACTGGCCTGCGGTGCGGCAATGGTCCTTGTAGGCGGGATCGGTGGAGATCGACGGAACCTTCAGCCACTGGAACAGCCGCTCCAGGGATTGGTCGAGGTCGGCATCGATCTTCGATAGGACTTGGTCGAGTTGGGACATGGTGTGATGGCTGCCTGATGAGAAGGATCGTCCGAGAGGTACTCCCTCGGGCGGCAGGGTCGCAAGTGCGAGTTTGGCCTCACGGCCGCGCGTCGAGCAGCTTCGTCATGTAGACGCGCCTGAACCCCTTCTCCTCGGCGCGGTGGGTCTCGACGAAGCCGAGCCTCCCGTAGAGCGCGATGTTCTCGGTCATGGCCTCGTTGGTGTAGAGCCGGATCGTGCGCAGGCCGCGCTCCCGCGCGAATTTCTCCGCGAAGGCGATCAATGCGCCCCCGAAGCCGCGTCCCTGAGCGTCCGGCGCGACGGCAATGTTGTCGAGGAGCATGGCGTGCTCTTCCGGAATGAGAACGAGGATTCCGGCGATGCGGCCTTCGTCGCACAGGACATGGACGTGCCGGCCCGCGATGAGCGCCCCGTAATCGTCGAGCATCGGTCCGGGCCTGCGGCCCATGCGCGGGATGTAGGGGGCGTAGGCCGCCTCGACGACGGCCTCGACCGCCGCCCGGTCGCCGGGACTTGCGAGACGGATGTGAACCATGGCCGGAGGATGCCGTCCGGGCGGGCTATCTGCAAGAGCCCCCTCAGGCGTGGGATTCCTCCGTGCGCGCCACGAGGCGGGCCTGGATCGCCACCACGAGCAGCAGGAGCGCGCCGCGGATCACCGATTGCCAATAGGCCGACAGGCTGATCCAGCCGAGGCCGTTCTCGAAATTGAGGATGTTGAAGATCAGGCCGAGGAGCAGCACGCCCGCGAGCGTCGAGCCGACGGAGCCGACGCCGCCGGTGAGCAGGGTGCCGCCCACGACCACGGACGCGATGGCGAACAGCTCCCAGCCGACGCCCTCGATGGGCTGGCCGGCGCCGAACTGGGCGGCGAGGATCACCCCCGCCAGCCCCGCCAGCGCACCGCTCAGGATGTAGACGGCGGCCTTCACGCGGGTGGTTGGCAGGCCCATGAGGCGGGTGGCGTCCTCGTTGCCGCCCACCGCCAGCACGGTGCGGCCGAAGGCCGTGAAGTTGAGCACGAGGGAACCGGCGAGATAGGCCGCGAGCGCGATCCAGGCCGGAATGGGAAAGCCGAGGAAGTCGCCCTGCCCGATCTCGATGAAGGCCGTGTCGTAGGACACCGAGACCGACTGGTTGTCCGCCAGCAGCAGCGCGCAGCCGCTCGCCGCCAGCATGGTCGCGAGCGTCGCGATGAAGGGCAGGACATTGAGGCGGATGATCACGAAGGCGTTGATCAGGCCCACCGCCAGACCCGCTGCCAGCCCGCCGAGGAGCCCCGGCAGGAGGCCGTAGGGCGACAGCAGCGCCGCCACGACGCTGCCCAGGGCCGCCGTGGACCCCACCGAGAGGTCGATCCCGCCCGTGATGATCACGAAGCACATGCCGAGCGCCACCAGGGCGAACATGCTGTTGTAGCGCAGCACCGTCAGGATGTTGAAGCTGCCGAGGAAGTTCTCGTAGCGCAGCCAGCCGAAGAGGAGCAGCGCGAGAAGCGCCAGCAGCACCCCGTAGCGGCCCACGCCCCGGAAGAGTTGAGCGGTGTTCAGCCTCGCCATGGATCAGCTCCTGCCCTGCCGCTGGACCCAGACCGCCAGCACGATGATCGCCGCCTTGGCGATGAGCGCCGCCGCATCCGGCACGCCGTTGGCGAGCAGCGTGTAGCGGACGAGCTGGATGATGAGCGCGCCCACCAGCGTGCCGATGACGGTCGCGCGCCCGCCCGTGAGAAGCGTTCCGCCCACCGCCACGGCCGCGATGGCGTCGAGCTCCATGCCAAGGCCGACGAGGTTGGCGTCGGCCGCGGAGTTGCGCGCGATCACGATCAGCCCGGCGATGCCGGAGAGCAGGCCGCTGATCATGTAGACCCGGCGCTTCACCGACACGACCGGAATGCCGGAGAGGCGCGCCGCGCGCTCGTTGCCGCCCACCGCCAGGATCTGGCGCCCGAACACGGTGCGCTTGAGCATCCAGGCCGCCGCCAGCACGATCACCACCATCAGCACCGCCTGGAACGGCAGGCCGAAGAGGCGGCCGAGGCCGATATACTGGAACTCCGGAACCTTGAAGACCTGGAGATTGCCGTTGGTCATGACCTGCGCGATGCCGCGCCCGGCGATGAACAGGACGAGGGTCGCGATGATGGGCTGGATGCGAAGCCGCGTGATGAGCCAGCCGTTGAACCAGCCGAAGGCCCCCGCGACCAGGACCGGCACCACGAAGGCGAGCGCGATGCCCACGTAAGGGTGCGGCAGGGGAAAGAGGTTGCCGAGGAAGATCAGCGGCGCGAGCGCCCCCGCGATCGCCATGAGCGAGCCGACCGAGAGGTCGATGCCGCCGGTGGCGATGACGAGGGTCATGCCCACGCCGACGATGACGATGGAGCAGACCTGGGTGAGGTTGACGTTGAGCGTCTGCCAGGTGGCGAAGTTCGGGGTGAAGGCGAGATTGAACAGGATGAGCAGCGCCAGGGCCACCCAGGCGCCGTAGCGCGTGAGCACGCCGCGCAGATCGAGCCTCGGCTGGCTCCGCGCAGGCGGCAGGGTGGTGGCCGTGTCAGCCATGGGCCATCTCCTCCGGCTGGTCGTGCCCGTGCGCCATGGCGGCCATCACGGCCTGCTCGCTGACCTGGTCGCCCGTGAGCTCGGCGACGCTGCGCCCGTCCCGCAGGACGAAGATGCGGCTTGCGGCCTCCACCACCTCCTCCAGCTCGGACGAGATCATGAGGACGCCGAGCCCCTGCCCCGCGAGCTCGCGCACGAGGTTGAGGATCTCGGCCTTGGCGCCCACGTCGATGCCGCGCGTGGGCTCGTCGAGGATCAGGAGGCGCGGGTTCATGCAGAGCCAGCGCGCCAGCAGAACCTTCTGCTGGTTGCCGCCCGACAATTCGCGGATCGGCTGCTCCGGCCCCGAGCAGCGGATGCCGAGGCGCTGGATGAAGCGGTCCACGATCTCGCGGCTGCGCGCATCGTCGACGATGCCGCGCCGGGCGAGCTGCGGCATGAGCGCCAGGGTCAGGTTCTCGCGCACCGACATGTCGGGGATGATGCCCTCCAGCTTGCGGTCCTCCGAGAGGAACCCCATGCCGGCGCGAATGGCCTCGGCCGGTTCGGCGGCCGGCTCGTGGACGCTCCCGAAATCCACCGTGCCGGCCTCGGCCCTGTCGGCCCCGAAGACGACCCGCGCGGATTCCGTGCGGCCGGACCCGAGGAGGCCAGCGAGTCCCACGATCTCGCCGGGGCGGATATCGAAGCTCACGTCGCGCACCTTGCGGCCGACGGCGAGGTGCGCGACCTTCAGCAGGGCATCCTGCGAGGCCGCCGCGGCGCGATGGGCCGCCGCGTCGTGCAGCACCCGGTCCAGCTCGCGCCCCAGCATCGCGGTGACGAGATCGAGCTTCGACAGCTCGCTCATCTCGGCCACGCGCACGGTGCGCCCGTCGCGCATGATCGTGATGCGGTCGCACACCGCATAGAGCTCGTCGAGCTTGTGGCTGACGAAGATGACGGACACGCCGGCCTGCTTGAGCTGTCGGATCACGTCGAAGAGGACCTCGACCTCCTTCTCGTCGAGGGACGAGGTCGGCTCGTCCATGATCACGAGCCTGGCCTCGAAGCCGATGGCGCGGGCGATGGCCACCATCTGCTGAACGGCGGTCGGATAGGCCATGAGCGGGCGGCGCACGTCGATATGGATGTCGAAGCGGGCCAGCAGCGCCTCGGCCTCCGCGTGCATGGCGCGCCAGTCGAGCAGGCCGAAGCGGCGGCGCTCGCGGCCGAGGCAGATGTTCTCGGTCACCGAGCGGTAGGGAACCAGGTTGATCTCCTGGTAGATCGTGCTGATCCCGGAACGCTGCGCGTCCTGGGGCGACGCGAACTCCACGGGCCTGCCGTCGAACAGGATCTCGCCGGCATCCTTGGTGTAGTAGCCGGTGAGGATCTTGATCATCGTCGACTTGCCGGCCCCGTTCTGGCCGATGAGGGCATGAACCTCGCCCCGGCCGACTTCGAGCGAGGCCGAGACGAGCGCGGGCACGCCCGCGAAGCGCTTGTCGATCTCGCGCATGGAGAGAAGCGGGGTCATGGCGATCCATCCACCCTTCAGGGCAACCGAGAAGCCCGATTCACGCCGAAAAAAGGCGCCGCCTCGCGAGGAGGAGCGGCGCCTTCGGGACTCAGTACGCTTCGCCGATGAGCTGCTTGGCGTTCGACTTGTCGAAGAAGCGGTCGGGCACCACGACCCACGGCTCGATCTGCTCGCCCTTGGCGTAGCGGGCCATCGTCTCGAACGCCTTCGGTCCGAAGCGAGGATTCGACTCCACGGTCGCGAGCATCTTGCCGTCGATGATGGCCTGGAGCGCATCGCGCGTACCGTCGATCGACACGATGGTCACGTCCTGCCCCGGCTTCTTGCCCGCGGCTTCGAGAGCCGAGATGGCCCCGATGGCCATTTCGTCGTTGTGGGCGTAGATCGCGGTGGCGTCGGGATGCGCCTGGAGCAGCGTCTCGGCCACCTGGCGGCCCTTGTCGCGGGCGAAGTCGCCGGACTGCGAGGCGACGATCTTCATGTTCGGCTTGTTCTTGATGTACTCCTCGAACCCCTTGCGGCGGTCGTTGGCGGGCGAGGAGCCCGTGGTGCCCTCGAGCTGGATGATCTTGGCGTTGCCGTTGGTCGCCTTGTCCAGCGCCTCGGCGGCACGCTTGCCCTGCTCGATGAAGTCGGAGCCGATGAAGGTCACGTAGTCCCTGCCGGCCTTGGCGAGGTTCTGGTCCACGTTGCGGTCGAGCAGGATCACCGGAATGCCGGCGCGCTTGGCGGCCATCACGGCCGGAATCAGCGGCTTCTCCTCGCGGGGCGCGAGGAAGATCAGATCGACGCCCTGCGCGATCATCGAGTTGACGTCGGCGACCTGCTTGGCCGCGGAGCCGGCGGCATCCGTGTAGACGAGCTGGTGCCCGAGCTTCTCGGCCTCGGCCTTCATGCTCTCGGTCTGTGCGATGCGCCAGGGATTGTTCGACTCGGTCTGCGCGAAGCCGACCTTGTACTTGTCCTTCTGCTTCAGCTTCGGAAGTTCCTGGGCCGAGACGGCGGCGGCGCTGACGCCGAGCGTCGCGACACCGGCCGCGAGCATGAGAAATGTTCTTCTGAGCATACGTTTCCTCCGGGTTTTGACAGGGGGTGCTTCTGTGTCACCTCACCGACCGGATTGAACGCTTGCTAATTTTATTAGTCAAGTCATGATACGGCCTGCCGGCGGCAATTGAGAGGCGACCATGCGTCAGGGCGACCGAACCGATCCCAAGCGCGAGCGTAAGGCTCGCCAGGGCGGACGTCGTCCGACGATGACCGACGTGGCGCGCCTTGCGGGCGTCTCCCAGTCCAGCGTGTCGCTGGTGCTCAACAACATGTCCGGCGCGCGCATCGCCGAGAGCACGCGCAAGCGCGTCCTCGACGCCGCGCAGGCCATCGGCTACCGGCTGCAGAGCCGGCGCATCGATACGGGGGCGCAGCCCAAGATCATCGCCTATCTGGTGGACGAAATCTCCACGAGCCCCCACCCCGTGGTGAGCGTCGACGGCGCGCGTGACGCGGCCTGGGAGGCGGGCCACCTGATCGCGGTTCACGTGACGCGCGCCAACCGCGAGCTGGAGGCGGCCACCCTTCGGGCGGTCGCCGCCGATGCCGCGCTCATCGGCGTCATCTATTCGACGATCTTCACCCGCAAGGTCGAGCTGCCGCCGGAGCTCGACAACATTCCGACCGTCCTACTCAACTGCTACACCGGCCAGCGGCAGCAGCCCTCGGTCGTTCCCGGCGAGGTGGCCGGCGCCTTCACGGCCACCGAATACCTGCTGCAGCACGGCCATCGCCGGATCGGGCTCATCAACGGCGAGCCGTGGATGGACGCCTCCCGCGACCGCCTCAAGGGCTATCGCCAGGCCCTCGCCACGGCCGACGTGCCCTTCGATCCCGAGCTCGTGCGCAACGGGGACTGGATGCCCGACACCGGCTATCGGCGCACCTACGAATTGCTGCGCCTCGACCGGCCGCCGACCGCCCTGTTCTGCGCCAACGACCTGATGGCGGTGGGCGCCATGGAGGCGCTGGCGGAACTCGGCATCGACGTGCCGGGCGAGATCTCCGTCATGGGCTACGACGACCAGGAGATGGCCCGCTACACGCGCCCCGCCCTGTCCACCTGCGTCCTGCCCAATTACGACATGGGCCGCTGGGCGGCCGAGACGCTCATCGACATGGCGGTCAATGGCGGCGGCAAGCGCCCGATCCAGCTCAAGATGGACTGTCCCCTGGTGCCGCGCCGCTCGGTGAGCGCACCCTGCCCGGACATCGCCGCCGCGATCTCCCGCGCATCCGAGAGGATCTTCAGCGGCCCGACCTCGAAGCCGATCCATCGGGCGTTCTCGTGGAGCAGCCTGGTTCAGGGCGTGCCGGCCCTGCCCGAGAGCTACGGAGCCGTCCTCGACGGCCAGTGAGTTTGCGTTGCGTATGCGTAACCGTGGTGGCGGGCTCCGGCCCGCGCCATGAAAGACCGGATTGCCGAACTGCCGCGACGGCCGCGGGATCGTCCGACATGGCGCGTGGCCCCGGCGCTGACGTGATGCGTGCCGGTGGTTTGCATCGGCACATCGAAGCGAGAACGACAAAACACCTGGAAGGAGACATCCATGACGGCACAAGCCAAATTCGCCACGGACGCCAAGCTGCCCTATGACGTCACCGAGCATGTCGAAACCCTGTACCGCGACGGCATCACCGGCCTGAAAGGTGCCTTCTCGCGCGAATGGGCCGAGGCCATGCGCGAGGACATGATGACAGCCTTCTGGGAGGCGATCCAGCGGCCGGGCGGCGCCGTCGGCCGCGGCCCGCGGCGCTGGTACGTGGAGATTCACCCGCAGGATTTCCGCGGCTTCGTGGATCTCGTGACGCATCCCTGGGTCGTTTCCATGTGCGAGGCCGTGTGCGGCCCGAACTACGAGATCGTAGAGATCGGCTTCGACACCCCGTTCCAGGGCGCGAAGAACCAGCCCTGGCACCGGGACTTCCCCTCCCCGCCCGAATCCTACGAGCAGCACCGCATCACCTCGCTCGCCTTCAACCTGACCGGCGTCGACGTGACCCCCGACATGGGGCCGTTCGAGGTCGCGCCCGGCACCCATTGGGACGACGGACGCGAGTGGAAGCACGAGATGTTCCCGCCGCAGGATCTCTGGCCGCGCTTCGCCGAGCGGGGCGTGCGCAAGTATCCGCAGATGGGAGACATCTCCTGCCGCTCGGCCCTGACCGTCCATCGCGGCACGGCCCACCCCTCGCCCATCGCCCGCCCGGTGATGGTGCTGGGCGTCGACGCCCCCGGCGCCGGCCATGCCGCGCTCCACGACATGATGGTGACGCAGGACTACTACGACGCCCTGCCGCAATCCGTCCGCGACCACCTGGTCTGCCGCGTCGTCGAAAAGCTCATCCCCGTGACCCAGAAGCACGACATCGAAGGCCTGGTGATGGGCACGGAGTAGCGCCGCGACACGCTTCTCGAACGCCAACGGAAAGCCCGCCGCGGACGTACCGCGGCGGGCTTTTTCGAGTTTCAGACCGGGAGAGCGGTGGACCTACCGCCGCAGCAGCCCGCCCAGCGTTCCGCGGACGATGGCGCGGCCGATGGAGCTGCCGTGACGGCCGCCGATGGATTTGCCGATCTCGGCGGCGAGGTTGCCGACGGTCTGGTTGACGATGGTGCGGGTGACCTCGCGGGTCACCCGCTGGCCGACCGTCATCGTGCCCTTGCGCTGGGAGCCGCCGGTGCCGAAGAGGTTGCCGATCATGTCGAGGATGCCGCCGCCCCCTTCCGCCGCCTTGGCGTCGACGGAGGCCTGCTCGGCGCGCTTCGCCAGCATCTCGTAGGCGGATTCGATATCGATCGCCTGATCGTATTTTCCGCGCATAGTGCTCGCCGCCATGATCTGCCGGCGTTCTTCCGCGTCGACCGGCCCGAGCTGCGCCATCGGCGGCGCGACGAGGGTGCGCTCCACCATGGAGGGCGCGCCCTTGCCCTCCAGCGTCGAGACGAGGGCCTCGCCGACGCCGAGTTCGGTGATGGCCTGCTCCGTGTCGAAGGCGGGGTTCTGGCGGAAGGTCTGCGCCGCGACGCGCACGGCCTTCTGCTCGCGGGGCGTATAGGCGCGCAGCGCATGCTGCACCCGGTTGCCGAGCTGCGCCAGCACGGTCTCGGGCACGTCCACCGGGTTCTGCGTGATGAAATAGACGCCGACGCCCTTGGAGCGGATGAGGCGCACGACGCGCTCCACCGTCTCGACCAGAGCCTTGGGAGCATCCGCGAACAGAAGATGCGCCTCGTCGAAGAAGAAGACGAGCTTGGGCCGGTCGAGGTCGCCCACCTCATGCAGTTCCTCGAACAGTTCCGACATCAGCCACAGCAGGAAGGTGGCGTAGAGGCGCGGGTTGTTCATGAGCTTGTCGGCCGCGAGGATGTTGACCACGCCGCGCCCGTCCCGGTCCGTGCGCATCAGGTCCTTGATGTCGAGCGCCGGCTCGCCCAGGAACTCGTCGCCCTGCTGGTTCTCCAGCACGAGAAGCTGGCGCAGGATCGCGCCGACGCTCGCCTTGGACACGTTGCCATAGGTGGTGGTGAGTTCCTGCGCGTTCTCGAAGATGAGCTGCAGCAGCGCGCGCAGGTCCTTCAGGTCGAGGAGCAGCAGGCCCTGCTCGTCGGCGATGCGGAAGGCGATGTTGAGCACGCCCTCCTGCGTGTCGTTGAGATCGAGCAGGCGCGAAAGCAGCAGCGGCCCCATCTCGGACACGGTCGCGCGCACCCGGTGCCCCTGCTCGCCGAAGAGATCCCAGAACACCACCGGGAAACGGTCGGGCACGTAGTCAATGCCGATCTCCTGCGCGCGCTTGACGAGAGGCTCCTTGCCCGTGCCGGGCGCCGCGATGCCGGAAAGATCGCCCTTGATGTCGGCGGCGAAGACCGGAACGCCCGCATCGGAGAAGCCCTCCGCCAGCACCTGCAGGGATACGGTCTTGCCTGTGCCCGTGGCGCCGGTGATCAGGCCGTGCCGGTTGGCGAGGCGCAGATCGAGATACTCCGGCTTGCCGCTCTTGCCGATGAAGATCTTTCCGTCTTCCAGCATCATGTCTCTCCAGAATCGCCGAGGATCTTAGACGCCCTTTTGCCAGTTTCCACTCTGGGAATTTCGGCTCAACAGTTTATATGTGAACCATCACGTCCAACCCAGTGCAGGAGAATCAGATGGAAGAGCTCATCGCTCGCGTAACGCAGAAGACGGGACTGGAGGCCGCCGTGGCCCGCAAGGCCATCGGCATCATTCTCGCCTATCTCCAGAAGGAGGGGCCGCAGACCGAGGTGAACCAGCTCATCGCAGCCCTGCCGGGAGCGGAAGAGGCCATCAGCAACGCCAAGGGCGACAGCACCGGCGGCGGCATCATGGGCATGATGGGCGCCATGGGCGGCGGCGTCATGGCGCTCGGCGGCCAGCTCATGGGCGCGGGCGTCTCCATGGGCCAGATGCAGCCCCTCGGCAAGGAGCTCTTCGCCTATGGCCGCGAGAAGGCGGGCGAGGACGTGATGGGCCCCATCGTCGGCTCGATCCCGGGCCTGTCCCAGTTCGTCTGATTCCGACCACGACCGTCTCCCTCAGGGAGAAGGCGGACTGCCAGTCCGGGCGGAGGGCGACACTCTCTCCGGACACGGCGCAGGATCTTCCCTCCCCCTTGTGGGGAGGGCCAGGGTGGGGGTGTGAGCGCCGGACCTTCATAGGCTATCGCTCACACCCCCACCTCCACCTCCTCCCCACAAGGGGGAGGAGAGCCGGTTGGCGTTTCCGACGGGCCTAAAGTCCGTGAGGGAGGAGAGCCGGACGGCGCATCCGCTCATCATGACCATGGTAGCGTTTCCACGGCCCGCCCGACCCGGTATACCCTCCCCCGAACATCACCGACCGCTTCGGGCGAGGCCTGACCATGGACGAACTGAACTTTGCCGCCGACTTTCCGACGCCCACCCGGGAGCAGTGGCTCACGCTGGTCGAGGGCGTGCTGAAAGGAGCGGACTTCAGGAAGAAGCTTGTCGCCCGCACCCATGACGGGCTGGAGATTCAGCCGCTCTATCCGAAAGCCGAGAACGCCTCCCGCATCGTCCGGGCGGAAAGCGGCCCCTGGCGCGTGTCGCAGCGGGTCGATCACCCGGAACCGGCGAAGGCGAACGAACTCGCCCTCCTCGATCTCGAGGGCGGCGCGGATGCGCTGACCCTCGTCACCCGCAAGGCCCCGGCCGCCCGTGGCTTCGGCGTGAGGGTCGACAGCGTCGAGGATCTCGACCGCGCTCTCTCCGGCGTGATGCTCGACCTCATTCACCTGCGCCTCGATGCCGGCGGCAAGGGCCGCGAGATGGCCGGAATGCTCGTCGAGCTGGCGGAGCGGCGCGGCCACGACCTTTCCGCGCTCTCGCTCGATCTCGGCATGGACCCCGTCGGCGCCCTGGCGGCTTTGGGCCGCCTCTCCGTTTCGTGGGACGAAGCCGCCCGTCGGATGGGCTCCGTGCTGGGAGACCTCGCGCAGCGGGGCTTTTCCGGACGGGCCTTCCTGGCGGACGGACGGCCCTATCACGAGGCCGGCGCCGGCGAGGCGCAGGAGCTGGCCGCCGTTCTCGCCACGGGCGTCGCCGATCTGCGGGCGCTCGAGGCCAACGGCCACACCCTCGAAGCGGCGCGGGACGCCCTCGCCTTCCTGCTCGTGGCGGATGCGGACGAGTTCCTGACCGTCGCGAAGTTCCGGGCCCTGCGGCGCCTGTGGGCGCAGGTGGAGCAGGCATCCGGCCTGACGCCGAAGCCCATCCGCCTCCACGCGGAAACCGCCTGGCGCATGACCACGCGGCGCGACCCGTGGGTCAACATGCTGCGCACCACCATCGCCACGTTCTCCGCCGGCATCGGCGGCGCGGATGCGGTCACGGTCCTGCCCTTCACGGCCGCGCTCGGTCTGACGGACCCCTTCGCCCGCCGTGTAGCGCGCAACACGCAGCTGATCCTGCTGGAAGAGGCCAATCTCTGGCGCGTCGCGGATCCGGCCGCGGGCGCGGGCGGCTTCGAGGCGCTCACCGATGCCCTGTGCGAGAAGGCCTGGGCGCTGTTCCAGGAGATCGAGCGCGAAGGCGGGATCGTGGAAAGCCTCGCCCGCGGAGCGCTGCAGCAGCGGATCGCCGCCACCAGGGCGCAGCGCGAGAAGGCGGTCGCGACCCGCAGGGAGCCGATCACCGGCACGAGCGAGTTTCCGAACATCCGGGAGGCGGACGTGACGGTGCTGTCTCCCCTGCCCGCCTCCCCGCTTCGGAGGGACGAAGAGCAGGAGGACGCAGCCCTTCGCATCGAGCCCCTTCCCTCCACCCGCACGGCCGAGCCCTTCGAGCGCCTGCGCGACCTGTCCGATGCGCATCTGGCCCGGACCGGCGCGCGGCCGAAGGTCTTCCTCGCCAATCTCGGCCCGGCGGCAGCCTTCACCGCCCGCGCCACGTTTGCGAAGAATTTCTTCGAGGCCGCGGGAGTAGAGGCCGTGACAAACGAAGGATTTTCGGATCAAGACAAGCTTAGGCAAGCCTTTGTTGAAAGCAAAGCCAAGCTTTCGTGCATCTGCTCGACAGATGAAATTTACGTAATGCACGCATCCGAGACCGCAGAGACCTTGCGAGACTCTGGATCAGGACCCATCTACCTGGCAGGCCGACCGGGGGAAAGCGAAGAACAGCTCACCCGCTCAGGCGTATCCACATTCATCTATGCCGGGTGCGACACCCTCAAGGTTCTGAGCGAGGCGCTGGAAGCGGCCTGCGACTGAACCGCGGGGGAGTTCTTCCCGGTCCCGAACCGGGAGGAGCACGGTTTATGACTTTTGCGACACGATCCGCCATCGCCCTGGGCCTCGGCCTGACCCTGATCGGCACGGCCATGGCGGCTCCGGCCGCGCGGCACGACGGCACCTGGAGCGTCCGGATGGTGACGGATTCCGGCACCTGCGACAGCAACTACGACTATTCGATCGCCATCGAAGAGGGCAGCGTCCGCTATCTGCAGGGACCCGGCGACGCGCCGGCTTCCGTTTCGGGCCGGATCGGCTCCGACGGGAACGTGAATCTCGACATCCGCCGCAGCATCGCCAAGGTCGATGCGCAGGGCCGGCTGAACGGCAAGTCCGGCTCTGGCACCTGGAATCTCGCCATGCTCGGCTGCTCCGGCCGCTGGAACGCGCAGAAGCGCTCCGGCAACGCCTGACACCGGCACCACCGCGACCAGGACAACCAAAAATAACAAAAGACCTCCGCGCCGCCGCATCCCCGATGCGGCGGCTTTTTTACGTCCTCCGACAGCGACCACGTGCTCTCCTCCCCACGGACCTCGGGCTTGCCGGAAGCGCGCCCTGCTCTCCTCCCCCTTGTGGGGAGGAGGTGGGGGTGTGGGCGGCACATCTTCATAGGCTATCGCTCACACCCCCACCCTGGCCCTCCCCACAAGGCGGAGGGAATAGGCGTCGCGCTATCACGGCCACATCCACGCATGCGGCGTCCATCGTCGCTCCCGCCTCACGATGACCTGAGCAGCACCGCCGGAACCCCCTGTGAGAACCTCACGTTACCCTCACCCGATTGGATGAGATCATGGAGTTGTCGATGCGGTTTCTTTCCTTGCTCGGCGCAGCGGCCGTCACGTGCTCCCTGCTCGCCGCCCCCGCCTTCGCCCAGACGAACCGGTTCGACGGCACCTGGAGCGTGGAGGTCGTCACCGAGCAGGGCGCATGCGACCGGGCCTACCGCTACCAGGTGATCGTCGAGAACGGCCGCGCCCGCTACGGCGGCCCGGAGCAGTTCAACGTCAGCGGTCAGGTCCAGCCCAACGGCACCGTCAACGCCAGCATCTCGCGCGGCCAGGACCGGGCCAACGTGCGGGGCCGCCTCTCGGGCAATTCCGGCTCCGGCACCTGGAGCACCTCCGGCGGCCGCGCCTGCTCCGGCAACTGGAACGCGGAAAAGCGGGGATGACGGCTCGGCCGTCCGGCGTGATGGAAGGTGTCGCGACTAAGCGACGATAGCCTCCCCGCGCCGGATGCCCTAGAATGAGGCAACTTTCGCGTTGCTTCAGGTACATCAAGGGCATCCGTCTCGACCATGACTCGCATTCCGGACTTCTCGAGCATCAACTGGGCCGAAACCGCGCCGCCGCCCGCGGCGCAGCGGTCGCAGAGTGCAGAGCCCTGGCTCACGCCCGAGGGGATTGCGGTCAAGGGCGCCTACGGCCCCGAGGACCGGGCGGGCCTCGCCTTCGCGGACACCTATCCGGGCATCGCGCCTTATGTGCGCGGCCCCTACCCGACCATGTACGTCAACCAGCCCTGGACCGTGCGCCAATACGCGGGATTCTCCACGGCGGAAGACTCGAACGCCTTCTACCGCCGCAATCTCGCCGCCGGGCAGAAGGGCCTGTCGGTGGCCTTCGACCTCGCCACCCATCGCGGCTACGATTCCGACCATCCGCGCGTGGCGGGCGACGTGGGCATGGCGGGCGTCGCCATCGACTCGATCTACGACATGCGCACGCTGTTCGCCGGCATCCCGCTCGACCAGATGAGCGTGTCGATGACCATGAACGGCGCGGTGCTGCCGGTGCTGGCGCTCTACATCGTGGCCGCCGAGGAACAGGGCGTTCCGGCGAGCAAGCTCTCGGGCACGATCCAGAACGACATCCTCAAAGAGTTCATGGTGCGCAACACCTACATCTATCCACCCAAGGGATCGATGCGCATCATCTCCGACATCTTCGCCTATACCTCGGCGAACATGCCGAAATTCAACTCGATCTCCATCTCCGGCTATCACATGCAGGAGGCGGGCGCGACGCAGGATCTCGAACTCGCCTACACGCTCGCCGACGGTGTCGAGTACATCCGCGCCGGCATCCAGGCGGGACTCACCATCGACCAGTTCGCGCCGCGCCTGTCCTTCTTCTGGGCCATCGGCATGAACTTCTTCATGGAAGTCGCCAAGATGCGCGCCGCGCGCCTGCTCTGGGCGAAGCTGGTGAAGGAGTTCAATCCGCAGAACGAGAAGTCGCTGCCGCTGCGCACCCATTCGCAGACGAGCGGCTGGTCGCTGACCGCGCAGGACGTGTTCAACAACGTCACGCGCACCTGCATCGAGGCCATGGCGGCCACGCAGGGGCACACCCAGTCGCTTCACACCAACGCCCTCGACGAGGCGCTGGCCCTGCCCACCGACTTCTCCGCCCGCATCGCCCGCAACACGCAGCTCTTCCTGCAGCAGGAAAGCGGCACCACGCGCATCATCGATCCGTGGGGCGGCTCGTACTACGTGGAACGCCTGACGCAGGAGCTGGCCGAAAAGGCCTGGAGCCATATCCAGGAGGTGGAATCGCTCGGCGGCATGGCGAAGGCCATCGAGGCGGGCATTCCGAAGCTCAAGATCGAAGAGGCCGCCGCCCGCACGCAGGCGCGCATCGATTCCGGTCACCAGAAGATCATCGGCGTGAACTGCTTCAAGCCGAGCGACGAGGCCTCCATCGACATCCTCAAGGTCGACAACGCGGCGGTGCGCGCGCAGCAGATCGAGAAGCTGAAGAAACTGCGCGCCGAGCGCAACCAGGCCGATGTGGACGCCGCGCTCGCCGCCCTGTCGAAGGGCGCCGCATCCGGCGAAGGAAACCTGCTCGACCTCGCCGTGAAGGCGGCGCGGGCCAAGGCGACCGTGGGTGAGATTTCCGACGCCCTCGAAAAGGTCTGGGGCCGTCACAGGGCCGAGATCAAAGCCATTTCCGGTGTCTACAAGCGGGAGGTCGGCATGGCGTCGCCAGCCCTGGAGCGGGTCCGCCGTCTGGTGGAGCAGTTCGAGCACGACGACGGGCGCCGCCCGCGCATCCTCGTCGCCAAGATGGGCCAGGACGGGCACGACCGCGGCCAGAAGGTCATCGCCTCCGCCTTCGCCGATCTCGGCTTCGACGTGGATATCGGCCCGCTCTTCGCCACGCCCGCCGAGGCCGCGCGTCAGGCCATCGAGAACGACGTCCACGTCATCGGCGTCTCGTCGCTCGCGGCGGGTCACCTGACCCTCGTTCCGGAGCTGCGCGCCGAACTCGCCAAGTACGACCGCGAGGACATCATGATCGTGGTCGGCGGCGTGATCCCGCCGCAGGATTTCGACGCACTGATTCAGGCCGGCGCTTCGGCGATCTTCCCGCCCGGCACGGTCATCGCGGATGCGGCCGCGAACCTGATCGAGGACCTGAACCGCCGTCTCGGCTACGGCCCGAAGCAGGCGGCGGAGTAAAGCCCCTCGCCTGTTCTTGCCTTTCCTGCCCGGACAAATCGTCGCGCGCCGGCTTTTCAAGAAAAAACCGGCTCGTCAGCCCCGCCTCCCTCGCACAGTCTTAACATCCTGCGCGAGATACTTTGCCTCCACCTGCGGCATGAGCGCAGGACAACTGACGGGGGCTCCACATGTCGCTCAATCTCGACGGCTATTCACTCACCTTCTCCGACGAATTCACCGGCAGCTATCTCGATACCTCGGTCTGGGGCACGAAATACTGGTGGGGCGGGCGCAGCCTCGCGAGCAACGGCGAGATGCAGTACTTCGCCGACCGCTCGACGCCGGTGGTCCAGCAGAACCCGCATCTGGACCCCTTCGCCATCGCGGCGGATCCCTTCGAGACGGGAGACGGCATTCTCACCATCACGGCCAATGTCTCCCCCGATCCGGCGCTGACCGACGGGCTGCCCTACGTCTCGGGCCTCATCAACACGCACGGCACCTTCTCGCAGACCTACGGCTACTTCGAGATCTGCGCCCAGGTGCCTGCGGGCCAGGGGCTGTGGCCCGCCTTCTGGCTTCTGCCGCAGAGCGGCAACTGGCCGCCGGAAATCGACGTGCTGGAGCTCCTCGGCCACGATCCCTCGACCTATTACGCCGGCGCCCACTGGACCGATGCCAGCGGCGGCCACGCCTACGACACGCAGGCGGTTTCGACCGGAATCGATCTCTCGCAAGGGTTCCACACCTACGGCACCATGTGGACCGCCGACACGATCACCTTCTATCTCGACGGCAACGAGGTCTGCTCCATCCAGACCCTCGCCGGCATGAACGAGCCCATGTACCTGCTCGCCGGCCTTGCGGTGGGCGGCAACTGGCCGGGGGCGCCGGACGGGACGACGCCGTTCCCCTCCCAGTTCCAGATCGACTACATCCGCGCCTGGGCTCTCGATGCCCCCGTCCCCTCCATCGTTCCGACGCTCGAGGGCGGTGCGGGGCCGGACGTTCTCGTGGGCGACAACCGGACGAACACTTTCGACGACATCATCTTCGCCTATGGCGGCAACGACACCCTCGAGGGCAGGAAGGGCAACGACCTTCTGTCCGGCGGCGCCGGGGCCGACACTTTCCTCTACAGGAGCGGTCCGACCGGCCACGACGTCATTCTCGACTTCGATCCTTCCGGCGGGGACGTGGTCCGGGTGACCAAGGCGATCCTGGGCCAGAAGAACTTTTCCGGCCTCTACCGCAAGATCTCGGACAACGCGGCCGGGGACGCGGTGCTCAAGCTCGCCGACGGCGGCTCGATCACCTTCGAGGGCGTGAGCAAGGCGCAGCTCGGATACGACGACTTCCTCATCGTCTAAGGCGCTCCTCAAAGGCCGGAGCATCGGACCCAGAAGTGGGTCCGATGCGCTAGCGCGGCGGGCCGGGCGGACAAGCCCCGGCCCGCGAACTATTTCGCATAGACATATTTGGCCGCAAAAAATCGCTCGGTTTGGCCGCATACCTCTATGAATAGAGGTGTCGCAAGGGAATGAAACGCGTTAAAGCGTGGATTGTTAAGACCTTAGAAATCGAAGCCGCCTCAAAGTCTCAGAATGACGACCGGAGTTTATGATGATCCCGATGCTTCTCTTTGGGATAGTGGGAGGTGCGCTTTCGGCTTACCTGGCCTTCCCCTACGGCTACATCGCCGCCTTCCTGGCCTACATGATCGGCGGCAGCCTGTGCGCCCTGATCCCCGGGCTGCTGCAGGCGAGAGCCGAGTTCAAACGGGAGCGTGAGCGGGAACGCGCCGCCGGCATCCACGCCTCGCCGGTCGGCGAAGAGTCCTGAACCCGGTCAGGACTCCCCCCAGCCGCAAGATCTGCCGCGCTCACACGGCATCGTTCAACGTCATTCGAACTTGATGCCGGCCGTCTTGATGACCTGCTCCCACTTGTCGCCCTCCGCCCGCATATAGGCCGCCATCTCCTCCGGCGAGCTCTGGAGCACGTCGATCCCGGCGGCAGCGAGCTTCTCGCGGATTTCCGGCTTGCCGACCGCGCGCCGGTAGGCCTCGTTGAGCTTGGCGACGATCTGGGGCGGCGTTCCCGCAGGCGCCACGATCCCCTGCCAGGCCCAGGCCTCGAAACCGGGATAATCCGCCGCCACCGGAGGCACGCCCGGGAGCCCGGGGAACGGCCCGGGCGACGCGACCGCGATGGCCTTGATGGGCCCTGAGAGCTGGGACCGCGCGGTCGCGAAATCGATGAACATCATGCTGATGTTGCCCGCCACCAGATCCTGCACGGCGGGTGCGGCGCCCCTGTAGGGCACGTGGGTCATCTTGATCCCGGCCTGCTGGGACAGCAGCTCCGTGGCGAGATGGAACGGGCTTCCGAGCCCCGGAGTGCCGTAGTTGATGGATCCCGGCGCCTTCCTGGCCGCTTCGACCAGCTCCTTGACCGAGTTCACCTTGAGCTTGTCCGTGTTGACGAGCAGCACGAGGGCGAAGCGGCCGCTGAGCGAGATCGGGCTGAAATCCTTGTAGGGGTCGAAGGAGAGGTTGCGGTAGAGGGTGCGGTTCGTGGCGAAGGTCGAGCTGTCGCCGAGCAGGAGCGTGTAGCCGTCGGGCTCGGCGCGGGCCGCCGATTCCGCTCCGATATTGGTGCCGGCGCCCGCCTTGTTCTCGATCACGAATTGCTGGCCGAGATCCTTGCCGATTTCGGCGAAGACGAGGCGGGCGAAGAAGTCCGTTCCGCCGCCGGCCGCGTAGGGCACGATGACCCGGACGGGCCGGGTCGGATAATCGGCCTGCGCCATGGCGGGCCACGGCGACAGGATCGAGGCTGCACAGGCGGCGGCCATGCTCAGGAGAATGTTGCGGCGGGTCGGGTTCATGGTTTCCTCGCATCTTCTTGGTTGTGAGAAGAAGCTAGTCCCGGCGCCCGGGAGGGCAAGCGGGACCTGCACGGGAGACCCGCCGCGCACAGGACTTTTCACCGGGTTGAGCGGAAATGGAGACGATGCTCTACTCCCTGCTCGATTCCCTCGCAGTTCAGAGGCCGCCGATCCACCTCCCCCGCGCCTGCGGGGGACGAGCCATTCAGGGTGAAGGGATGCCACGCTACTTCTTCAACGTGCATATCGGCGAGGACGTTCTCGGCGATCCCGAGGGCCAGGACCTGCGCGATGCCGACCAGGCCTGGGAGGTCGCCCGGGCGATGGCGCAGAACCTGCTGGGCACCGAATTCGCGCAGCCGATCAACTGGGCCGCCTGCCATATCGAGGTGACGGACGACCTGGACGAGATTGTCCTCGAATTCCCGATCCTCGAGGCCATCGACCTGTCGGGACAGCCACATTGACGACGCCGCGTCGCCTCCCCTTCAGGGAGAGGTGCAGCGAAGCGAGGATGTTGGATTGCGGCGGTAATCGGCTCGCACGGATAGCGCCAACCGGCTCCCCTCCCTGATCTCGGGCTCGCCGATGGCGCTGCGCTGCTCTCCTCCCCCTTGATACTGCTGGCGAATCCATCATGCACCTGTTGGAAGCGTCATGAGCCTTGTGAATGCTGACTGACGCGTTCGCGCGAGCGGTGTGCCCGCGAACCAAGCCCCTAGCCGG
>NZ_JBHSBQ010000114.1:0-20025 GCF_042650665.1 Microvirga sp. GCM10011540 | reverse complement strand
CCCAAGCGGGTCGTGCGGGCATTCTGATGCGGGTTGTTCATCTCTCAGGTCCATCGGTAATCGTGTCGCAACGACCACCTTCAGGCCCTCAGACGGGATGAACAACCTCCTCAGATCTCACAGCTAGACGGGGGCATGATCCAGACCGGACGTTCTCAAGTCGTCCGACGACGGAGTAATATTGAATGCCACAAGGCGCGCGCTGTGCGACTGCGCCGAGTGACTGACGTCGAAGATCGTGATGGCCGCCGGCGCGACGGGCGAAAGGCTCGATGGGGCCAAGCCGACCAGCACGTCGCAGGCGGCCCTGACCACGCCCTCGTGGGCGACCACGACCACGTCGCCGTCCGACCGGTCGACGGCTTCGCCGATCGCTACACCGACGCGCTCGCGGAACTGCCCCCACCCTTCTCCGCGCTGCGGCGTGTAGGACCCGAGCCGCCAGTCGCGATAGGCGCCCTCCTCTGATGCCTCAATCTGCTCGATCCACTTGCCCGTCCAGTCGCCGAGATCCATCTCGCGCAGGCGCTCGTCGGTCGCGAAGCCGGCGAAGCCGAGAAGCTCCGCCGTGTGGCGCGCCCGGGTGAGATCCGAGGACACAACGTGGCCCGGGGCGGGACCAGCCGCGAAGAACCTCGCGGCTTGCCGCGCCTGCTCAATGCCACGCGGTGACAGCGGAGCGTCCGCATGCCCCTGCAGGCGGCGTTCCGCGTTCCACACGGTCTCGCCGTGACGCACAAGGATCAATCTCACGGTCTAGGTCTCCAGACTGAAGTCAGATGCTCACGCGGCTGCGGCGTTCGCCACGATGGGCAGCAACTCGGACATCGTGTCGATCAGGAGGTCCGCGCCGAGTTCCGCGTGAGGCTTGTGGCTGTAGCCGTAGGTGACCGCGAAGGCGCGCACGCCGGCCGCCCGGGCCGCCTGCACGTCGTGGTAGTTGTCGCCGACCATGAGCGCCGACTCGGGCGCCACGCCCAGATGCTTCAGCGCCGCGAGGATCGGGGCCGGGTGCGGCTTGCGCTCGGGAAGGGTGTCGCCCCCGACGACCGCGTCGAAATAGGCCCGCAGCCCGAGCGCCTGTAGGATGTCGATGGTGGCCGCGTAGGGTTTGTTGGTGACGACAGCCAGCGGAAGCCCGAGACCACGCAGGCCCGCCAGCGTCTCCACGACGCCCGAATAGGCCTCGGTGTGATGGGACGCATTGGCCTCGTAGATTTCGAGGAAGCGGGCGACGAGCGCAGGAAGGCGCGACAGGTCTCCTCCCGTGGCCGAGAGGGCCCGCTCCACGAGTTTGGCCGCCCCGTCGCCAATCATGGACTTTGTCTCCTCGAGGTCGATCTGCCGGAGGTCCTCCTCCGCGAGGAGGACGTTCACCGCGTCCCTGAGGTCGCGCGCGCTGTCCACGAGGGTTCCGTCCAGGTCGAAGATGATGGCTTTCAGGGACGACATGCGGTCCTACTAACGCTTGCTGAAGGGGGTGACAACGGCAGAAGGGATGCCTTCTCTTCCGCCCGAGCGCGGGCTTGTGCGACGTGGCGCCTCAGGCGGACAGCCAGAGCGCCGAGCGCAGGGAGAGGCCGATCTCCAAGGCGGAGCCCGGCTGGTGGAGCGACTCGCCCGAGTGGAAAGGCGTGTCGATGGAGACCTCCGCGGCACCGATCTTCACCCCGTAGCGCAGGGTGGAGCCGAGGAACTCGCTATGCACGACCGTGCCCGGCAGCAGGACGTCGCCCGCTCCTGTCCTGCCCAGGGACGCGTGCTGCGGCCGGAAGACGAGCTTGGCTCCTTCCGGCACGACCACCTGCGCCGGAATCGGCAAGCGCACCCCGCCGTAGATGTCGAAGAAGCGCTCGCCTCCCTCGCGCACCACGCGGCCCGGCAGGATGTTCGCCGTGCCGAGAAAGCCCGCCACGAACAGATTGGCAGGCTTCTCGTAGAGTTCCATGGGCGTGCCGACCTGCTGCACGATACCGTCGTTCATGACGGCGATCCGGTCGCAGATCGTGTTGGCCTCCTCCTGATCGTGCGTGACGAAGATCGTCGTCAGGCCCAGCCGCTGCTGCAGATCGCGCAGTTCCCGCCGCACCTGCACGCGCATCTTTGCGTCCAGGTTCGACAAGGGCTCGTCGAGGAGCAGCACCTTCGGCTCGATAGCGATGGTGCGGGCCACCGCGACGCGCTGCTGCTGACCCCCTGAGAGTTGCGACGGGCGCCGGTCGGCGAGATGCGCCAGCCCGACGAGTTCCAGGGCGGCCGCAACCCGCCGGTCGATCTCCGCCCGCGGGACCTTACGCTCCTCGAGGCCGAAGGCGACGTTGCGCTTCACCGTCATGTGCGGCCACAGGGCGTAGGACTGGAACACCATGCCTACGTCGCGCTTCCAGGGCGGCAGATGCGACACGTCTCGGCCGCCGACCAAGACCTCGCCGCCATCGGTTTGGTTGAACCCGGCGATGAGGCGCAGCAGCGTCGTCTTTCCGCACCCGGACGGGCCGAGGAAGGCGAAGAACTCGCCGGGCCGGATGTGCAGGTTGATGCCTTTGAGAACATGGTTGGCGCCGTAGGACAGATCGACGTTGCGGATGTCGACAGCGACGGCGTTTGCTCTGAGATCGGGAATGGGACAAGGCTGGTTCATGGGTGTCATTTCCTCGGGCGCGGACGCGATCAGCGCCCGGCCGCTTTTGCCTTCTGGCTTTTCTCGATGATCAGATGGGACGCGAAGGTGCACAGCGCGACGAGCAGCACGGCGATGACGCCCAGCGCCGCCCCCGGACCGCGCCCGGCCGCGGACTGCATGAACACGTAGAGGCCGTAGGCGAGAGGCGCGTCCGCGTTCGACTGGACGAGCATCAGCGTCGCGGAGAGCTCCACGGCGGCGGTCGCGAAGCTCGTCACAAAGCCCGCCAGGATGCCGCCCGCCATGAGGGGCAGCACCACGCGCCGCACCGTGCGCATCTTGGTGGCGCCGAGATTCTCCGCAGCTTCCTCAAGCGAGACCGAGATCTGCTGCAGGGCCGCGTAGCAGGCGCGCAGGGCATAGGGCAGGCGCCGGATCGCCAGCGCCAGCACGATCGTGATCCACAGGGTGGCGAGTGGCGTGCCGTCGGGAAGCTGCACGCCGTAGAAGGTCCGCAGATATCCGATGCCGAGCACGACGCCCGGAATCGCCAGGGCCGCGGTCGCGGCCCAGTCGAGCCACTCGCGGCCGATGAGCTTCGTCCTCAGCACCAGATAGGCGATGGCCGTGCCAAGAACCACGTCGATCAGGCCCGCGATGGAGGCATAGACAAGGGTGTTCTTGACGTACACGAAGCTCTCGCCGAACACGCGGCCGTAGTGGGCCAGGGTGAAGCCGTCGGGCAGCGGGCTGAAGGACCAGATGGTCGCGAAGGAGAGCAGCAGCAGCCCGATATGAGGCGCCAGCACCAGCAGCAGGATGAGCAGCACGGCCGCATAGGCGAGTGCGCTCTCCCAGGGGCGCATTTTGCGCTTCGCCAGACCGCCGCCGCCCCGCTGCACCGTGGCATAATCTTTTCCACGCATGGCGCGCGCGGAGATCCACATGGCCAGGATCGACATGCAGATCAGTACGACGGAGATCACATACCCCATGGGGTCGGCGATGCCGATGGAAGTGACGCGCAGATAGGCCTGCGGCGCAAGCATATCCTTGACGTTCAGGAGCAGCGGCGTCGCGAGATCGTCGAAGACCTTGACGAAGACGAGCGACGCGCCGGCGATATAGCCCGGCATGGCGAGCGGGAACACGATGCGGCGGAACAGCCGGAACCCAGAGCTGCCGAGATTCTGCGCCGCCTCCTCCATGGCCCTGTCGATGTTGCGCAGGGCGGCCGAGAGATTGATCAGGATGAAGGGGAAGTAATGCACGGCCTGAACGAAGATGACCCCGTTCAGCCCTTCCATGAAGGGGAGCTTGATGCCGAACCAATCGTCGAGAAGCAAGTTCACCGTGCCGTTGCGGCCGAACAGGAGAAGCATCGCGACCGCGCCGACGAAGGGCGGCATGATCAGCGGCAGGAAGCCCAGCGTCTGGACTAGCATGGCGCCGCGGAATTCAAACCGGGTGGTGATGTAGGCGAGCGGGAGCGCGAAGACCGATGCGACGACCACCGCCATCGCGGACACGTAGACCGAATTCCAGAACGAGCGGATGAACAGGTCCGTCCGGGCGAAATCGAGGAAGTTGACCAGGGTGAATTCGCCCGTCCCCTTCTCCGTGAAGGCGACGAAGATCACCGTCCCGACAGGAATGATGAGGAACAGGGTGAGGAAGACGGCGATCGCGAGCGCGAGGGCGATCTGCCCTGGCGTTGCCGACAGTTTCAAGATATGCCTGGAAGACCCGGACGGCGCATGCGCTCGTGCGGCGGTCGTGGCGCCAGCCATGGACGCTCTCCTAAAATCCGAAAATTGCCTTTGCGGGCGGCTTGCCGGTGCAAGCCGCCCGCCGGAACGATCAGCGTGCGAGCTTCAGGGCCTGCTCAGCCTTGGCCTGGGCCTGCTGGTAGCGTTCCTTGGCGATGGCCGCCCATTGCTGCTCGAGCTCGGCCTGGCGCGCGCCCTTCTCCTTGCCGCCCGTGAAGGCGCCGACGATCTCGGGCGAGGAGGCCTGCTGCTCGGTGACCGGCATGGCGGCCACGAGGTCGCGGGCCTCCTTCACCAGGGCTTTGGCCTCGGCGTTGTCGTTCTTGGCGATCGCGGCCTCGGCGTCATGGATGGCCTTGGTGGCGGCCTTGAGCGCGTCGAGTTGGAACGTCACGGTCTGGTCGTAGAGGACGTCCACCACGTTCGTGCGCTTCTCGGACACGTCCACGTCGAACTTCACTCGCGCCCCCAGGGACGGATCCTTGAACGGGTTCGGGTAATTCGCCGGAGCCTTGGCGTAGACCGCCGGATTCACCGGCAGACGGCGGATGCTCGGCTCGAGCAGAACCTCCTGACCGGCGGGAGAGACGAGGTAGTCGACGAAGGCCTCGGCCCCAGCCTTGTTGGGTGCGTTGGCGACGACCGCGACGTTCGCCGGCACGATGGTCGTGACAGTGGGGTATACGAACTTCACCGGGAAGCCCGAGGCCTGGGACGAGAAGGCAAAGAAGTCGATCACGATACCGAAGCCGACCTGTCCCGAATTGACCGCCTCGGGCACACCGAAGGAACGCTCCGTGATCTGGCGGAAGTTGCCGGATACTTCCTTCAGTGTGCGCCAGCCCTTCTCCCAGCCCTCGCCCTGCAGGATCGTCTCGATGGTGAGGTGCGTCGTGCCGGAGCGCGAGGGCGCCGCCATGGCGACGTGGTCAAAATAGACGGGCTTGGCGAGGTCCTGCCAGTCCTTCGGCTCTGGCAGCTTGTTCGCCTTGGCGTAGCGGTCGTTCCACATGATGCCGTAGCCCGAGGCCGCGAAGCCGGAATAGAAATTCTCGGGGTCGTTGATCGGATAGGAACCGATCTTGTCCGGAATGCCCTCGGCCTTCGGCTTGTACTTCTGGAGCAGGCTCTTGCCCTTAAGAACCTCGAAGGCGTCCGGAGCCGAGGCCCAGAAGACATCGACCTGGTTATTGGCCTTCGTCTCCTCGACGAACTTCACGCCCGCGTTGGTGTTGCGGTTCTGCACGTCGAGGGTCACGCCCGGATGCGCCTTTTCGAAGGCCTGCTTGAACGGGTCGGTCACGTCCTTGGAAAACGAGGTCACGACGGTGACCTTGCCGGACTGGGCGAAGGCGGCGCCCGCGAACAGGGCTGTGCCGATCAATGCCGCTGCAGCGACAGAATTGCGAAGCATCAGTTTCCTCCAACTGGATGGCTCTTGGCTTGGGTCCGCGTGAAGGCGGCCGAAAAGCCTCATGCAACAATCGTGCCAAGCTTGACCGCGAGACTTCGCGATTGTTTCGAGGTGGGATTCTCAAACGCAACGCCCGAACGGGCGGCCGTCCGGGGAAAGGACGGTAACCCTCCCCGCCCCCATGGGTCAGATGCGTAACATCAGGTCTCTATCTCTCCCGTGCGGCCAAGATCGTATTTCTTCATCTTCAGGTAGAGGGTCTTGCGGGTGATTCCGAGCGCCTCGGCGGTGGTGCTGACGCGCCCGCCGAAGCGCGCGAGGGTTTCCTCGATGACGCGACGTTCGGCGATTTCCATCTGCCGTTCGAGGGTCGGGGCGCCAGGGAGGCTCGGCTCCGCTTGGGGCGGCTCGTCCTCGTCGAGGCCGAGGAGATACCGCTCGGCCGCATTGCGCAGCTCGCGCACGTTGCCAGGCCATTCCTGCTGCTGGAGCCTTTCCAGGAAAGACGGTTCGAGCGCGGGCGCCGCCCTCGCCTGGCGGGCGGCCGTGAGGTGGAGGAAATGGCTGAAGAGCACCGGCACGTCCTCCCGCCGCTCACGAAGCGGCGGGAGGCGGACCGTGACGACGTTCAGCCGATAGACCAGATCCTCGCGGAACGCGCCCCTCCCGGCGAGTTCGGTGAGATCCGCCTTGGTGGCGGCGATGACCCGGATATTGACGGGAATCTCCTTGTTCGACCCGAGCCGCTCGATGGTTCGCTCCTGAAGCACCCGCAGCAGCCGGATCTGCGCCGTCATGGGCATGGACTCGATCTCGTCGAGAAAGAGGGTGCCGCCGCTCGCATGCTCGATCTTGCCGATCCGCCGCTCGCGAGCCCCGGTGAAGGCGCCGGGCTCGTGACCGAAGAGCTCGCTCTCGATCATGGTCTCCGGCATCGCGCCACAATTGACCGCCACGAACCGCCCCTTCCGCCGACGCCCGAAATCGTGGAGCGCGCGGGCGGCGACCTCCTTGCCGGTGCCTGTCTCTCCGAGGAGGAGCACGTCGGCCTCGGCCTCCGCCAGAGTACGAAGGATGCGCCGCAGCCGCTCGATGGCGGCGGAGCGGCCCACGAGCCGGCTGGTGATGGAATCCTGGTCGGCGGCCCCTGCCCTGAGGGTCCGGTTTTCGAGAATGAGGCTACGATGTGCGAAGGCGCGCCTCACCGTCTCGACGAGCCTCACGGGATCGGCCGGCTTCTCGATGAAGTCCCAGGCGCCGGCCCGAACGGCTCTGATAGCCATCGGCACGTCGCCATGGCCGGTCACGAGGACGACCGGGATTTCGGAATCGATCGCGCGAACCGCATCGAGAAGGTCGAAGCCGTCGAGCCCGGGCATGCGGACGTCGCTCACGACGACAGCCGGTAGAACGGGCGACAGGATGTCGAGCCCGACCGTGGCGGAGGCGCATGCGGTGACGTCGAACCCATCGAGTTCCAGCGTCTGCCGATAGGCGTCAAGCACTTCCTGATCGTCGTCCACCAGGACGACCATCGGCTCTGCACTCATGACCGGCTCGCCGCCAGATTGATCACGAACGTCGTTCCCGTCGGTCCTGTCGTTGCCAAGATCAAGTCTCCTCCGAAATCCTTCACGATGTTGTACGACATCGACAGGCCGAGTCCGAGCCCCAGGCCGGCGGGTTTGGTGGTGAAGAACGGGTCGAAGATGGCGCCGCGATGCTGCTCAGCGATGCCCGATCCGTTGTCTGCCACGGCCAGGCGGACGCGGCCCTTTTCGGCTTCGGCGCGGATCTCGATGCGCCGCTCGGCCTGTCCCTCGACTGCGTCGAGCGCGTTCGAGATCAGGTTGACGATCACCTGCTCCAGCCTGACCTCCTCGGCCAGGACCGCCAGGGGAGCATCCGGAAAGCCCATCCGCACCGTGACCTTCTCTTCGTCTAGACGCTGCTCGAATAGGCTTAAGCCCCCTTCGACGACGGCCCGGAGATCGACCGCGTTGAGGGCCGCGGCAGGGCGACGGGCGAAGCGCTTGAGATGCTTGATCAGTTCCGCCATCCGGGCCGTCAGGCCTTGAATCCGGTCCAGGCTCGCCCTCGCCTCCTCTGGACGCCCGCGCTGGAGCAGCACGGTGCCATTGTAGGCATGCGAGCGGATCGCCGCGAGGGGCTGATTGAGCTCGTGGCTGATGCCAGCGGCCATTTGGCCGAGCGCCGCAAGCTTGGCGGCTTGGACCAGGTCGTCCCGCGTCTGCCTGAAGACGGCGAGCGCCTTGGCGAGATCGCCGAGCTCGTCGTCGGTGGGAGGCGGCAGGACGGGCATTGTGGGGCCGCTCGCGATGGTCGTCGCCGCAAGCGTCAGCCCCTGGAGCCGCACGACGAGATTCCTGCGGACGTAGAACCAGCCCACCGCGATCGTGATGGCGAGGGACGCGACGGCGATGGCCAGGAGGAGATTGCGCCCGATCACGATGGCGTCGGCGGAGCGCTCCGCCGCCTTGCGCGCGATGGCTTCCGTGCGGCTGACCTCCTGCGATACAAGCACACCGAGGTGGGTGACGAGGCGCCGGTTTTCGGCGAGAAGCGCCTGCGCGTCCGCGATGGCTTTGAGCTCGGCCCGCTTCACGGCCGCGAGGCCCGATGCTGGATCGGAGGCGGCCAGCAGGCGCGCCGCGATTTGGCTGATGGTGATCGTGTCGGTCCAATTGGCAAGCGCCTTGGTCTCCAGGTCGAGCTGATCCGTCATCTCGCCGAGGAAGTTGCTCGTCTCTTGTAGATCCTCGACCGTCGGAACGGTTCCGAGCCGACCCAGCAGACCCACGATCAAGTTGGCATGGGCATTGATGGTCAGGAGCGCTTCGCTCTTGCGGCTTTCCTCCAGCAGCGTCCTGCGCCCGGCCTCGGCCGCCTCGCCCGGCGCGACCCTGCCGATGGCCGATTCCATATTGAACCGCGCGTCATCAATGAGCGGCTCGATCTCCTCGATCAGATCGGCTTGCAGCCATCGCAGCTCCTCGCCGATCTCCCGCGAACGCTCATGCAGGGGAAAGCGCCGGTCGGCGACCCGGTCGATGGCCTTGAGGTTGGCTTCGATCCCGTCCGTCACCAAGAGAAGCTCGGGCGATAGCGAGTGCTCGTCGTTACGCTCGGTGAGGACGGACCGGAGCACGGAGAGGCGTTCGACGAGGATCTGGCGAATGCGGTCGTAGGCTTCGCGGCGCTCCGCGACCGCGAGATCGGGCGTGCTTGCGATCACGCTCGCGCCGGCTTCCGCGAGGCGGGCCGAGAAGGCGAGAGCCGGGAGATGCGCCGTCGCGACGGAATTCAGCTCCTCGCTGAGGCGGGCATAGGACAGCCACCCCACGATGCAGGCGCCGACCGCGAGCCCGCCCACTCCGAGAAAGGCGACGATGAGGCGTCCGCCAATGCCGAGCCGCATCTGCCGGATCATGGCCGCACGGCCTCGGGGCCATGCGCGTCTCGATCCGGATTGCCCAATCCTGCGGCCGCATCGGCCAGAGCGCGTGCGGCTGTTTGCATGTTCTCGTCTATCCGCGCCTTGATGCGGGCCTCGAGCCGGGCCTGGGGCTCGGGCGTGGGGACCCCGCGCCGTACCCGCACGAGGGCGCGCCAGCGCTCCAGCTCCATGGCCTCCGCGCCGCTCAGGGGCGGCCGGGTCAGGGCGCCGCGCGCATCGCTCACCAGCCTTGCCAGATCCGCGTCGGTGCGCTCCGACAAGGCGGTTTCCAGCGCACGCACAGATCGCCACATCCGTACCAGCTCGGATCTCCGGATGGTGATCATCTCGTCGAAGATGATGTTGACCAGCTCGTAGCGGGCGGCCGAGAGGCCCGCGTCGAATAGGCCCCTGGCGAACAGGCCATCGCGCTGGAACGGATTGCCCTCCGCCGTGCCGCCGGCCGGATAGACGGCGGGAGAGATCGGCAGCCGCGCGACCGCCGGACCCAGCAACAGGGCCTGCCCCTCGGGGGACAACACGAAATCGACGAACAGTTCGGCGCCGCCCCGGTTGGCCGCATCGGCTAGGATCGCGATGCTGGCGGGCACGAACAGCGTCTCCTCCGGAAGGGCGAAGCGGGTCGACCCCTTCGGCATTCCCTCCGGGTTCGCCAAGAAGTCGATAGTTGGGCCGAGCCCAAAGCGCCCACGAGCGACCCCGGCCGAGACGCCGAAGCTGCGAGCCGTCACGGTCGCGAGATTGCCGCCGATCTCGGACCAGATGCCCCACCCGCGGTCCCACCCGTGGACCTGGAGAATGGCCTCGACCATGAGGTGCATCGTGCCCGACCGCGACGGGGAGCTGATGCCGATGTGCCCTGCATAGATGGGCGCCGCGAGGTCGCTCCACCCCCTGGGCACCGGCAATCCTCTCGCCTTGAGATAGTCGGGATTGTACACGAAGCCGTAGCCCGATAGCGCGAAGCCGAGATAGGTCAGGTCCGGATCGTTCACCGGATAACCGGCGATGAGCTCCGGCGCTCCCGTGGGGCGGGGCTTCGATACCGCCAGTCGGCCCGCCCGCTTCAGGATCTCGAAAGCATCCGGCGCCGAGGCCCAGAAGATATCGGCCCTGTGCCTCTCGCCGACGATGTCGGCCACCGCCGTCGTGGTCTTGCGCTGCACGAATTCGATGGAGATCCCGGGATGGCGCCTCCCGAACGAGCTCTGGAACGGCTCGAGGAGCTGCGGCGGGAACGACGTGAGGACGCGCACCTTTTCAGCCGCGGCGGCAGTCTCGACTCGGACTGCCTGAGCAAGCAATGCAGCAAGACAAATGAAGAAGGTGCGAAGCATGAACAGATGCAGCGTCCAGGGATAGACGCATCATAGGCCTGAGGCAGACGAGACGATCAAGTCATTCTTTAAGCCCTGACGCTGATCATTGCGTGAGATTGGAAAGGTCGGGCCGATCATATTAGCCATCTCTTCGATAGCTTCGTTGAGGGTCTTCTCCGTCAGGAACGATCATCTCCCGTGAGGTGCCCATCTGGAGAGCATGAGGAAGTGTGGGGCAGATTTGTAACGGGTTGGCTGCACAACGTTTCAAGCCCAACGAAACAATGCTGCGGGATACCCTCATTTGCCGAAACGCACCCCATCCGAATCCAAGTCTCCTGATCCTTCTCCAACTCCGAAGATCCTGCAGTTCAAGGTCTGGCTGATCGGGCTCAGCCCCATGATCTGGCGGCGAGTTCAGGTGCCAGACGGCCTAACGCTGCGGGAGCTGCACGGTGTCATCCAAGTCGTGATGGGCTGGGAGGGCATCCACCTGTTCCAGTTCATGCTCCGGGCCAAACAGTTCAGCCCTATGGAGTCGGCGGCCCGGTCTCCGGATGTTGCACTGTCCGAGCTTCGCCTCCGCCAAGGAACCCGTTTCCGCTATGAGTACGACCTCAATGGTCCCTGGGAGCACGAGGTACGCCTCGAGAGCCGGCATGGGGCTGACCCTCAGAGGACTTATCCCATTTGCCTCGACGGGGATGGATCCTGCCCGCGCTGGGATCCCACTCCTGATCTGGAAATGCGCTTTGGCTACGGATCCTACCCGCGCGTGCTCGATACGCTCTCCGCCTGGCTGGACGGCCGGACCTATGTGGCAGGCGACCGCTTCACGGCCGCCGATGTCCTCCTCGCCAGCCATCTGCAATGGGGCCTGATGACGGGCCTGATCGAGAAGCGCCTCGCCTTCGAGGCCTATATCGAGGCGCACGTCCATTTAGTGAGACGTTTGAACTGGATGTCATCCTGCTGGCCGAGATGGCGGGACGACACTTGTTCTGCTCATCAAAGCTGAGCCTCGATTGCCGTCTTGTCGATCACCGACCAGACCTTTTTTATCCTACCTGCCTCGAACTCGTAGAAGACGTTTTCCGCATACGACTCAGTGCGGCGATTGACCGGAAGATCGAGAAAGCTGCCCTTTGGCGTGCATTCGAATTTGAGGCGGGCGGCAATTGTCGGTGGCTCGCAAACTACCAACTCCGCGTTGAACCGGAGATCGGGTATTTGCAGGAAGTCATTCTCCAGCATTGCCCGATACCCTGCTAGGCCGAACGGGCGGTCGTTACGGCTTACCTCGTCATGCACGAACTCGCCCAGACGCGACCAGTCCTGCGCGTTCAGGCAGTCGAGGTAGGCTCGGTAAATTGACCCGAGATCGGCGCTGGTCGTGTTTGTCTCTTTGGTCATGTGAGTAGACAAAGGTGGCTAATAGAGAGTTGAGGCTACGCAGCGTAGGCCAACCTCTTGGCTCGATGATTTTTCCGTCTAAGGAGCGGTGAGTTTCCGCACGTCAATTCGACGTCCAACAGCCAGAACGCGTATCTCGAAATGATCAGCCTGCGTTACATCGCGAATATTCGTGGGCCGATGCGCAACGATGTTGGTTCCTCCCCGCCGCCGCAAACTATCGTAGATGATGCCGGCCTCACCTGCACGACGGATCGCTTCTCCCAATTGTTGCGAGGCCTCGTAGCGATCAGGCGCATAAACATCGGCGCGCTCGGCCTGTTGGCCGCGAATGTCCATGTAGATACCATGCAGTCGCGCTGAATAGCTTCGATAGACCCGTGTTAGTTCCGGAACGCTTCGTGCCACAGCCTCGCGTCGGAGGTGATGTCCGACCTCGGCTACCGCCGTTTCGATTTCGCTGGCAGCATACCAGGCCCCGAGGTCGGGCGAGTTGAACCGCATGCCTGTGGGACTGACATGCAGGAACGCCGCCATCACGATACTTGCGTTCGGTCGGCCATAAACCCATTCCTGTGGAGGAAGGCGGGCGATGCGGCTGGCCACCAGCCGGTCATTGGTCCACCCGACCAAGTCCATGACCGCCGATAGATCGGCAGGCGTTGCAACCGTGTCGAACAGGCCAATGGGCGGAAACTGGGACGGGATCAGGCGATAAGTCGGATAAGGTGCTTCAGCGACGTTGGTCACGAGAAGTGGATATCCTTATCGTCATAGGGGATGAAGTTTCGGTCTACCTCATTGGGCTCCATGTAGAGGCCACCGCGGGCTGCATCGAGGAATCGCCGTACGGTCAGGAGACTGTCCTGGGTGCCGTCAATCATGAGTTCGATCGGCGGGTGACCTCCGAACACCGTCGCCTGGTGAGGACCACGGAGCCATGACAAGCCCTCCTGTTCCGTTGCGAAAAGGATTCGCAGCGCTTGGTAGATCCCGAGGAATGCCGAGATCCGGGTCAGAACATCGACGTCTAGGGTGAACTCGACATGTTCACGGGCCTGTTTGGCCCACTTGTGGTAGGTCGAACGCGGCGGGTACCCGAGAATCCGGAGGCGCTCCTGCTCGGTCAGACCCCATAGGTCGGCTATAGCCAGGAAGGTACGCATACCGGGAGCGCTCAGGCGTCTGCGATTGGCTGGCTCAAAGCGCGATTGCTCCAGGTGAGGGAGATCCTGTGATGCAGCATCCGTTTGGTTTTTGAGGGGCTGTGCCATGACGCTACCTGTGTGTCCAAATATAGACTATATCTCTTTCAGGACATAATGCAATCTCGGCACGGAAGTTCATCCCAATCGATGCAACGATAGTATATAGCATTTCGATTGCCATTCGCCTTAGCCTCGGCATCGACCTGAGCCGGAGCGGGGCCGCCGCCGCAGCCCGACGAGGCCGTCGCCCTACCAACCGGAAGGTTTGTTGAGCACACGTCGGTCTCCGGCAAGACAAGATGGATGCCGTCCGCCGCAGCAAGATCGCTGGCGAGGGCAGCCACGACGGACCGGACCTGCTCGTATTCAGTGAGCAACAGGAAGCCGACGATGACCCCGCTGATGCTAAGAGTTCGCTAGCAACATCATGTGCGTAACGGCAGACGGCCCAAGGGGCCGTACTCGATGCCGATTTACAGCCTGCATGCGGAATCCCATGGCGCATCCGACGAGATGAGCGGTTTGGGTGAGGAGAGAGAGTTGGATGAAAGGAGGAATAACGAAAATCCCGAAAAGTGCGCATCGCGCGACAAGAGTCAACAGATCGATCTGAGACCAAGTCCAGGATAGGACAGGAGCTGTGAACAGTTCCGAAGAGTGGGCGCTAGGCAGGTGCCCACGACGCAGTATCGCGTCTGCCCCGCGGGATCCTGCGGCGGGCCGAATGCTCCTGCATGCCGCTGATGCGGCCGCTGGCCTGTGCCAGCGCCCCGATGCTCTAAGCCAACCAATCAATTCAATCGCAAAACCAGAAAGGGAGATACCCCTGTCGGATGGACAGGGCCTGCTGGTGCTCGCCCTGAGGCGAGCAATCATCTATGCCACCGCTTGGCCAAAGGCTGTTGCGGTTATTTTGTTTCACTCGCCTCCCAAGGGAGGCCCTGCATTGGAAATGAGGTTATTGTGTCTACTTGCAAGACCTACAGCGTCGGCGAGATCGTTCGCCAAGCCGTCATCTTTGCCCTCACCCTGCCGCGTGAGGGTCATCCTGTCACCCCAGGCTGGGACGAGCGCCTGCACGATATCGTCGATGGCATCACCGCGCCATCGCCGTCCAATTCCGGTCCCCCAGTCGATGAGCCAAAGCCAATGGGGAATCGCTATCCTGGCGTTTGGCGCGACGTCATCATCTCCCTGGAGGACGGCTGCGCCTATCGGCAGCTGTATACCCACCTGCGCGATCTGGGCCTCACCCCCCACGAGTACCGCCAGAAGTGGGGTCTGCCGGAGGACTATCCGATGATGGCCGACGACGAGAAGGCGCGGCGCGGCTTTGCCGCCCAAGAGCCGGCCTGCAAACGCCGCTTCAGGGGCCGGCCACGCAAGCGGCGGGATTGAGAGCTTCCCGTGAGGCACGGGACCCTGCACTCTCCTGTAGGTCTGGGGTCCTGTCATTCCCCTGGGGACGGCCGCCAGAATAACCGGTGGCGCCAAACGAGGTCGTGCGTTGGCGCTGGTCGCGACTGCTGTGGCCCTTCATCCTGCCGCAGGAAACGACGGCGGCAACGGACCCGCCATTGCTAGTGATCACGTCGCACTGTCCCGCATTCGTGCGGGGGCGCCGCGGCACTCAGGCGAAACTGGGCCCCGGCACACGCCAATCCGGCCCGTCTTGCCGACCAACTCCATACTCGATCTGCTGCCTGAGCCAGCGCCGCCGAAACCCTGAGCGGTTTGGCCCAGGCGCGTCTGATCCTTGCCACTCCGAGCAGGCCGCAACCGATGGCTGCTCGATGGCCTGGGAGAGCGCAGTCCCGTGACCTTCAGGGGATCAAGGCTCTCGATCCAAGACACGAGACGCCTGAGCCAGGGCCTGAGCTAGCACCAGAAAAGTCTGGCGAAGGAAGCGCCCGGTCAAATCCCAGAGAGGACATTCCATCATGCGGTCCAGTGGCAGAAACGACGTGGCTGGGCCGAGCCCATCATTCCCAAGCGGGCAGGTGCGCAAGGACACGCCGCCGCCCTTCTCAAGCAATCTTACGGAGATCAATATTGTGACGACTTCTCATTCACCCACCCTCACCGAGCAGGAATTCGCGAGCGCGATCAGATTCGCGCTCATCGCGCAAGATGCCGTGGCCAATGCCATCGCGCGAGAATTCGTGCGGCGCACCACATCGCGTCCAGCCGATTGGCCGGGCGGCGTTTTCCTGCTGGCAGGGCCCAATCAAGACAATGCTCACCTCATAATTGCCGGGTGCCTTGCGGAAGTGCTTCCAGCCCCTGCCGCCGCATTCAACATGGAATTGGGCTGGGGGGCAGGACCTCTTCCTCTTCAGATCGACCTCCATAGCCAGTAAGGCCACGACCCTGGTCGACCGCGTGAAAGCCCATCCCGGATCGCTCGTCGTGCTCACAGCCATCGAGAAGGCAGATCCACAGGTCCTCGCGCAGCTTGAGGAAGCTTGGCAAAGAGGTACTATCCGCAATCACCTGGGTGAAGACATTTCGATCGCCGGCACCACATTCGTGCTGACGACGGATCTCGCCAGTGACGAGATCGGACAGCTCGCCCGCACCGAGAGCGATCCTGACCGGCTTTACATCGAGTGCCTCAAGCTGCTGCTCGATGCCGGCTTTTCCGCCGCCGTCCTGACATACGTCGACCGCGCCTTCTGCCTGCGCTCCAATACTGCTGGGGAACTCGCCCGTGATCATCACCGGCATCTTCAGGAGTGGGTGGCAGAGTATGGATTGCACCTCGAGGCGGGGGCATTGATGCCCGGATCCTGCATGGACCCGCCGAATGGCCCCTACGCGACGGAGGATGGCGTAAACTGGAGTGATCTCGACCGCAAGGTGAGCAAGGCCAAGACGAAGAGAGCCTCTGTGGTCAGGCTCGTGTTGGGCGAAGACAGCATCCTGGTCGTTCCGGCTGGGAAGCCCGTGGCGCCTGAGCCATCAACATTCCCTGCCTCGGCAGAGGAGGGGAGTTCCCCTGAGACCGCGGGAGCGAAGCCATGACGAAACAGGATCTCAGCCTGGAGGCACGGCTTGAAGCCCATGCCCTTCTGGACCGGCTCACTGCGCCAGGTCCGACGTGTGCGCGCGAGGACGCCCTGCGCCTGATCGAGCTCATTCCGGTCCAGGCGAGCCGGCGCCTTACATTCACCGGGGTTCTCACGGGGTGCGGGCCGGGCATCCGCGGACGGGCTGCCGGTGTCGGCGATGTCGAGATCGAAGGCGAGCGGGAGGGAGAGGCAGGTGTCATGGAACACCCCCACGACGCACAGGATCGGCGGGTAGGTTGTGGTCCATACGGCAGGCCAGATCAGCAACGAGCTCATGTGGGCAGAGACCCGCCAGGACCAGTCGGGCCAAAGCGGCGTGCTCGACTACGATGCTGCCACGGGCGAACAGCTGGAGATGCGGATTTCGGTTCAGAAGACGCTGACCCTGCTGTTCATCAGCCCGGCCTATGTCACGTATGTGCCGTGGAAGAAGCCTGCAGGTAGAGGCTGATCCTTCCAACGGCCGGACCCACCGCTCAAGAGTTCCGCATCGATCATTGCCTTGGTCGTCACCGGCGTGCCGAACGGCGTCATGCACCTGACCGGGGCCTTTCGCATGATTGATCTGACCAACGTCGGCTTCAAGACGTTCGACGGCGTCCGGCACGCCTGCAACCTTGAAGACCGGTAATCTGCTCGGCGAGATGAGCCGCCTTGCTGTCACCGCAGTTTCCCTGGTTTATCGTGCGTCAGCCAATTCTTCATCTGCAGGCGAGGGGCGAGAAGGTCCCGGTCGTGACGTGCGCGGGCGCGATGCCCTCTTCTTGGCGGGTGGCTTGCGCTTAGGCGCGTTCCCGTGCCACCAGCCCTGCAAACTCCAGGCGCCAGGGCCGGTGACAAGATAAAGCAGAAGGGCAGCGATGGTCCCGAGTTGAGCGATGAACAGCGACTGCTCCATCTGACGGGCTGCTCCTTCAAGCTCCCAGAAACGATGCATGATCCCAGTTGCGATCACCGATGCAGCGACGAGGGCGCTGGCGCTCAGCCGCGGGGCAAGCCCGATGACGATAGCTAACGGACCGACCACTTCCGTCAGGGCGATGGTGGCCGCCATGATATCGCCATAGGGGATGCTCTTTGCGGAGATCCTAGCTGCGAAGCCCGAGATGTTCGACATGTGTGCAACGGCTGGTGGGGCAAAGCTCGCCGCGACCAGCAACCGTCCTGCGAGCAGGATACCGTTCGTCATGTTCATCGGCCCGCACTCCCTTCTGCAGTCTTCTGATTTGGGACGGCGGCTGCTCAGAAGAATCGTGCCGTCACAGCGCACGATGTGAGGCAGAGGCCGTTAAGAGCAGTTTAAGTCCTCGCTCATCGCGCGCTTGCCGACGTGTTGCTGCCCGCTAAAACCAACAATTCAACAGCAAATGCGTTAGGGGAAGGAAATGGGGATCGACAAGGAGCAAACGTCTACCGGAGTTCTGGAGCCATCCTCTTGTCACCGGACAAGGCTTCTTAAGCTTGGGGCGAGGCAGTGCCGGTTCATCGTGGGCGAGGACGTTCGCAACGCAGTCTGCTGTGGCGCGCCGACCGAGGAGGGCTCGAGTTGGTGCGCTTGGCATCGCCAGCTCGTGTATATCCCGCAACCGGGAAAGAGCCATCGGCTCGTCCGGCATGTCTTCGAGTCCGTATGACTTGTTGGCCGCATTCCGCATTTTGCGGAACTCCACTGGAGTTCAAGCTGGTTTACTTGCCCGAGTGCGTGAATTTCGGCCTAACCGGAAAGGATTCGCTATGGTGCCAAGCCGACGCCATAAGGTCCAGCGAACTCCCAGAACCAGTCCTGATCAAGATCGGTTACTCGCTGCTTCTCCTCTACGGGTGTAGGTCCATTATCGAAGAGTGCGTAGCAAAGTGCTTCGTTATCGTGGCGCGCATAATAAGCGATGCCGTCTGCCTCGACAGGGTGATTGTGGAGCGACGCGGACCACGCTTGGGGAACATCGTAGGGCAAACCACCATGCACCAGCTCAGCGGTCGCCCCAAGGCGTGCGAGCCCTGGCCCACCGAGCTTGATAAACAGGAGCGGTCGCGTAACCTGGAACTTGACGTAGGCCTTCCTCGCAAGCAAGTCCGAAGGAATTAGACTGCGTCCCGGTTCCCTGAGGAAGGTTTCGGCCAAGGCGCCTCGAACTTCTTTCGCGGTGTAGAGCACTCCGTATGAGCCATCAGGCGCATTGAGGCGGCCATCGCGGCTGCGATCGAAATAAGGCAGGTCGTATGCCGCCGTGAAGAACCGGTGCATAATCTCCCCAGCCTCTAGCGTGATGAGTACCGGATCCCTCGGGGCGAGATCCGGTGGCGGGAGTGGCGCGCTCACGATCCCTGCTGACCCAACTGCCGGGCAGCGTCAACGACGAGGTCGATCTCGCCAGCTTTGAGAAGATCGATAGGCTTACGTCCATTCAACCGCGGATCGGGACGAATGAGGAAGTTCAGGATCGCCCACGGGTTCGCGGTCGGGAGGGTATCGCGCACAGCCTTCAGGCCAGGGACAACCTTGCCGTCTTGGGTAAACTGGACGGTTGGGTATGCCCGCCGGTTACTAGGACCAGGCACGGCTAGCAGGCTGCCTTCCCGAACCTTGCGGTCGATCATCTGCCGGGAGATGCCGTTCATCAGCACCCCGACTTGGTCCAAGTCGTATGCGCCGCCGGATTCCCTTAGATTGTCCTGTGCAATCTGAACGCCTTTCAGGAGCGCCTTGGCACGGGCGCTAGGTTCGAACGCCGACCCGTCAATGGAGGCCTTCTTCGGAGCCGGACGCGAACGGCTTCGCTTCCGGCTCGGGCGGTGGTTTTGGGACTCTATGACGAGATCAGGGATGCGTTGAACTCGCCCCGACCCCAGCCGCTGGAGCTTCTTTTCAACGGCAGGACTGGAGGGAATAAACGCGACGGACACGCCGTCCGGCAGGTTCTTCATCTCAGAAAAAATACGCGCCGGATCGCCGACCATCTTAAGGGTGGACGGAGGACTGCATGAGCGACTTTGGCCGCGGGTATCGCCGCACCTGTGTCCGCCGCTTTAACTGTATGTCCGTGTTGCGAGCCATAGGCTCCTCCCGAACCTGAAAGATGGGACCCGGGCGTATATCAAGGTGCGCGGGCGTTGGACGTATCTCTACCGCGCCATCGATAGCCATGGTGATACGGTCGAGTTCTGGTTCAGCGAGCGACGCAGCCTGGCAGCGGCCAAGCGATTCCTGCGAAAGGCGCTCAATCGCCATGCACGGCCCGAGCGGATTGTCATCGACGGCAGCCAGACGAACAGAGAAGCCATTCTATCTTGCGATACGACAAGTCGGCTCCGAGAGCGATCGAGACGCAAGCTGAAACCAATCCAGATCCGGCAAAGTGCCTACCTCAACAATCGCATTGAGCAGGATCATCGCGCCGTCAAGCGGCGCATTCGACCGATGCTCGGGTTCAAGTCGATGGCGTCCGCTCGGACGATCTTGGGCGGCATCGAGATAGTTCACATGATGCGGAAAGGACAGGCAAAGTATGCCCGCCGATTGCCGCTATCCCTCGCCGAGCAGTTTCACCTGCGCGCCGCATAGGCCCGGGGCGAAGCGCCTGCTCCCTCCTCATCCTTGCTCCGGGTTTGCGGCATGTGTGGACGCCCCGTGTGACGCAAGAAGAATTTTCAGGTTTGATGCAGCGCGTGGTCAGGGTCTGACATGTGTGCGGCCTCTGATGCGGCCGTTCACATGCCGCGGGCCCGGATG
>NZ_JBHSBQ010000113.1:0-19743 GCF_042650665.1 Microvirga sp. GCM10011540 | reverse complement strand
CCCGCCCCGGAGACGGTGCTACGGCCGGCTGCACAACCCCGGCCAACGCCGCCGGCCACCCCAGCCGTAGCGCCACGACCGATAATGCACTAATATTAACCTCGGACCACCTCGTGGGGGCCGGCCACTGGCCATCATGGATATCCGCGCGGAACTGTTCTCATAACCGGACCGGCCCATCTTGGCCAAACGGGTCACCAGAGCCCAGATGCGACGGCGCGACCGTTCTCCATCCTGTTTTCCTCTCGCAGACCTCGGCGAGTTCCAAGCGGTTAAACTGGGGTCAGGCTCCTGCTCGTCCTAACCGGCAGCCACCTCAGTTCGTGGTTCATAAGTGCGGTTCTGGCTCAGCACGCTCCAGGCGATGCGCGCCAGCTTGTTGGCCAAAGCCGCCGCCAGCACGTTGTGGTGCAGGCGTGTGGATGCGGCCGTCAGCCACGCCCCAAAGCTGTGTTGGCGCCACTTGGCCGGCCAGAGCAGCAGCACCCGGGCGGCCTGAACCAGCAAGGATCGCAGATAGGTGTTCCCGCGCTTGGACAGGCGACCCAGGATCGTGCGGTCACCTGTTGACGTCTGCTTGGGAACGAGCCCGAGCCACGTGCCAAAGTCGCGTCCTCGGCTGAAGGCAGCGCCATTCCCAATGGTGGCACCATGGCGCTGGCGATGATCGGCCCCACCTCTGGCACACTCGTCAGGCGCTGGCAGGCCTCGTCAGCCGCCACGAGGGCCTCAATCTCATCTGTGACGGCATCGATGCGCTCATCCAGATGGTGCCAGTCCTGCATCAGGCCTTCGATCAGGCGTGTCATGCGCGGCGTGAGAACATCGGTACGTTGGGCGAGAATATCCGGCAGCGCCTGCCGGAGGGCTCGCAGCCCCTGTCGCACCGCAATCCCGCGCTCGAGCAGAAAGGTGCGGATCTGGTTGAGGACTGCCGTGCGTTGGCTCACCAGCCGTGCACGAACACGATGAAGCGCTTGCAGGTCGAGCTGCTCTACTGTCTTGGTCGGCACGAAGCGCATGGTGGGGCGGAGCACCGCTTCAGCAATGGCTTCGGCATCGCGGAAGTCGTTCTTATGGCTCTTGCGGAAGGGCTTCACGAACTGGGCCGGGATCAGCTTTACATCGTGGCCAAGGGCGAGAAGGTGGCGGCTGAGATGATGGGCGCCGACGCACGCCTCCATGCCGATCAGGCAGGTGGGAATATTGACGAGGCGCTGCTCGACCTGCCCGCGCGAGAGCTTCTGGCGCAGGACGATGGCCCCGCGGGTGTCCAAGCCGATGAGGTGAAAGCTGTTCTTGCCGATGTCGATGCCAAGGGTGGCAACGTGCTGAAGCGGAGCTGTAGGCATGGCTCAAGTCCTCGTGCTGGGCGCCCCTAATCAAGGGTGCGCCGGTAAGCACGGCCGATCCATCCCATTACTGGACATCGGACATCGGTGCCAATCCATTAGAACAAGACGCTGTAGTCGGGAAGCAAACTGCGGCCTTACGCCAATGTCCTTCGAGCGAAGACCGGAACCTCCGATCTCCGCTTAGTGCCTAGACGCTTCGTGAGCTATCTTCGCTCTCGGCGTTCAGACGCCAGAGCTGGGTCGTCCGGCGAGAAGCTGGAGTTCCCAAGCCAGATTGGTTGCGCTGGCCCCGCCATGCTCAAGCATGATCTCTGCCACCTTGCCGGCTGTTTCCTCGCGAGCCCAATCCCGTTGAAGCTCCGCCATGAACACACCGGCTGTGAGCGGAATAGCACCGGCCTGTATCATCCGCTGAATTCCCATCTCGTGCGCCTCCACGCTGGTTCCGCCGGAAGCGTCAGTGACGAAATACACCTCGTATCCTTCGCCGAGAGCGTGAATGACCGGAAAGGCGAGGCAGATCTCGGTCCACAGGGCTGCAATCACGATCTTCCTGCGGCCCGTGCCCTCCACCCATCGGACGCAGCTTTCATCTTCCCAGGTGTTGATCGTCGTCCGGTCGATAGGCGTCTGCTCGGTAAAGACATCCTGGAGCGGCTTGATGAGATTCCCGCCGCGGTCCTTTAGGACAGTGGTCAGCAATGTGGGCACGTTGAACGCCTTGGCGGCCCTTGCGAGCATCACCACGTTGTTGATCATGAGGGCCGCATCGATGTTCTTGACACCGCTCACCTGGAACGGCTGATGGTCGATGAGCATCAGGGCGCAGTTGTCCGGCGTCAGCATCGCATCAAGGCCGACTCTGACAGGTTTCGACGTAATCATTGGGGCATCCTTTCAAGAGAGATTCTTCGGGAGGGTTGTCAGCAGGCGGGAGACGATGTCACCCGTGCTTCGTCAGGTTCTGGGCGACCAGCGATGCGCCGAACTGCTGGAGCAGCCCGCCCTGATTCAGTTCGCCCAATGTGATCGGCGCGAAACCAAGACGCTCGATCAGGCTGGCGGTGTCAGCATTGGCGCTGGCGTCATTGCCCGAGACGAACAGAACGCGGCGTCCGCCATCCTGCGCCGGATCACTGGCCAGCACGGCCGCCGGCAGCGTGTTGAAGGCCTTGACCACCCGTGCCCCGGGAACCATCTCGGCGATGATTTCCGTCGAGAGGCGACCTCCAAGATCCTTAGGTGTGAAGGCCGGGAAATCGATGGCGTTTGTCGCGTCGACGACGATCCGGCCATTCCATTGGGCAGAGCCCTGAACCGCGTCAGCTACGGCCGTGAAGGGAACGGCGAGGATCACCAAATCCGCTTTCAAAGCCTCAGGCAGGGTCGTTGGCTTTACGTGCAATCCGAGCTCTGCAACCAGACCCGCGAGGGATTCCGGCGCCCGGCTGTTGGCGATCAGAACGTCGATGTTGCTGCGGGCGAACTGGCGGGCGAGAGCGCTGCCGATCGCGCCCGAGCCGATGACGGCATAGGTCATGGCACAGAGATCCTTCTGGAGGGTTGGGAGGCAGTGAACATTTCAGGGCAGAGCGTGACGCGCCGATGTCACTTCAGCCGGAAAGGCGGGGTGTCAGGCAGGGGGATGAACTCGGTCTCGCCGGGAATGCCGGGGAACTGACGATCACGCCAGTCCTGCGCAGCCTGCTCGATGCGCTCGCGGCGGCTCGACACGAAGTTCCAGTAGATGTAACGCTTCTCAGGCAGCGGCTCACCGCCGAGCAGCATCAGGCGAGCGGCACCGACCGCACGCAGCACGATCTCCGCACCGGGCTTGAACACGACCAATCGGTCCTTGCCGAAACTCCCGGTCTGCCCAGCGACCTCGATCTCTCCGTTGATGACGTAAACCGCCCGCTCGACATGCTCCGCATCGATGCGCAGGCGCGCTCCATCGTTCAGAGACACATCGGCGTTGAACAGATCGGAGTAGGTGCGCATCGGCGCGGTGCGCCCATGCAATGAGCCGGCGATCAACTTGAGTCTTATGCCTTCCCCTTCCATCTGGGGAAGTTCGTCGGCGTTGGCGTGCTGGAAGCCTGGAGCCGTCTCTTCCTGATCCGAGGGCAACGCCACCCAGCTCTGAAAGCCGAACACCGCCCCGCCGCTGGCACGTGTTGTATTGCTGCTCCGCTCCGAGTGCACGATGCCGCGTCCAGCCGTCATGACGTTGACTTCACCGGGGCGGATCGGTTGCACATAGCCCTCGCTGTCGCGGTGCAGGATCTCGCCCTCTATGAGGTAGGTCAGGGTTGCAAGCCCAATGTGAGGGTGTGGACGCGTATCGAGACCTTCACCCGCCTGAAAAGCGACAGGGCCGAAGCTGTCGAGAAAGATGAACGGTCCGACCGTGCGGCGGTGCATGGACGGCAAGGCGCGGCGAACTTGGAAGCCATCGCCGAGATCGCGAACAGCCGGCAGAATGATCTGTTCGACTTCGGCGGCATAGGACTGAACGGTCATGGCATTGTCCTTTCCAGCAGTAGCAAGCTGTGTGAGGACATTGAAGGCGATTTCCCGTATCCGGAAAACTGGCATAATATGAACCGTAACGTTCGAGGAAATCGAAATGTCGTCCAGTCCAGGGATTCCGACACTTGATCAGCTGCGGATCTTTCTCACCATTGTGGATGCGGGCAGTTTTGCCGGTGCGGCCCGCAAGCTGGGTCGGGCGACATCCGTCATCAGTTACTCGGTCGCTAACCTGGAGGCGCAGCTCGGGGTGTCGCTCTTCGACCGCGAATCCACCCGCAAGCCTCAGCTGACCGAAGCCGGCCGGATGGTCTTGGCCGAAGCTAGGACTGTCTCCAACGGGGTCGATGGGCTGCGCGCCAAAGTCAGAGGGCTGCTGCAGGGTTTGGAGGCGGAGATCCACCTTGTACTCGACGTGATGCTGCCGGCTTGGCGCGTGGTCGATGCTCTCAAGGAGTTCCGTGCTGAGTTTCCGACGGTTCATCTGCGGTTGAACGTCGAGGCGCTCGGAGCCGTCACCCAGATGGTTCTCAACCGTTCCGCCTCGATCGGAGTGGGCCTGCCCCTCGATGCGGAGATCGCCGGGATCGAGCGGATTGGCGTGGGCAGTGTCGAGCTGGTGCCTGTGGCTGCGCCCAATCATCCACTGGCCCGTGCGGGTCAGAATGCGCCGGGTGCAGGACGCGATCACATCCAGCTTGTGCTGACTGACCGCTCACCCTTCACGCAAGGTCAGGAAATGGCCGTCGTGGCAACACAGACGTTGCGTTTGGCGGATCTTGGCTCCAAGCACATGCTGCTGAGGGAGGGCATCGGCTGGGGCAACATGCCGGAACCGATGGTGCGCGAAGACTTGGCTGCCGGCCGGCTCGTCCCCCTCGACATGCCCGACTGCCGGGGAGGATCCTACCGGCTGCAGGCGATCTATCGAACGGATACGCCGCCTGGGCCTGCCGGTTCATGGCTGATCAAGCGCTTTCAGGAGCAAGCCGAGAGCCCGACGGCAAGGGCCGACGAAAATGCTGCCCGCTTCCTTGCGGGCGGCAGACCGCGAACAATAAAGGCCGCGGAGTGAGCGCGGCCTTTCGTATTGATGTCGATTGATCTGAAGGCAAGTCGTTAGCGGCGAGCATCCAGGCTGAAGCGGCCTGCTCCGAAGGCCACAACCTGAAGCAATCCGCCGACCATGGCGATGTTCTTGAAGAAGTGGATGAACTGGTTCTGATCCGCAAGATTGCCGTGGAACGCGAGCGCCGTCGCAAGAGTGAAGCCTGCGAGCCCTGCCGCAACGAGCCGCGTGCGATAACCTGCGATCAGTGCAAGGCCGCCCAGGACCTCAACAATGACCGCAAGAGCGAACCCGAGAGGCGCCAGCGGCAGGCCTGCGGATTCGATATAGCCGATCGTTGCGGCCGGGGCGGCAATTTTTGAGGCGCCTGAGATGACGAAGATGGCGCTCACGAGTACTCGGCCCGCGAGAGGAGCAGCATCAGCAAGGGCGAAAGCTGAACGGCGCTGAGTGTGGGTGTGAGGGAGGGCTGCTGAGTTTGACATGGCGATAAATCCTTTTGAAAGAGCGCGGTTTGTGAAAAGGCGCCGTGGACAGAAGAAAAGATGCCATCATGCGGCATAGCGGAAAAGATGAATAAGATGGATCAATAGGTTCGATAAAATCGAATATTCTCGATGCAGGATGAAAGTTCAGGTTAACTATTTCTGGCACGTTACGGAGGTAATGCGTTGGTCTGCTTGCTGACCTTGAGCAAGCATCCGTGAAAACATGAGGCTCCATGTCTGGCTCACCTCATGCCATCGGCGGTTTAGGGATCCCGGCGTCTTTGTCTCAGGTAGTCGATGAGGACACGGAGCTTGAGCGGCACATTCCTGCGAGTCGGATAGTAGAGGTAGAAGCCGGAGAACGGCGGGCAGAACTCTTCCAGAAGCGGCACGAGTTCAGCTCGGGCAATATAGGGACGGAAAGTCTCTTCCATGCCGAAGGTGAGGCCTGCTCCGGCGCAAGCAAGACGGATCATCACCCTCATGTCATTGGTGGTCACCCGAGGGTTCACGTCGACAGTAAAGTCACGCCCGTTCTCGGTGAACTCCCATCGGTAGGGGGCGACCTGCGGGTTTGGTCGCCATCCTATGCAGCGATGCTTTGGCAGATCCTGGGGATGCGCCGGCGCACCATGCCGCGCCAGATAATCAGGGGAAGCCACAACCGTCTGGCGCTGCTCATTCGATACCGGAATGGCGATCATGTCCTGCTCGATTACCTCACCGAGACGCACGCCGGCATCGAAGCCCTCGGCCACAATGTCGAATTCCTCGTCCGTGACAGTGATGTCGAGGCGGATGTCGGGGTATGTCGCAAGGAAGGCTGCCAGCAGTGGGCCGTTCAGGAATCTCTCGGCAATGGAGGAGACTGTTATGCGCAGCATGCCGCTGGGCTGTGCGCGCATCTCGCCGACGGCTTCCATGGCAGTGCTGACATCGTCGAGCGCGGGGCGCACCGCCTGATAGAGCCGCTCTCCGGCCTCGGTGAGATGAACGCTGCGGGTCGTGCGCTGAACCAGCGCCACACCCATCCTCCCCTCAAGGCGTCTGATGGCTTGGCTGACGGCCGAGCGAGTAACGCCCAGGCGTTCGCTGGCGGCCCGGAAGCTGCGTGCTTCTGCGACGGTTACGAAGACAGTGATGCCAGCCAGATCTGTGCTCATTGGTCACAAAATCTTACCAGCGCATTCATGATTGGCAAGTCGATTGCGCAGATCAGTCGAACTACCTTTCGTCCATGAGCTCGGGACCGCCGCATCAAAGGTCTGGGCACAGGTTTGGGTGAAAGGAGAAATCCATGTCCGAGATGAAGGTTGTTTTGATCACCGGCGCCTCCAGCGGGATCGGTGAGGCGGTGGCTCTGGAGCTGTCCAAAGCCGGGCACACCGTCATTGTAGGCGCACGCCGGACCGGCCGTCTGCAAGACCTCGTCAGCCGTATCGAGGCATCCGGCGGAGTCGCACGGGCCCACCGGCTCGACGTGACATCACGAGATGACTTCGCCAGGGTGGTGTCTGCAACGCTCGAAGAGTTCGGTCGCATCGATGTGATTGTCAACAACGCGGGTGTCATGCCGCTCTCGCCCCTCAGCGCTCTCAAAGTGAGCGAGTGGGACCAGATGGTGGACGTGAACATCAGGGGAGTTCTGAACGGGATCGCCGCTGTGTTGCCTGTCATGGAAGCCAGAGGGTCGGGTCACATCGTCAATGTCGCGTCCATCGGTGCACATCGGGTCTCGCCAACGGCTGCGGTCTATTGCGCGACGAAACACGCAGTCTGGGCGATCTCAGACGGTCTCCGGCAAGAGACGGATCGGTTGCGGGTCACAGTGATCTCGCCTGGCGTGGTCACGAGCGAGCTCGCCGAGACGATCTCGGACGAGAGCGCCCGGGAGGCGATGAGGGAGTTCCGCAGGACTGCGATCCACCCGGACGCCATCGGACGAGCGATCCGCTATGCGATCGAGCAGCCCCCGGAGGTGGACGTGAGCGAAATCATCGCTCGTCCGACCGCGAGTCCTCACTGAAGAAAGGAGCATGCGATGCCAAGGAGCACACTCCCGCTCGTCCTTGCTGCCGCAATGGTCGCCGCACCATGGGCGCTCGGCCAGCCTACGAGCGCCAACCAACCCCCAGTCAAGGAAGCAACAGAGATGGCAGGTCACCCTTATATCGGCATGTGGGTCACCAAGGACGGCCACATCCGTCAGGAGCTTCTCCCGAACGGCCGTTATGATGAGGCTCGGGGCAGCCGCAAGAGTGCCTATCGGGGGCGCTACGAGATCCGCGGCGCCAAAATCGACTACTGGGACGATACAGGGTTCACGGCCGACGGTGAGTTCATTGATGGCGTCCTCCACCATGGCGGAATGCTGTTCTACAGAGAAGGGCAGGCAGAACGACGTCCTTGATCCTCAAGACGATCCCTGTCGAGGTCATGTGCTCCTCGACAGGGCCAGTGTCTGGTCATGGCACGAGGCGGAAGTAGATCGAACATCCGCACTCGTGCGGTGAGCGGACCTTCTTACTGCCTCGTCTGATTGTGCAGTCCTCTAAGCCGTTCGCTGCGGATCGCTCTTGTTGCAGATTTGAAAGTCAACGTCCTACCAACGTCCGTTAGGTGCGTGGGGATTACCGGACATTGCCGAACGCACGCGATCTTCTCAGCTTGACCCACAGCAGACAAAGCGCACGTGCCTCGACCACGTGGGCTGACGTAGTGCTCAGTCATCACTCTTCGTTGGCTCGATAGTCCTGCGGGATTATGAAGATCTCATCAGCGCGCCCATAGCCTCCGTCCTTTACTTCTTCAATGAGCACCATCGTGTGAGGCCGTGCCGCCTCGGAGAAATACTCGACCAGCATATTCGTCGTCCGATGCATGATCTCCTCTTTCTGGGTCCTGCTCAGGGCGCCTTCAGGGGTCTTGATGTTCACAAACGGCATTGCGTTGTCCTTTCATGGTTGAGTAGTGTTGATGCAGAAGAGGTCCAGCCAGTGAACTCCTAGAAGGTGAAAGAGCTTCAGGTCACAGTGTCCTCTTCATGGCACCTCGTCAGATCACGCCGCCATTGGCACGTATCGTCTGCCCGTTGATCCAGCCGCCCTCGGGGCTCACCAGGAAGGCCACGACGGATGCGATGTCCTCCCGCTGACCAAGCCGCCGCATGGGATTCATCCCGACAATGGCCTTCACCTGCTCGTCCGACTTGCCGTTCAGGAACAGGTCAGTTTCCACTGGGCCCGGAGCGACCGCATTGACCGTGATCCTGCGCGGCCCAAGCTCCTTGGCAAAGACGTGGGTTAGCGCCTCGACGGCAGCCTTCGTGGCCGCGTAGACACCATAAGTCGGCTGGTAGAGCCCGACGACGCTCGACGAGAAGCTGACGATACGCCCACCATCCCTTAGACGTCGTCCCGCTTCCCGCAGGCCGCGGAAGACGCCACCGAGATTTGTGTCAACCTGCACCTGGAAGCTCTCATCGTCGACCTCGATGAGCGGCGAGAGCGTCATCACGGCCGCGTTGTTGACGAGGAGGTCGACGCCGCCAAAGGCGCCTTCTGCCGCATCGAATAGGTTGGTCATTCCCTTCGGGCTGCCGATATCGGCCTGGACGGCCAAGGCCGTGCCTCCCTCGGCGGAAATAGCCGATACGACCTCGTCCGCAGCCTCTGGGTTCGTTGCGAAATTGACGATGATGGCTATGCCGTCACGAGCCAGCCGTCGAGCGATGGCAGCTCCGATGCCTCTCGAGGCTCCTGTGATGATGGCGACCCGCTGGGCCTGGGTGGTCATGACATGCTCCTACCTCTTGATGGGGTGGATGTAGACCTACGGTCTGGCCTAAACAATTGCTGGAGAATTGACATCAGAGTTCGGCCATGCTGAACAATCGCATGGATCGCCTTGACCGCATGCAGCTCTTCGTTCGTGTGGTGGAACGCCGCAGCTTCGCGGCTGCCGCCGCCGACCTGACACTTGCCCGCTCGACAGCGACCGAGGCGATCAAACAGCTCGAGAAGGATCTCGGCGTACGGCTTCTTGAGCGAACCACACGCCACGTGACGCCGACCCTCGACGGCAAGGCTTTCTATGAGAGATGCCTTGCGATCCTGGCAGAGGTTGACGAAGCCGAGAATGTGTTTCGCGATGCCCAGCCCCGGGGGCTGCTGCGCGTCGATGCTCATGGCCTGCTGACACGGACCTTCCTTCTGCCGCGACTGCAGGAGTTCCTCGACCGCTATCCCATGCTCGATTTACAACTCGGGCAGGGTGACAGATTGGTCGATCTCGTTCGCGAGGGTGTGGACTGCGTGATCCGCGCGGGGGAGGCGGATGACAGTGGCCTGATCATGCGCCGCCTTGGCACGATCAGAGAGATCACGTGCGCCAGCCCGGCCTATTTGGAACTGCACGGCATCCCTCAATCGCTGAACGACCTTGATGGGCACACGGCTGTCGGGTTCGTGTCGTCTCGGACCGGGCAAGTCATGCCATTGGAGTTCATGGCTGACAGCAGGGTCCGGTACATCAGCCTGCCGTGCAGGATTACGGTCAATAATTCCGATACGATGGCCGAACTCGCCCGAATGGGGTTCGGCCTGATCCAAGCGCCACGATACCGTCTGAAACAAGATCTGGACAACGGCACCCTGGTGGAGGTGTTGTCGGACTGTCCGCCGACGCCGACGCCGCTATCTGCCCTTTATCCGCAGAACCGCCATACGGCCCCGAGATTGCGTGTGTTTCTCGACTGGATCGGCGGGATATTCGCGGAGGCAGATCTTTAGACGAGCTCTGATCGCTCGCCTTGAGTGTAAATCGGCATCGAGTACGGCCCCTTGGGCCGTCTGCCGTTACGCACATGATGTTGCTAGCGAATTCTTAGCATCAGCGGGGTCATCGTCGGCGCCGATAATGACCCCACCAAATTCCTATTTATGCCGCTAAGCCGACGCGTTGCGCCTCCCTTGCGAAGGGTCAATGCTTCGGTGCCCTTTCACACCGGCGTGAAATACCAGCCCTTCGTCCTCGTTCGGTCGGCATGAGCCGACGGACCAGCCCTGATCAGGAAGGGTGAGGGTCTCCTCTCGTGCTGGGGCAGGGCGTGATGGACGGTCTTCTGGCGCACGCCGCTGAACCATAGGGTGCCGACCCAGCGGATCATGGGATTTCCTGTTGGGCGGTTTCTCGTCAGCGGACATCAGAGTGTGCAGACGGCGAGGCGGCGTGTGTGCCAGCGCACATTGGTGTCGCTGCTGGGGAGCCCTCAGAGTTCTTTTTTCGTACCGGCCGATATAAAAAGCTCAGGCCGCCTCTTTAAAATTGTACCGAGCGGTATTATACCGATTGGTACGAATCCGGCGATCTTCAGGTGCTGGATGATCCTCCGAGTGAGCGGCCTGACCATGACAAGTGTTTCTACAACCCGATTACTGACCTCCCTCGGCACTGTGAGTGTGATTCTGGGCGGCGTCGCACTCTGGTCCACACTCGGCAGCACGACAACCCGGGGCAGCGACACGGGGCCAGCGCCGTCGGCCACGCCAGCCATTGTCGCCGCCGTCTATAGCCGCGACGTTTCATTGTGGGAGGAGTTCTCGGGCCGTCTTGAGGCGATCGAACGGGTCGACCTTCGTCCCAGGATTCCCGGTGCAATCGAGTCGATCCATTTTCGCGAAGGTTCGTTAGTCAAAAAGGGTGACCTCCTCTTCACCATCGATCCTGCTCCCTACATCGCTGAGGTCGAGAAGGCGGAGGCTCAGGTCCGTGCGGCCGAGGCCAATGTTGCCTTTGCTCGCGGCGAGCTGGAGCGCGGCATGAAAATGACCGCTAACCAGACCATCGCACAGCGCGATCTGGACACACGATTGAGCAATGTCCGCGAAGCCGAGGCCAACCTGAGCGCCGCCAGTGCCGTCGCCAAGGCCGCGCGCCTCAACCTGTCCTACACCGAGGTGCGTGCGCCGATTTCCGGACGGGTGGGGAAGATCGAAGTGACTGCAGGCAATCTCGTTAATGGCGGATCCGGCGCACCGGTCCTGACGACCATCGTCTCGACCAACCCAATCTACGTGAGCTTCGACGCGGATGAGCGCGCGGTACAGCGGGCTCTCGAGACATTGCCCGTCGGAGGCGACCGGCGCGACCATCTCGCCCGGATCCCGGTCGAGATGCGCTCAGGGCCGGAGGCCGAGGTCGTGCCCGGCAAACTGCAGCTCATCGACCATACAGTGAGCAGCGCCAGCGGCACGGTCCGCGTGCGTGCGGTCCTCGATAATGGCGACGACCGCCTGATGCCGGGCCAGTTCGCGCGCGTCCGGTTGGGCCAGGCCAAGACGATGCCCGCACTTGTCGTACCCGAACGAGCCATCGGGGTCGACCAGGACAAGAAATACGTGCTTGTCGTCGACTCGGCGTCGAGGGCGAATTACCGCGAGATCAAACTCGGAGCTTCCGTGGACGGGGGGCGCATCGTTACCAGCGGCCTCAATCCGGGCGAGCGGATTATCGTCGATGGCCTTCAGAAGCTCCGCCCGGGCGCACTTGTCGCGCCGCAAGCCGACAGGCCTGAGGCATCCGCTGCGCTTCGAACACGGCGTTCTTCCGCCTCGGCGGAGAATTGATCGCACCACAAAGGCTCGAGGGCCGCCACCATGAATATCTCCCGCTTCTTCATCGACCGTCCGGTCTTCGCTGGGGTTCTGTCAGTGCTCATCTTCGTGGTCGGATTACTCGCCCTGCGGGTCCTGCCGATCTCGGAATATCCGGAGGTCGTGCCGCCCCAGGTCGTCGTCCGTGCGCAGTATCCAGGCGCGAATCCGAAGGTCATCTCCGAGACCGTGGCGGCCCCGATCGAGGAGGCCATCAATGGCGTCGAGGACATGCTCTACATGAGCAGCCAAGCGACCACCGACGGCGTGCTGACGCTCACCGTGACCTTTGCCCTTGGCACCGATCCGGACAAGGCGCAGCAACTCGTGCAGAACCGGGTCTCGCAGGCCGAGCCTCGGCTGCCCGAGGAGGTGCGCCGTCTGGGCGTTACCACCGTCAAGAGCTCGCCGGACCTGATGATGGTGGTTCACCTGCTGTCGCCCGACAGTCGCTACGACGTCACGTATCTGCGCAACTACGCTGCGCTCAACGTCAAGGACCGGCTCGCCCGGATTCAGGGCGTGGGTCAGGTCCAGCTGTTCGGATCGGGCGATTATTCAATGCGCGTCTGGCTGGATCCTCAGAAGATCGCCGAGCACGGTCTCTCGGCGAGCGACATCGTCAATGAAATCCGCGCCCAGAATGTGCAGGCGGCGGCTGGCGTCGTCGGAGCTTCGCCCGGCCTGCCGGGGATCGATCACCAACTGTCGATCAGCGCACAGGGGCGCCTTCAGGACGAAGAGCAGTTCGGCGATATCATCGTCAAGACAGGCGACAACGGGGAGATCACCCGCCTGCGCGACATCGCCCGCATCGAACTGGGCGCGGCCGATTATGCCCTGAGATCCCTCCTGAACAACAAGCCGGCGGTCGCCATTCCGATCCTCCAGGCGCCGGGGTCGAACGCCATTGAGATCGCCGACGACGTTCGTGCCGAGATGGAGGACATCAAGGCCAACATGCCGGAAGGCATCGACTTCCAGATCGTCTACGACACAACCCAGTTCGTACGCGCCTCGATCGACGCGGTGGTTCATACGCTGCTTGAGGCCGTGCTGCTCGTGGTGCTCGTGGTGATCCTATTCCTGCAGACGTGGCGGGCCTCCATCATTCCTCTCGCCGCCGTTCCGGTCTCGATTGTCGGCACGTTCGCGGTCCTGCAGGGTCTGGGCTTCTCCATAAACGCCCTGAGCTTGTTCGGCCTCGTCCTCGCCATTGGAATCGTGGTCGACGACGCGATCGTCGTGGTCGAGAATGTGGAGCGCAACATCGAGAAGGGTTTGAGCCCTCGACAGGCAACCTACAGCGCCATGCGGGAGGTTTCCGGGCCGATCATCGCCATCGCGCTGGTGCTGGTGGCCGTATTCATCCCGCTGGCCTTCATCAGCGGCCTCACAGGACAGTTCTACAAGCAATTCGCCGTGACCATCGCCATCTCGACGGTGATCTCGGCTATCAATTCGCTGACCCTGTCGCCAGCCTTGGCGGCCCTTCTCCTTCGTGATCACCATGCGCCGAAGGACCGGATCACCCGTATTATGGACGTGCTTTTCGGCTGGCTTTTCCGCCGCTTCAACACGATTTTCCATCGGGGGGCGGATGCCTATGGCACCGGTGTGAGGCGAGCGATCGCCACGAAGGCCCTGATACTCCTCGTGTATGTGGCTCTGCTGGGAGCGACGGGCTTCCTGTTCAAGATCGTGCCCGGCGGCTTCGTGCCGGGGCAGGACAAGCAATATCTGGTCGGCTTCGCCCATCTGCCGCATGCCGCGACACTCGACCGGACGGACGGCGTCATCCGGCAGATGACTGAGATTGCCCTGAAGCAGCCGGGCGTCGAGCACGCCGTCGCGTTCCCCGGCCTGTCGATCAACGGCTTCACCAACAGCTCGAATGCCGGCATTGTGTTCCTGACCCTTGCGCCATTCGAGGACCGTCAGGATCCGCACCTGAGTGCCGGGGCGATCGCAGCTCAACTTAACCAGAAGTTCGCCGCCATCACACAGGCAGTGACCGCAATCTTTCCGCCTCCGCCGGTGCAGGGGCTAGGTACGATCGGCGGCTTCAAGCTGCAGATCGAGGATACGGCCGGCCTCGGCTACGAAGCGCTCGATCGCGCCACGAAGGACTTCTTGGCTATGGCAGCAACGGCGCCCGAGCTTGTGGGATTGTTCTCGAGCTATTCGATCAACGTCCCTCAGCTCTACGCGGATATCGACCGAGCCAAGGCGCGTCAGCTCGGGGTTGCGGTCTCGGATGTGTTCAGCACGCTTCAGATCTATCTGGGCTCCGTCTACGTGAACGACTTCAACAGGTTCGGGCGGACCTACTCGGTGCGCGTTCAGGCAGATGCTCCATTCCGGGCGCGCGCGGACGATGTCGGCTTCCTGAAGGTCCGTTCGAGTTCGGGAGAGATGGTTCCGCTGACGGCCCTGTTGAACATCCGATCGAGTGTAGGGCCGGAGCGCGCGATGCGATACAACGGATTCCTCTCTGCTGACGTCAACGGACAGGCGGCTCCGGGGTATTCGTCGGGTCAGGCGCAGGCAGCAATCGAACGGATCGCGGCGGAGACTCTGCCGAAAGGTTTCAGGGCCGAGTGGACCGAGCTGACCTATCAGGAGATCCTTGCCGGCAACTCGGGCATGCTGGTCTTTCCGATTGCCATTCTGCTCGTCTTCTTGGTCCTTGCGGCACAGTACGAGAGCCTGACACTTCCGGTAGCGATCATCCTGATCGTGCCGCTGGCGCTGCTTGCGGCTTTGGCCGGCGTGTGGTTGACGGCAGGAGACAACAACGTGTTCACCCAGATCGGGCTCATCGTCCTGGTCGGCCTGTCGGCCAAGAACGCGATCCTGATCGTGGAGTTCGCGCGTGAGCTCGAGTTTGAGGGACGAACCCCCGTCGAAGCAGCGATCGAGGCCAGCCGCCTGCGCCTGCGGCCGATCCTGATGACTTCGCTCGCGTTCATCATGGGCGTCGTGCCGCTGGTGGTATCGACGGGAGCGGGGGCCGAGATGCGGGCTGCCATGGGCGTGGCCGTGTTCTCCGGCATGATCGGGGTGACGGCATTCGGCCTGTTCTTCACGCCTGTCTTCTACGTCCTCGTCCGTCGATTAACGGGGAACCGCCGCCTTCAGGATCACTCTGAGCCGGCGGTCTTGGATTCGGACACAAAGGCGCTCCCCGTGGAGGAACTGGTAAACTGAACGAGGGCGAGGGACGCTCTCTCAGGCGACATCGCTCGCAGATTGGACACCTACTATGTATCCGTCTTGGAGAAGCCTTCGTCCTGCTGTCATTCTCGCGCTGTCTCTTGCCGCCAGCCTATTCTCGGGAGACGTGAGAGCCGAGGAGGATTACCGGATCACGAACGAGGTGGTCCTGAGCGACGTGCGTGTCTCGCCGGCGAAGGCGGGCGGCCGGACGCAGATTACGTTTTTGCTGGAAAACCGGAGTGCGGAGCGGGTTTTGTTCGGAGGGATAACGGTTGCCGATGCTGGGCAGTCCTCGATTGTTGCCTCTCTCGGCAGCGGGGGTACGACAATCCTGGACTCAATCCCTGTCGCTCCGGGTGAGGTCCTTTCAGTGGACGGAGAGTCACTCTGGATCAAGGTCGACAGGCTGGCAAAGAACCTTCAGCCTGGCGGAGAGATCGAGGCAACCGTGAACTTTGGAGCCGTCGTTATTCCGATCACCCTAAGGGTCGCTGACGTCAACAAGCCATCCAATTGAGGAATAGGGAGCGATCCAGCCTTTAGCGCGAGACAGTTGGCCAACTCCGCATAGAGACGTCGACCACACGGTGGAGCTCCTCGCGGGAGGCACCCGATGCGGCTCTGACCGCCATTCCTAGGCCGATCGACACGACATAGCGAGCCCAGTCGGCGGGATCCTCGTCGCCCGGAAAATCGCCGTTACTTCGTGCGTTTTCCAAGCGGTCGCGCAAATTGTTCTCGTTGACCATCCGACGGGCGATGAGCTCCTCGCGGATGGGCTCGCTCGCCTCGCTGCAGGCGACCGCCCCGTTCACGCCAAGACAGCCGGGAGGGCTCATGGGGTCGGTCAGGACGTCGACATAGCCGCGCAGGAGCCGCTCAACCGCTTCCCTTGCCGTCGGCGCCTGAAGGGCCTCGTGCGCGAAGCACAGGTGCTGGCGTTCATAGAGATCGAGGGTTCGGCGGAAGAGATCCTCCTTGTTGCCGAATGCTGCATAGAGACTGGGGCGAGTGATGCCCATGGCTTCCGTGAGGTCGGAGATGGAGGTGCCCTCGTAGCCCCGGCGTCGAAAGACCTGAAGCGCGATGTGCAATGCGTCGTCGGGATCAAATTCGCGATGGCGGCCCATGGTTCTCTCATCCTGCTGCCGGAACGGAGGATAGGTCACGGACGTTGCGGCTGCATAATATACCAATCAGTACAGTAAACATTTCTGCGGAGAATTCAAGATTTTACCCGGCAAAATTTGATAGCTCGGCTAAGCGCCGCTGTTGGCCTGTCGGCTGTGCTCCCCCGAAAGTCAGATTGAGGATGGCAAACGCGCGGCACAAAAAATCGGGCATTACCCCGTAACGGTCTATGCGGATCTTGTCGGCCAATGTGGGGAGGACAGGATTTACCTTCCACGACAGCTCCATAAATTACCTCATGAATTCAAACGGAGAGCAGATCGAACTGCTCTGTGAGTGACGGCTGAGGATTCCGGGAATATTTGGCCTGTCCTTTACGCATCATGTGAATCACTTCGATGCCGCCCGGGATCACTCGGACCGTAGCAATCAACTTGAAGCCGAGCACCGGTCGAAACCGCCGCTCGATGGCACGGTGGCCCTGTGCACTGCGGTTCTTGAGGTAGGCACTTTGTCGGATCCTGATCGGATTCAGATGACAATGATCCAAGAGGCGGCGTCAGCCGATTAGGCACTGTGTGGCAATCATCAGCGTTCCGAGCTTTTGTGCGAGGTGCTGGAAGACCATCCAGTACCCAGCTTCATCTGCACTGAGAAACGGTCGTTCGAGCGGGTTGTTTTAAGACCCCGTTTACCATGATTGCCCATCGTATTGGCTCCATGACCGGAGCCTAGCCATGGATCATGTTGATCATGCCCTCTATACTTGTCGCGACCTGCGCGGCGGCACCAAGCCAAGTGCTCTGAAGACGGCGCTGATCGGCATAGCGCTTGCCACACTTGCGTGTTTTGCAAGCTCTGCGTCCGCCCAAACCTTGCTTTCCACGCGAACAACTGACCTCGTCTGGGTGATCGGACCTGCAGACCCGACCCAGGCGTGGATTGAGTTCTGCCAGAGACACCCTCATGACTGTCGTCTCGATCTCTCACAGTCTGCGCGGATTTCGCTGAGCTCGCAGGTAGTGGCAACCCTTAAGCAGGTGAATGAGAGCGTAAACTCGTCGATTCTGGGCGTCACAGACCAGGATCATTGGGGTGTTCTCGACCGGTGGGACTATCCTGATGATGGTTTTGGCGACTGCGAGGACATCCAGCTTCTGAAACGGAGGCTGCTGGTCGAGGCTGGCCTGCCCCATCGGGCCATGCGGATGGCAGTCGTCATTGACGAACAGGGGCAAGGACATGCTGTGCTCATGGTCCTCACCAACCGTGGCGACTTTATTCTCGACAACAAGCGAAACGCCATCCTGCCTTGGTGGCGAACAAACTATGCTTTCATTAAACGTGAAGGCACGAACAGCAGTACATGGGTCGCTCTCGGAGATCAGCCTGCACCATTGCCAACGGCAAACCGTTAGAAGATGCCGGGTCTCACGAAGAACTCTCGAACCACACGCGTGTGTAGCGGAAAAGCTGTCTCGACAGGCTCATGAATGACGAGAACCTCCGAGACCTCAGCGTCATGGACGAACGGCCCAACGTGCCTGACGGGAATGCTCTTGCAGAAAAGCAGGTTTTGCTGACGATCTGGGGTGGTCTCTACTGTCACAGCCCGCAGGGTCTCAGGAGCAATCACGACGCCTGTTTCCTCCAGCACCTCCTGCGCCCCTGCCTCCTGCCAAGTCTGACCAAGCATTTGATAGCCGCCAGGAAGCGCCAGCTTACCCTGACCCTCGCCAAGGAGGGCACGACGGATCATCAGCAAACCTCCCCGGAGAGGCACCAGTACCACCACGACAGTGGGTGTGTTGTTATAATGAACCATCTCTGCACCGTTCTGCCTTGCCTGTTGCTGTGGAAGCCGCAGGCCTTAGCTAAAGCGGACCGGGCGGAGCGGAAGAGGTGAGGTATCATGATTGGCAGGGTCAGGATTTTTCATGAGACCTCTTCCGCACCCCCTGTAGGTGCTTTCTTGAACCAGCCTTTGGTGGCGGGCCTCCCTCTTGATTTTGTCCTCTCGTTCAGGATTGCCTTCTGCCGGCGGTGCATCTCCGACGTCCAGAACCCACCAGCCGCTCCAGCCAGATGTTCGCGGCACTTAGCCAGAGGCTCAGCCAAAGGTTCTTCGGCATGTCGAACTCGACTTCCTATAGCTACGACGGGCAGGCACATCCCTCCGAACAGCATCACTTAGCTCAGGTTCCATCTTTCTCGGGCAAGTACTCCGCGCCGCCTCTGCTCCAAGTGTGGTAACCCGCACACTGCTCATATGCTTCGACCTGCCGCAGAAGCTGGCCGGCGACGGTTCGCGCCGGAATCCCTCATCGCCGGGTTCGCTGCCCAGGCGCTGGTGCATGTCGCGCAAACGCACCTCAAGGGCACGCCTGAGGACGGCCACCAAAGTAGGCTCCAGCAGCTTGGTTCTAGAATGGATGATGTTCCCCTTGCGGATTCCGGTGTAGTTGCTGGCGCTCCCGATGATGTTGGATCCTGTACGGGCGCTTGGATCTGTGCGGATTGGGCCGCTCCCGACGCGAGCTTGGATGGAGCCTCTGGCGAAAGCTATGGCTCTTCGACAATTCGGGCACGGGCTGTGGTGCGGGTTTGAGTGTCCGTTGATGCTCTGTCGGATCAGTTCGGACTCCAGCCTAGGCTCAGGCATCTGTCCGGGTTCAGGTTCTTGGCTTTGTTCATCCAGGGCTGCCGGATTGAGCCATGACCCGGAGGTGAGGCTCGATTGCGTGTGGCTCTGGCCCAGGCTTCAGCGCTGATGCTTTTCGTGGCAGTGGCTTGGCCCCTGACTTGACCTGCACCCCCCTTTGCTGTGCGCTCTCTAAGGCCACCTTTGGCCGCTCTCCGGCTCGCTGGGCTACGGCGTTGGGCAACGGGGGAGGGTGCGGCGCCGTCTCTCGCAATTCCCAAGGGACAAGGGCACAGCCATGGAGTACCCATATCTGCGAACAGACCAACAGCGTGATGGTCAATGCTGGCGGTTCCATCGCGCTTGAGCCCTACCGCTCCTACGCAAGCCTTAGCACCAAAACCGTTTCGGGAACGATGACAGCCTCAGGTTCGCCGGCAACAGTGGTCTAGTTGGGTTCGAGGAGGTTCGAGGTGCGCGATTGATGTTCTGTGCTCGGACGCTGTAGCGAGGGGCTGTTCGGGCTGTTGATCTTCCCTCGATTAAGTGGACACCGGTTAGCTCGCTGTCCGCTCTGCTTGCTCGGGCGTGAGATACCCGAGCGCCGAGTGAATGCGCTGCCGATTGTAGTAGCCCTCGATGTAGACGAACAGAT
>NZ_JBHSBQ010000112.1:0-19735 GCF_042650665.1 Microvirga sp. GCM10011540 | reverse complement strand
GTGCGGGACCTGCTCAATCAAGCTGGGATCGGAGTGCTGTACCTGCCGCGCTACTCGCCCGAGTTCAACCCGATCGAGCCGGCCTGGGGCAAGATGAAAGAGCGGCTCAAGGGGAAAGCGCCACGCATTCTTGAAGCCCTGGAAGCAGAACTCAAACCAGCCCTCGACACCATCACCGCACAGGATGCTCGAGGCTGGATCAGGCACGCTGGCTATGCCCTACACTGAGACCAAAAGCGCTTTAGGTTCCGCGAACACGGTCGCGTCACGACTTGCTTGCTACGACCGTACGTCACTCTTGCTGACGAAGTTGAAACTCTCGATCAGGACATCCTTGACGATCTCAGTCCCCATGCGCTCGTTGACGCTTCGCTTGATGTTGATGAGCAGCGAATTCACATCGTATTTGGAGAGCTTCCGGAAATCCAAATTTTCATCGGAATAGACCTGCCGAAATGCCTCGTCTATCACGAAATTTTCCGGAGGCACTGGAAGGCTGCGGAGCGTCTTCGCATCTGCCGTAAAGATGAGCGTCGCAATGACGTAACCCTGGACGGCGCCTTCTGCGATGATCGGGATGTTGATCGGGCGAACCTTCTGGTACTCAAGGCCTTCGAGGTAGTCCTCTCCCTTGCTCTTCTGCATACCGGTGTCCCAATAGACTGCGGCATAGCAGGACAGAAGAGTGATCGCACAAATCCAGAAACCTGTGACAAGGATCCTCGCCATGACAACACGCCCTAGTACGGACTCAATGCGGAGTAGGTTCCGTCGGACTCGGCGTTCTGGATCGCCTTCGATACGATATCCGATACCTCCTGCACGGCCCTGAGATTCATCTCGACAACGGAGTGGTTGTATTCGAGCTTCTGCCGCAGCTTCTGCAGCCGGGCAACGACCTCTGGTGAAATCGAGTCGGTCTTAACCGTCCTGACCAGCCGGGTCAGCTCAAGAAGGCTCTGGCTCTTACGGCGGTTGAACTCCTCCTGATCTTCTAACCTGTGCTCCAGGAGCGCCGCAGTCTCTGCATCGAGTGTTTCTTCCAGGCGTTCGATCGATTTGGTGAGCATGGACGGATATCCGTTCTTGATTATCTGCGGTACAGTTCTGCGCTATTCAAGCGCGCTCGAACTAGAGCGAGCGAGTAGCATCCCCGGTTGAGGTCGTGGGATTGCTCTGAATGAATTGCTCGGAAGCACTTCGCGCTCCAAGCACATGCTTTGCAATCCCGATACCGCCGGCCTTGGCAATCTGGGCGCCGATCTGCTCGGCCATCATGGATTTCCAAATGCCGCCCGCAGTTCCTTTGCCGAAGACGCTTTCAGATTCCTTGGGCATCATCGATTCGATGAAGCTCTGCAGGACGAAGGCCTCGAACTGCTGGTAAGCCGCATCCTTCCTGTCCGCGCCAGACAGGGTCGTGTCATTGCGGAGTGCCGTTTTGAGCGCCAATGGATCGGATGGCACGTGGCTCCGAGACGATGCCGTCAGCGCATTGAACGTGTTGGCGAACTCAGCAGCATTCGATGGGCCGGAGAGCTCCGAAAGCCTTTTGCTGGCGGCCTGATATTTTGCCGGGTCTGCAGCCCTTGCCACATCCAGCACGATATCAGTGGGCAAACTAATCCCCATCAAACGCCCCTCATGATCCTTTCTTCAGAAGCGTATATCTACCGCCCATAGCTTACGGGAGGCTTGCGTCGTTCTTGCTGGCGAGACTATCGAGAAGCATCAGATAGTCTTTCTTCTCAGACGCTCTGCGGTGCTCCTCCGCAAATGTTTCTACCATGCGCTCGGTTCGTTTGACCTGCATGGACCGCTCCAAGACAACCTTTTTTTGGGCTTCCTGTGCCTCGTCGACCTGGTTCGCCTCACCTGCCAAGGTCTGAAGGCGCCGCGCCCGCGATTCGACAAAGAGGCCATGCAGCACCTCGTCATCGTTGAGGGTTTGGATGAGGGTTTCCTGGGCATTCCGCAGTTCCGCGGCCTGCCGAGAGAGATCGGCAAGCTTCCATTCGGCCATCTTCTGAAGCTGCTCCTGCACCTTCAAAAGCCTTTCGGTCTTACGCAGACGCTTATCCATCTTACCCTAGCCCTGTGTCAGCCATGACACAAACCCGGCCATGAAGAGCAGCATGAATTCCCGGAAGAGGAAATAGAGTATCAGCATCCCGCCAGCTAGAATGAAAGGTGTCGCAAGAAAGAAGACAGGTATGCTGGGCGTGAGTTTGTTCGCTATTCCGACAGCCAGGTTGACGATGACGGAATAGACGATGAACGGGCTGCTGACCCGGAGCGCCAGTAGAAAGGCAGCAGTGATCTGATCTGCGATTTGGATAAGCGCCATCTGCGCTCCAAAGCCTTCGCCGACAGGAATCCGAGAGTATGATGCGATGAGGCCGCGGAACAACTCCCAATGCAGATCAGAGAGGAAGATCAGTGTCGTCGCCACCATCATGATGAGGGATCCGATAGCCGCCATTGGCTCGGTCTCCTCGATCGGTGTGCCAGGAATGCTACCGAACCCGATCGCCATCGCAATCGCAGTCACCATCGTTTGCAGCGCCAGAAAGAAGACACGTCCGAGAAGGCCAATCAGAAGCCCTGTCAAAGTTTCCGTAAGGATCCACCCAAGAGTAGTCAGGGGCTGCTGATCCTTCAAACTCACCTGAAAGCGCTCGACCAGCAATGGGGCGAGCGCCAGGGTAACGGCGAGCGCAATGAAGAGCCGGATCTGTGGCGCAACGCGAGCACTGGAAAATCCCGGCACGACCAGCAGACAACCACCAATTCGGCAGAAGATCAGGAAGACCGCCAAGAAGGTCTCCGGCGTAATTGTCGTCACGAGATGGTTCCGAGAGACCTGATTTCCACGCCGCGGGCAATCTCGAGGTGCGAGAGCACTGGCAAGGTCGGATACAGCCGCTCAATGATCATTCTGACGTAGGGACGCGCGTCGGGTGCTGTTACAAGAGCGAAGCTGTGAGCCTCCTTCATCTTCTGCTTGATCGCCTCCGAGGCTTCGGAGCCAAACTGCTCCACCAGACGCGGATCGATATCGAACTCGATAACTTCACCTTTCGCGTCACGCTTCAGGCTTTGATGGAAAGCCAAGTCCCAGCGGTTGCCGAGACGGAGCACGTTGAGCGCGCCCCCATCAGCCAGGTCGCCACATATCTGCTGCGCCACACGCATTCGCACATGTTCCACGACCTGCTCCGACCGGCGGGCATGGGGAGCGATTTCGGCAATCGCCTCCAGAATCAGGTGCAGATTACGGATGGAAACTCGTTCGGCGAGCAGTAGCTTCAAGACAGCTTGAAGGCCCGAATAGGAAATCTGGGACGGGCAAATATCATCAATCAGCCGCTTGTATTCAGGGTCTAGCCTGTCAAACAGTACCCGCATGTCCTTGTAGGACAGAAGCTGCGGCAGGTTGTTGCGGATCACCTCGCTGAGGTGCGTCAACAGCACGGAATTGCTGTCGACCGGACTGAAGCCCTCGCGCTTGACCTCGCTTGCATAAGCGTCCGAGATCCACATGGCCTTCATCCCGAAGGCAGGCTCGCGGACTTCATCGCCCGGCACATCGGGCTTCGGCCCGTCGCCGAGGACGACAAGGAGTTCCCCCGGCCGGGTATCCTGGGTCGCGACCACGGTTCCGTGGATCTTGACCTGATAGCTCTTGGGCGGAATGGACAAGCTGTCGGAGAGCTTGATGTCGGGAACGACGAAACCGTACTGCTGAGCGAACTTTCGCCTCATCTTGTTTACTCGATGGGCGAGCTCTCCGTGAGCGCTCAGTAGCTGTACGGCCAGGTGTTTGCCCAGACAGAGTTCGATCTCGGCGGTCTTGAGAGATTCTTTGACCGAGTCCTTTGTCTCCGTCCGGTTTGCCTCTTCGGCAGCGGCTGCTTTCGCCTTTGCCGCGGCCTGCTGTTCCGCAAGACGCTTCGGAATTGTGTAAGCAACGAAGCCAAGCAGGATCCCCAACATGGTAAACGGTACGAGGGGAAGCCCGGGCACGAGCGCGAAGATGAACATCAGGGCGGCGGCTACGGTGAGCGCACGGGGATAGGCGCCAAGTTGGCCCATGACCGCCTGTTCGGCCGTGCCGCGTGTTCCACCCTTTGAAACGAGCAGACCAGCCGCAAGCGACACGACGAGCGCCGGGATCTGGGAAACGAGGCCGTCACCCACCGAGAGCTTGGTGAAGACATCTGCAGCTTCGGACAGAGGCATGCCGTGCCGCGTCACGCCGATAATGATGCCGCCGAAAATATTCACGGCGATCGTGATCAAGCTCGCGACGGCCTCGCCTCGGACGAACTTGGAGGCACCGTCCATGGAGCCGAAGAAGGCACTCTCCTCCTCCAGCTCCCGGCGCCGCTGCTGTGCCTCTTTATCATCGATCAATCCCGCATTCAGATCAGCGTCGATAGCCATCTGCTTGCCCGGAATGGCGTCCAGCGTGAAGCGCGCGCCCACCTCGGCGATACGTGTGGCGCCCTTCGTGATCACCAGGAAGTTGACGGTGATGAGAATAATGAACACGACGATTCCGATGACGAAATCACCGCTCATAACGAACTGGGAGAAGCCGTAAATGACATGACCGGCCGCTGAAACGCCCTCATGTCCGTTTGCGAGAATCATTCTCGTCGTCGCGATTCCCAGTGCAAGGCGCAACATCGTGACGATGAGGAGAACAGTCGGGAACGACGAGAATTCAAGCGGCTTCTGAATCCACAATGCCACCATCAGGATCAGAACAGAAAGCGCGATCGAAAGGGCAAGGCCCATATCGATCAAGACGGCTGGAATCGGCAGGAAGAGAATGGCGAGGATGCAGACGATACCGCCTGCAAAGGCAATATCTCTGCCCTTTGCTCGCTCCAGTACTACAGCATCGCTCGTCGCCATATTGGCTCGAATCCATCTTCCGGTTGTCCCAGAGGAGGATTCAGACATTAAGCTTGCGCGAAGGTCGCCTCCTCCCGTTTCGCGGGGGAACGAGGCGCCTGCTTCTCCGGCGCTGGAGACGACAAGACGATAATCCTAGAAACCTGTCGTGATGCGTCCGTAGACCTCTTCTGTGAAGGCAAAGATCTGGGAACCTATGAACGATCCGGTCAACAGCGTGACCAGCAGGATCACGACAATCTTTGGAATGAAGGTCAGCGTGATTTCCTGGATCTGCGTCAGAGCCTGGACGAGCGCAATAATGATACCGACGGCCATCGCAGCGGCAACGGCCGGTCCAGCACCTATGAGGATCGTCCAGATCGCCGACCGGACCATTTCGAGTGCGTCGACCTCGTTCATGGTCAGCTGATCACAACGCCCGGACCGAGCAGGAGCTCGCGACCATCGCTCAGCTTCGCCAGAGCACCTTCGTTGGTGATGCGAACCGACGCGACTTGGCCGGAAATGGTCCCGTCGGCCGAGGTGACAGTCCGTCCCATCACGCTATCCGCTTGCGACAGCGCCGAGGACGAGAGCAAGGCATCCAGCTTCGAATTGCCGATCATGCTCTGCTCGACTTGAGAGAAGGTTGCCAACTGAGCCATGTAGTCCGTGGAGCTCATCGGAGCCGTAGGGTCCTGATTGCGCATCTGCACCAGCAGCAGCTTCAGGAAGTTGTTGTAGTTCAACGTTCCAGACGACGCTGAGCTGGATGGAGATGGCGAACGCTGTGTCGCATTCGCGGTCATGACGCTGCTGACGTCCATTGCCGGCGCTCCTCTGTTATGCGGCCTGGATGGGAGCTGCCTTGCCCCCCTTCGAGAGAATGTCGCTCTCGGCCAGGAACAGGCTGCGGATAACCTTCAAAGCGTCGAAGGGTCGCTTGGCCTCCACAAGATCCGCTACATTTCGCAGCCCTGAGACAATCTCCTCATCGCTGAAGGAGTTCAGTGTTGCCGTGTATAGATCGCGAAAAACGCCGAGAGCTCGATCTGCGCTCGCCGGGTCGATGAGAATGGCCTGAACAACGAAGTAGAGTTGCCGCAGCGGTGTCGTAGCATCTTCTACTTGTAGGACATGGTTCTCAAGGAGGAAAGTCGCATCGTTCAGAAGCTCGATCGAGACCTTACGATCGGCCCGAAGCACAGCACCGTTGATGAAGATCCGCTCGCCGGCTCTAAGGGAAATATGCATGGATTTGCTCATTTGAGGCCGTCGCGGATCATAATGTTGATATCAATGAGGGCAGAAAAGTTTTCAGACCGACCCTGCGAGATCAAATCGGCCTCCTTCATGATCCAGAGCCCAATTGAGATCAACTCAGCCTTCAGTGCATCCGGCAGACCGTTCTCCGAGCTCAAGAGGTCATCGATCAGAATATTCCACAGGCGTTGCACGAAAGAGATTGCCTCGGAACCTTCTGGGGACTTGGCGCCCGTGCCACTGGCGACTTTGAGGAGTTCGATGGCCCGATCGAAGGCCATTCTCTCATGTTGGCGGCATTCGCTCGGCGCATCCTCAAGTATTTCGGCGTAGGAGAAACGGTACATCGCTTACCTTACGTATGCTAGAGATAGTTAAGAAGATTCAGTTGCCGCAACTGCGAGGTCAGGGCATAGGACATCTGAAGTTGGGTTGTTAGTGAATCGACCCGGGTCTTTGCCTCGGCCGGATCGACATGCTCTAGCTTACCGACCCCTTCCTCAAAGAACATCTTTTGAAGGCTCAGTCTTTCATTGGCCTCCGCAATCTTCTTCTCCGTGGTGCCAAGCCCTGCCTGAATTTGCACGATCTCGGCCGTCGCGGCCCCCATGACATCAACAAGCTTCTTGATGATAACCTGTTGGGTTTCTTCCGCGAGATCGGCAATACCAAGGTTCGAAGCCATTGTATAAGCCATGGCGAGTTTGCGCATGGCCGACACATTGGCATTCGTCGAAGTTTCAACTCTCTCTGTCGGTGAGATCCAGCTTTCGATGTTCTGACTGCCGGCCGACGACCAGTTGCTCTGCCAGTTTGTGTCGTTGAAGAGCGTCGTGAAGGGCCCGTCGAGGAACGTTGCCATTTGGGATGGGGATATGGATCCAACGCCAGCGGAGGTTTGAGAGAAGCCGAAGGCCGTCACAAAGGCACTATCTACCGAAGCCTTAGCTGCCGATGGACTTGTATACTCGGCAACTGGCCTCTGCTTGGTATTGGTTCCCGCAAATATATACTGACCATTCGCCGACTGGTTCAGTTCAGCAATAAGGCTGGCGAGATTCGCCTGTCCGGCTTCGCGGACAAGGGACGCACTGGGTGGATGACCCGATGCACCCAGAAGGCTACTCAGAAAGTCGTCTGCCGTGTCTCTTATCTTGTCGAGAGAAGTCCTCGTGACGTTCAGCCGAATAGACGTCAGTGAATTCGCATCAATGATACCATCGAGTTCGGTCCGTTCCTGCCGCAGGGTGATGCTCTGGCCAGTCAGGTGGCCCAGCTCCAGGCCCACATCGGCGTGACGACCGGTGGCAATCTCGGTATTTGCCTTTGCGAGCTCCACCTGCAGCTTGGTAGTCGTCGTCCTGGGCGAATTCAACATACTAAGAGTTGAGATGAACGTCGTTCTCATGAACTTACCTCACTGCGCTCAGGAGCGTCCGAAACATCTCATCGATTACAGAGAGCAACTTAGCCGAAGCAGAATAAGACTTCTCGATCTGGAGCATCAGTGCAGTCTCCTCATCCATATTGACGCCGGTCGCATTCGACAGTGCTTCTGATGCATGACTAAGAAGCGTGACGCCATAATCGACCTCAGTCGAGGCAGACTTCCGACCTGCTTCGAGCCAGCTCGCAGAGAATGCAGAGAATCCCTGAAGATTGGTTGGTGCTCCCAGACCTAGCGCAGGATCGAACGCCCGATCAGCCCCGAACTTCGTAGATAGCTCGAAGAGCCGGCCTGAGAATGCGGCATTGGTGCCAGCCGCGCCAGGATTGTAGTCATAGTCGGGACCGTTTGCTCCGCCATCACGAAGGAAATCGAGATTGCCCCCTTTGGAAGGATCGATCAGAGAGTTGGTCCTGATCTCGCCAGCTAGCCCGACCAGAGCCGGCCCCGAAGGCAGAGCGGGCCCGCCGGGATAGGTAAAGAGGCCGGTCGCGTTGGCGTTCAAGGGCGGAGGCGACTGATCGACCTCGGCAAAGACATCGATCAGTGCCGCAGCGATCACGTCAAGTTGTCCCTGATATGTAACTGCGATTTGGTCGCGCACGGTGACGAGGCCAACAAGCCTTCCGCTATGGAGCGGCATAGGGCCCTGGCCGGTAACTTGAACACCATCGACATAGACGGCTCCGCCTGTCGTGCCGGGAGCGTAGGTGCTGGTCGGGCTGAACGAGACGGTTCGCGGCGTCTTCTCAAAGAGCGTAACACCGCTATCGGTATAGATGGCGACATCATTGTTCTCACGCGTCGAAACGGTTACGCCCATCTCCTCGGAGATCTGCGCCAGAATTCTATCCCTCGTATCGAGCGCGTCGCTGATGTCGACACCTGCCGTTGTTCCCTTGATGACAGCATTGTTAGCGACCTCGAACTGCCGGAGCAGGTCGTTCACCCGCACGACGGATTTGGAAATTTCTGTATCGGCTTCCACTCTAACTTTCTGAATGGAGGCCGTTGCCTCATTCAGCATGGTCGCGAGTTCGCCCGCCCGCTCGACGACCGCTCGTCCGAGGATCGGATCGTCCGGCTTGTTGGCATACTGGGAAAGAGCCGAATTCAAAGCGCCGACCCTTGCAGCGGCGGATTGATTCAGCTCCGTATCACCAACGGTATATTTGAGCTTCTCGAACCCTTCCAGAACGGCCTGCTGGGTAGCGGCGCTGGATGTCGTCCCCAACATCTTGTAAAATAGCGCTGCATCGCTCGCACGGCTGACGCTTACGCGTGCCGCACCGCCTGCCGTGACCAGAGCTGCAATTTTCCGCGAGTAATTTGGATCTGTCGCACCGGCATTGTTGCGAGACACGACCGCCATTTGCGCGGAAGAAGCCTGCAGCGATGAACGAGCTGTATTGAGGGCGAGAGATAAGCCCATGTGGCGAGACTCCAGCGGGATTTAGAAGGGGCAGGGCTTAGCGCTTCAGGCTCATCAGCACGTCCAGCAGCTCGGATCCGGTCTGGAACACCTTGTTGGCAGTGTATCCCGTCTGAGCCTCGATCATGGCAGTCAGTTCGGTGCCGATATCGACATTCGACTGCTCGAGAGCTCCGACGGATATCGATCCAAATCCGCCCTCCTGTGGGAAGCCGACCTGGACGCCGCCCGACTCGATGCTGGCCTCGTATACGTTACCGGCGCGAGGGGTCAGGTTATCCGGGCTCGGGACTGTCGCGAGCGGGACCTTATAGGCAGCAATCCGAGTACCATCCCCATAGACAGCGAAGACGGTCCAGTCAGACCCGAATTCGGCGCCTTCGACTGCCGTCGGCTTGTTGCCGTTCGATATACCAGTCACCTGATAATCACCTGCCAGGTGGGTCATGCCAGCCATATCCAAGGTGAAGGATTGGCCATTCGGAATATTGAAGGTCGTGGACGTTACGCCACCGGTAAGTTGCCCCATCCCATCGAACGTGAGCGTGGTCGCCGGGCTCAGAGGGGTCGCCGGGAAAGATGCAGGGCTGGCTGCATCATAGACGCTGACCTCCCATGTCGTACCGCTAGCTTTCGTGAGATAGATATCGAGCTTCATCTCATTACCGACGTTGTCGTAGGTCACGAGTGACGATTTCTTGGTATAGACAGTCCCTGTAGGTGGGCGCGATGCAGCGGCTACGGGATCTGCGCCATCCGGGAGGTTACCGGCCAAAACACCCTCGGTCGATGGACGCGCCTGCATTGCCATGGAGCTGATATTAACAGGCTCCAGTCCATTGAGGCTATTGAGGGCAACGTTGGGGTCGCCGTTAGCCAAGCTGTAGCCCATGAGTTGGAAACCAGCTGCATTGACAAGGTTGCCAGTCGGTCCATCGACAACGAAGTTGCCTGCCCTCGTCAGGAACGGCGTTCCGGTCTTGTCGGAGACAACGAAGAAGCCATTGCCTGACACCGCCAGATCGCTCGCCGAGGTCGTATAGGAGATCGGCCCTTGATCGCCAATCGAGTACCTCACGGTCGTGGTGACGGCACCGGAATTGTAAGCGCCCTTACCAGACGACAAGATCAAGGAAGAGAACTCGGTCGAAGCCCGCTTGTACCCGGTCGTACTTGCGCTCTGTATGTTTTCTGCAACAGTCCCCAGCTTGTTCGACTGGGCATTCATTCCAGAGACGCCGGTACGGAGACCACCGTAGAGACTCATGCTAGGCTCCAATAGATATGTCGTTGTTGCACTAAACGAACTTTGGCTTGTGCGGGGCTGGAGTCCGGAGACGATCCGGGCTCAAGGAGGAGCGGACGGCTCATGAGCGAAGCAGCTGAGCCAGCTCCCCGAAAGCATCAGTACTGGCTTGCATTGAGGGATCCTGCCGAAGCGCCTCATAGATTTTGGGAACGATCACGACAGCTTGGTCCAATTCCTGGTCGTTGCCGGCATGGTACCCTCCCATGAGGCGAAGATCGCGGGTGTCCTCGTAGCGGGCAATCAATGTCCGGAGGCGCCGCACGAGCTCCTTTTGCTCTGGGGTCCAGACATGATCTGCCAATCGGGAAATTGATCCGAGCACGCTGATGGCAGGATACCGCCCCTGGTCGGCAATTGCTCGATCAAGGACGATATGCCCGTCAAGTGTTCCGCGAATGCTGTCGGCGACAGGATCGTTGTGGTCATCTCCGTCGATCAAGACGGAAAAGACACCTGTGATGGATCCCTTACCCTCTTCGCCGGGGCCGGCCCTTTCGAGGAGACGCGGAAGGTCGCTGAAGACGCTAGGAGTATAGCCACGCGCGACCGCCGGCTCGCCAGCGGCCAAAGCGACATCCCTTGCGGCGTGAGCAAAGCGTGTCACGGAGTCGACGATGAGAAAAACGGAATCTCCGAGATCCCGAAAGTACTCGGCAACCGAAAGTGCCGTCTTGGGAGCCTGCCTGCGCATCATGGGGCTTTCATCGCCCGTCGATACCACAATCACCGACTTGGCTCTGTTCGCCTCGATCGGCCCCTCCAGAAACTCACGAACTTCACGGCCACGCTCTCCTACAAGCGCAACGACAATGGTATCGAAGCCCTCGCAGCGAGCAAGCATGGACAGCAGCGTGGACTTCCCAACACCGGATCCTGCGAAGATTCCGATGCGCTGGCCTTCGCAAAGCGGCGTAAACAAATCGACTGCACGCACACCAGTCTTCAGCGGCTTGCTGACACGTGCGCGCGTCATGGCGGCAGGCGGCTCCGCATCGTCGGGCACGCTCAAAGAGCCGGGCATGAGAGCTCCAAGCCCATCCACCGGCTCACCAAGAGCGTTTATGACACGCCCTTTCCAATTGGGTTGAGGACTCAGCCCCATTCTACCTAGGCGATAGGCGCGCGTACCCACCCCCGCCTCAATCCTGCCGTCGAAGGGTTTGACCGTTACCCCTGCTTCATCGATACGCACGACCTCGCCGGTCTGGGTGCGCCCCCTCGTGTCGAATCCCACGCGGTCTCCCAGCTTTACAAACTGCGACATGCCAGTCACGCGGTAGAAGCTGGGGGTGACTTCGCGGATTATGCCGCTGGCGCGTACCTTCGGCAGGATCTTGGCTCCAGCAAAGACAGCCTGCTCAAGCCTCTCAAGAGCGTCCATGATAGCAGGTCCTCCGGGAAGACAATGGAAGATAAGCTCCTCGCATGTCACTCACCTCCGTTCGGTGGGGTTGGAATGCAGAGAAGCGCTACGTACTGGGACCTAGGGCTCGAATGGCGCTCATCAAAGAAGATTCTGTCTCCGAGATCGTGGAAGCTGCATTCTCAAAAGTTCGGGAGATCATGATCATCCTTGTCATTTCCATGACCGGATTCACATTCGCTCCTTCAGAGTAACCCTGCTGAACACTGGTTACGGTGAAGTCTTGAACCGCCGCCGCCGGCATGTTCGGAATCACACCAGAATTCTCGTAGCGGGTAAGGCGACTAGCCGGATCTATCCGAAACAATCCCAAGGATCCGACCTGATTCCCGCCCTGCGAGATCATGCCGTCCCTGCCGATCACGGGCATTCCCGCCTGAGGATCAAGTGCAATCGGCGCCCCCCCCATGTCGAGCACAGGGTGCCCACCGATGGTCTGAAGATCGCCAGCCTCCGTCATCTGCATCCGTCCGTCGCGGGTATAGACGGTCCCAGCCGGAGTATTCATTGCGAGCCATGCATCGCCCTGAATCGCGACATCGAGAGGGTTGTCCGTCTTGTTGACCGGGCCGGCTTTGCGGGAAATGAAAGATGCACCGGATGAGGAGAATGCTACTTGTCCGGCTCCTGCTTCGGACAGGATCGTCTCGAACTTTACCTCCTCCGCTCGATAGCCGCCTGTATTGAGATTCGCGACGTTCTGCGCCACCGTGTTCAGACGGCGCTCGAGTGCAACCTGTGCAGAGAGCGCCACATAGAGAGCTGACTGCATATCAGAAACTCCCGCGCTTAATATTCTGCAGACTCAACAGGAGGTCCGCGTCAAGTCCTGACGAAGGAGAGATACCGGTGAACAACGTCATGACGGGGGCGCTTGTCACGTTGTTTTTCACATCCCAAAGCGTCGTGAATCGCGCAAGGAAGCGTTCAAGTCCTTTAGGATCCTTTAGACTCTCGATGTCGAGTTTATGGTTGATCATCGCCGCCTGCGCATCAATGTTTCCCATTGCTGTCTCCTCGGGAAGGCTAAGCGCAACTTGAACGACCTGGAGAAGAGCTGGATCAGCCAAGATATCAAATGAATTCTTTATCTCGGCGGCTTTCCTCGAGAAATACAGCGCTAAACGAACACCAGGATCCTCATCGCCAGATGAGGCCTCAAGAGACTGACGAAGGTAATTGTCAACAGTGCCTTTCTGCGTGCGCTCGAACGTTGTCGTCACAGGGCCATAGCGCACAAAGTTGAACGTTGTGGCGAATTCTTTATAGCGCTTGTCTGCGAGACGATTGGCAAAGGCATTCTCACTGTCAATCCCTTCTGTAAGGATCTTTCTTATGAAGCCCTTTGCATAAATCATGTCCTCAAGACCACTAGCCTTCATGGCAAAGCTATAAAGCCTGTGATCTCCAAGTAGATCGTCGACCGACTTGACCTTACCGATATTCTCAAGATAGTATTTTGTTTCACGAGCAATGAGCGGATCAGACGCAGTGCGGTTCAGAGATTTCTGAAGATCTTTAGAAATCAGCTGGTAGCTGGTGGATGTCGATATCATTGTCATTACCTCGATCAGACCACGGTAGGTGTCCTAGCTTGTCTGAGCCTGACCTGCCGCCGTTCCAGCTTCGCGCAAGCCTCTAGCGCTAGCCTTTGCCCAGATTAAAGACTGTTACGAGAGGCCAGATCGTTGGGCGTCGTTATTGGTTTGCTTATTGCTATTGGCTCTCTGTTCGGCGGATTTGCCGCGATGGGCGGGCATCTTGCTGTCATCTGGCAGCCGTGGGAATTCGTCATTATCGGCGGAATCGCGGTTGGGACCTATATCATCGCCAATCCGATGTCGGTGGTGAAGGACACCGGGCGAGCCACGGTCGAAGCCTTGACGGGAGCGGCCCCCAAACGTGCTGATTATCTTGAGCTCCTTGGTCTCCTCTATGCTTTGTTGCGAGAGCTTCGTGCCAAACCGCGCAATGAGGTCGAGGCCCATATCGACGACCCGCAGAGTTCGGAGATCTTCAGCAACTATCCGAGTGTCCTGAAGAATCCGGATCTGACGCTATTCGTCTGCGACTATGTCCGTCTGATCATTATCGGCAATGCTCGCCCGCACGAGATCGAAGCTCTCATGGACGAAGAGATCGCCACGCTCCGACGGGACAAGCTGAAGCCCTATTCCACGCTCACGATGGTGTCAGAAGCTCTTCCCGCACTTGGAATTGTTGCCGCCGTACTCGGAATCGTGAAGGCGATGGGTGCGCTCGACCAATCCCCTGAGCTTCTCGGAAGCTTTATCGGCGCCGCTCTCGTCGGAACTTTTGCCGGTATTTTCATGTCTTATGCCATTCTGGCACCCCTTGCCACGAAGGTGAAGAACACCCGTGAGAAGCAATGCCGGGTCTTCGTCATCGTGAAGCAGTCCTTGCTGGCGTTCATGAATGGCGCGCTTCCTCAGATCGCCGTTGAGCACGGTCGCAAGGCAATCTCGTCTGCCGACCGTCCGACCATTGATGAGGTCGAGGCTGCGACCATTCCGGGTGGCGCGAAAGGCGACGCCGCTCAGAAAGAGGCAGCCTAACGATGAGCACGACACAAAACGCTGCCGACATCCGCGATCGGCTTCTCGACGCCGCAGGTCTATCTCTCGACCGACTCCCTATGCTTCATGTGATCTTTGATCGCATGACGACCTATTGTGCCGACCATCTTCGTCATCTTGCCGCCTCGCCAATGTATTATTCATTGAGCGAGATCGAGAGTGGCCGTATCGGCGATATCCTTGAGATGTACGAGGCGAATGCGATCGCAGGTGTTTTCCACGCTCCGGAGTGGGATAGCCACGTTCTCGTTGGCTTCGATCGCGACTTCATATTCACTATGGTCGAAGTCCTCCTAGGCTCAGACGGTTCGGAGCCGCCTGTTGACGAGGAGCGCGGCTTCTCCAACATCGAGCTTCGTCTCGCCCAGGCCATTTTTGAGCAGGTCGGCAAAGCCCTACAGGCGTCTTTCGCTCTCGTCGCCGACACCCCCTTTAAGTTCGAACGGCTAGAGACCCGTATGGACTTTGCCGTGATCGGCCGCCGCAACAACCAGTCGGTCGTCGCAAAGTTTCTACTCCAGGCGCTGAACCGCGGCGGAGAAATGTTCGTCATCATACCGCAGGCGGTATTGAACCCGATGCGCCAGACTCTGGCCCGGGTCCTCTCCGGCGATTCATCAACCCGTGACCCCCGCTGGGCGAAGCAAATCGCCAACGAGGTGAAGCGTACGGAGGTCACACTGAAGGCCGTTCTAGAGGAGCGGCACCTCTCACTCGGGGAGATTGCGGATCTTAAAGTGGGCCAGGTTCTGGAACTACAGGCAACACCTCGAAGCCGCGTGAAACTTGAGGGCAACAATCAAGGCCTGTTCTGGTGCCACGTCGGCAAAGCGGAAGGCTCATACGTGCTGCGGGTCGATGAATTCATCGACCAAGAACAGGAGTTCATTGATGATGTCCTCGCTGGTTAATGCCGTCCTCTTTCTCGCTCTTGTCATGACGAGCGTCTGTGTTTTGATAATGTATCGCAAGCTCAAGAGCTTCGAAGCCCATCAATCAGAGTACAAGCGCGCCTTCGGTCAGACGTCGGATGCCTTGAGGGCTGCGGGTAATGCCGTTCAGACATTCAGCACGGAGGGCCGAGAGATTCTCTCCGCCTTGGAGGAGAGGATAGAGGAAGCGAGGGCTGTGATCGCTGAATTAGAAGCTCGCAGCCCGCAGCCCCAGCCTCATACCGGGAGAGATCAAAAGCTAGGGACCAACCCGAAAGCGCCGTTTCTCTAGCATAAATTTATCCGATGAATTGGCGAAGCGAGCATTTATCTCGATGCCGCTTCTTCACGACGGTGCATCCGCTGCACTCTCGCCCACATTTTGAACCTTCTCATGACTCGGGGTGAACTCCAAATGACAGACAGATCGCAGAATGGCTCCGGTGATCCGGCTAACGGTGAGGCCACTTGGCACAACGAAGCTCTCTTCTCCAAGGCTGGATTGGGCAGCGAGACTGCGCAGGCCACACGCGACGAGAAGCTCGGAACCGGTCGCAATCTCGACTCCATCTTGAGAATTCCGGTTCTGATTCAGGTCGTCCTTGGCTCTGCCACGATGCCGGTGGCCAACCTTATGAAGCTGGGACGCGGGGCTATCGTCCCGCTCGATCACCGCGTCGGCGAACCCGTCGACGTGGTCGTGAATGGGCGCGTCATCGCACGTGGCGAGGTAGTTGTCGTGGAAGACGACAATTCCCGCTTTGGCGTGTCTCTCACTGAGATTGTTGGCCCCACGAACGGTGAAGCTAACGGTTAAGGTGGAGTAGCGACGATGGTTGTGCGAAGCCCGGTGAAGGCCAATCAAGGTCCCAGAACGCTCAAGGGGCCCGAGCGTGTCGCAGCGCTCCTTTTTACTATGGGCAAACCGTCCGCTAGCCGTCTGCTGAAGCATTTCAGCGCTGACGAGATCAAGCTTATTACGCGTTCAGCGGCTGAGCTTGGTCCGGTCTCCCCTACTCAGATCGAGAGTTTGATTGAGGAATTCTCAGCGCAGTTCTCGAATGGTGCGAGCCTTATCGGCACGGCGGCCGAAGTGGAGAAGCTTCTCAGCGGCGTTCTTCCGCCTGAGCAGATTGCGGAACTGATGTCCGATGTGCTCGGGAACTCGAACCGCTCAATCTGGGACCGGGTCTCCACGGTATCCGAAGGCGCATTGGCCACATACCTGATGAAGGAGCATCCTCAGACGGCCGCTCTCATCCTGTCGAAGGTGAAACCCGCCTGTGCAGCGAAGGTCATGGGGCATCTCCCTCCCCCGCTGCGCAACAGCCTCATGCGGCGCATGCTCGCCTTCAAGCCTATTGTCGACGAGACGATGAGGACCATCGAGCAGACTCTCCATGAAGACTTCATGATCAACTTCTCCCGCAACATGGGAGCGGATACCCACGCCAAGATGGCCGACATCATCAACAAGATGGAGCGCGACCATATGGAGGAGGTTCTTCAGAGCCTTACAGAGGTTCGTCCTAAATCCGCTGAGATTCTCAAGGGTCTTCTCTTCACCTTCGACGACATCGTTGCCCTTACGCCCAGGGCTCGCACAGCTCTCTTCGATCAGATCCCCAACGATCGAGTCGTTCTTGCTCTCAAGGGTACGGATGAAGGCTTCAGGAGCGTGATCCTGAGTTCGCTTGCCTCGCGTGTTCGCCGCATGGTCGAGCATGAGCTGAACAGCAAGGAACCTGCCTCACAGCGTGATGTCCTGGAAGCTCGACGTGCGATCACCGACCTCGCCTTGGAAATGGCGGGACGTGGAGAGATCGAGCTGAACTCCGGGGATGAAGACGACACGTATATCCGCTAGGCCGCAGTGAGTCATGGCGGACGATACCGACAAAGAAAGTAAAACTGAAGCCGCAACGGAGAAGAAGCTTCGGGACGCAGTCGAGAAGGGGAATGTTCCGACCTCACGTGAGGCACCGATCTTTGCCTCCTTCGTCGCGATGCTCGTGGTCCTCAGCTTCTTTGCGAAGCAGCGCGTCAGTTCCCTTTCCGAGAAACTCGCGCTCTTCGTCGATCATCCTAAAAGTTTCTCACTGAGCACTCCGACAGATGCCGCCGTTCTCATACAAGCCGTCGCGTTGGAGGTCGGCCTCTTTATTCTGCCTGCTATCTTGGTGCTATCCCTTTCAGGGCTTGCCTCTTCCATCCTCCAGAACGTTCCTCAGATTGCCTATGAGCGGATTCGGCCCCAATGGTCGCGGGTTTCTCCGCTTAGCGGCTGGGGAAGGATATTCGGTCGTCAAGGACAGGTGGAGTTTCTCAAATCTGTTTTTAAATTTTTCACGATTACCATTGTTTCTATTCTGCTCTTACAATCAGAGCAGTACAAGGTCGTGAACGCCATGTTCAGTGATCCGAGCTTGGTTCCGGAGTTGATCCTGACGATGGCGATCCGGCTGGTTTCAGCGGTGAGCATCGCGACTATTGTGCTCGTGGCCGCCGACCTCCTGTGGTCCAGGTTTCGCTGGCACCGGGACCTGCGCATGTCTCGTCAAGAGGTCAAGGACGAGTTCAAGCAGATGGAAGGTGATCCCCTCGTCAAGGCGCGTCTGCGCTCGCTTGCTCAGGATCGGTCGCGAAAGCGAATGCTCGCTGCCGTTCCCAGGGCTACTGTCGTCATCGCCAACCCGACGCACTATGCGATCGCCTTGCGGTACAACCGCGACGAGACGACTGCACCTCTCGTTCTTGCAAAGGGCTTGGATTTGGTCGCGCTTCGCATTCGCGAGACTGCCGAGAAACACGGCGTTCCGGTTGTCGAAGACAAGACTCTCGCAAGGTCCATGTATGACCATGTTGAGGTGGATCGGATGATTCCACCGGACTTCTATCGGGCCGTCGCCCAGATCCTTTTCTTCATTTTCACGAGATCGAAGTGACCGCAGAAGCGCAAGAAAGCAATAAGGTGCAGAGAGAGACGAATGCGGAGCTCTGGCCATACGAGAAAGCCCTCGCTCACGGTATCAAGGATGTAGTGGCTGAACTCTGTCTTACAGATGCAAACGTCATCATCGCATACATCTGCAAGGAGCTTCATGCCAACATCGACGATCTGGTCCAGTCTTCGACTGAACTTTTCTTCAAGGAAGGCACACTGTCCTACGGGCAATCAGCCGATGTAAACTTCGAATGGGGAAAGTCACCGGCCGTCATTCTTGACATGGAGTTTGTCCATCACTCTGTAACGGTGTTCTTCCAGCTCGTACTCCATGGCGTCTATGTCGGTGTCGCCATTCAGCGTATACTGCTGAGCAACAAATCCGGCGATCCAGACCTCGATCTCGCAAGCTTCAAGTCTGCACTGGTCGACGCACGGGTTATGCCTCTCCCGCCGCGTCCTGCCTCCTGATCGGGGTCTCATGATAAGGCGCTGGACCTGCGGGGCAGATAGGATGCCGTTGCTGCGACCCGGCTCGGGCCTGAGAAGCGGCACCAATCGTTCTCGATAAACGACGACATTGCGTCCTATGGAAAAGGGGCAGCTGCAACTGCCCCTTTTTATCGATATCGGTTCTGAACTCTACCCGAACAGTGCGTCGATATCATCCTGCGAGGTGCAGCCAGTTTCGTCTGCGAGTGCGGGTCCGTTCAGGAGCGCGCGGTCCCCTGTCCTATCCGGATCCTCAAGAGTCTCGATCTCTTTGAAGCTTTCCAGTCCACCCCAGATCTCGATCATCTGGCTGACCCGCTCCTCGACGAAGCGCATGGCGGACACGACCTTGCTGATGCGCTGGCCGGTAATGTCCTGAAAATTGCAGGCCTCGAAGATGCTGATGACCTGATCGGCGATCTCGCGTGCGATTTCCTTGTCGTCGCCGACCACTCGGGCAGCCAAGTTGCCTGCGAGCTCGTCGACCTTCTCAGCCGCGGCCAGGATCGAGTTTGTCGCAGACTCGGTCCCGAGCACAATGGCGCCGAGCTCGTCGGTCACGCGGGCCATTTCGCGACCCTTCGCGCCGGCATAATGCAGGGTCGCAATTTCCTGCTTTGTCCTCTGGATCGCTTCGGAGATCGAGTCCAGCTCAACTTTCAGGCGCATAGCTTCCTGCAAGTCGCGACGGTGATCCTCGAGAATGGTATGCGAGACCTTGTGGGCCGGCTCCATGATGTCCCGTAGTGAGGCGAATGCCTCCATAATCTCGACATGTCGCTGAGAGGCCGACTTGTCGTCCACCGCCTCCGACTGGTGAGCCTCTATTCGATAGCTTTTGCGGGGATGCATGGTGGACTGCCTTGTTACTCGCCACCGAGGACGGCGGCGATCTTGGCCTGAAGAGTCTGCGCGTTGAACGGCTTGACGATGTAGTTGTTCACGCCCGCCTTCTTCGCCGCAATCACGTTCTCCGTCTTCGCCTCCGCCG
>NZ_JBHSBQ010000111.1:0-19161 GCF_042650665.1 Microvirga sp. GCM10011540 | reverse complement strand
GCGCCGCCGGCGCTCTGTGCCGAGAACTTCGATCTTCATTGATCTACTGACCTTAAAGCTAGCCTTAAGGTCAGAACGTCACGTGCAAACAGCACTCTCACAAGAGGGCCCACGCCGAGTGCTTACGCTAGATCTCAACAGCAGCCAGTGCATGCCACCCTACCTAGGCTAGGGTGGCGTGGCCCGCGCGATACTCCATTACATGCCAGCGGCCTTACGTAAGGCCGCATTGATGCGGTCCTGCCACCCCGGACCGTCTTGCTGAAAGTGCTCAAGTACGTCCTGGTCGATCCTAAGGGTGACGGTCTCCTTCACACCCGGGATGGACGGCGCCTTGGAAGGCTCCTCAATTGGTTTGGCTGTCGCCTTCTTAAAAGCAGCCTCAGCAGCCTTATAGGGATCGCTTGGACGGCGCCCTCCCGGTGATCTCGACATACCGTCTCTCCGTTTGACACCCAATCCGACGATATCGCTTGCTGCTAGGGTCGGGCAACCATCTGATTATACGCTCAAAGATGATGGCCGTTCTGAGTTGGACCAGGACCCTCTCTGTCATCGCGGAATCTTCCTTGCTGACTTACGGCGCAACACCGCTGAGCCCACCCGCGCCATCTACCGTCAGTTCGTCGTCCTGATCATAGGCTGGGGCTCCTCACCACGGCGAGATTGCGCGGGACGGCTCCAAGTTCAAGGTCGTCAACAGCCAGGAGTACAACTTCATCCGAAACGTGCTAGCCAGTGCCGAGCCGAGCATTGCCGGCAATGGAGAGGCTCTCGACCAAACCGACCAGACTGACGATGAGAGCACACAGGTCAATGTGGAGAGATCGCGAGATGAGCTAGCCACCTTGCTTCAGCAAATGCAGGCGCTTTAGGCCAAAGGCGAATAGCTCGAGGCCAGCTTCGACCAGCATGTCTCCCTCACCGATCCTGAGCCCATGTCCTGGTGCCCTGCACCAATCTTTGCGATGTCATCGGCTACAACGTCCAGCCCCCGCTCGACCAAGCACCCCTCCATCATTGTAATGTCCGAATGGCTGCATCAGCCATACTATGGCAAGCAGATCGCCCCGTCCTACCGGCAGTCGACCAAAGGGCGGGGCACCAACGCATTGTTGTTGAAAGCCTATTCTTTCTTTGCCCAATAGAACAAGATTTGGTTGTCAGCCCGTTGAACGAGATCGACCTTCTTCGACACACCCCACGCAAGTGCCTGTTGATGTAGTGGGATATGGCTATAATCTTCCGTGGCGATCTTGAATGCTTGCTTGATTAGCTCATTGCGCTTCGCCGGATCCGTCTCCACGAGGATCTCATCAGTAACTGTATCCAGCTGCTTGTTGCAGTATCCGCCATAGTTTGTTTCGCCTCTGCTTGATCCAGGGACGTCGCGACAACCCATCACATCATGAAGGACATTGTGGCTGTCGAATGTGCCAGGCGTCCAGCCCAGAAGCGAAAGCGATGTGGTGTACCCCCCGGATTTTCCTGCCTTTGCGAAGTAGAGTGCTTTTGGCTGAGCCGAGAGATTGACCTTGATTCCAGCTCGCGCCAGCATTGCGACAACAGCTTGGCAGATCGCCTCGTCGTTGACATAGCGATCGTTCGGGCAGTCCATCCCAACCTCGAAACCGTTCGGGTATCCAGCATCTGTCAAGAGTTTCTTAGCCCTCTCGAGATCGAATTTCGGGCGCCGGAAGTCCTTGGAATGCATGAACAGTTCCGGCGCTATCATAAGAGCGGACGGCGTTGACAGGCCGCGCATCACGCGATCGCGGATGAGATTGATGTCGATCGCCCGGAAAAAGGCCTCTCGGACGCGTACATCCTTGAAGGGATTCTTCCCTTTAACATTTGAGAACAGAAGCTCATCACGAGCAGAATCGAAGTTGATAAAGATTGTACGCAACTCAGGGCCGGTGAGCACTTGCGCATTGGCAGATGCATTAACTCGAGCAATGTCCTGCACCGGAACTGGCTCGATCACGTCAACCTCACCTGTTAGCAAGGCCGCAACACGCGTTGCATCGTTACTGATTGGGGTAAATACAATCTCGTCAATGTTATGCTCTGGCTTATCCCACCAATTCGGGTTCCTCTTAAAGACGGTTTTCACACCAGCTTGGTGGCTCTCGATCATAAAGGGCCCGGTACCATTCGCATTCAGCGAAGCGAAGCTGGGAGTCGTGGCGGCTGCTGGAGTTGGAGCGGTAGCATTATTCGCCTCAGCCCATTCCTTGTCCACAATGTACCAGGTATCCCATTGCGAGTTCAGAATTGGATTTGGGGATGTGAGAACCACATCAACGGTATGATCATCCACCTTTACGAACTTGGCGCTGGTTGGCACCCGCGTGGTAAAGTTTGAGCCGGCCATGCGAACCCGCTCGGCGGAGAAGATCACATCGTCGGCCGTGAAAGGATTACCGTTGTGATACTTGACGCCTTGACGCAGATAGAAGCGCCACCGCAGCCCATCGTCACTAATTTCCCACCGTTCAGCAAGAGCGGGTTGAATCTCTAAATCCTTCCCGCGTCGGGTCAAACCCTCATAAACATGACCGAGATGGGCGTTCGTCGTTGTCTCATTGAGGGTATAGGGATCCAAGGATTTGAGATCGCCCTGGTTTGCATATCGAAGGGCTCCCGCGAGAGCTGGATAACATAATCCAGCGAACAGCACTGCGGTGGTTGAGATGGCTATGCTCTTTCTGGCCATAATATCGTTCTCCACTGGCAGGTTTAGTGTTGATATGACGAAGCTACGGAGTACTCCGAAGTTGGGTACGGGGACCTCAGCGTGGCAGGAATTCCTGATGTCGTCTAGCGGACCCTATCGTGGGAACTCGGATAGGGGCGGAGGTTTTATCGGCACTGCTTCGGGCCTGTGAACCGTCTGCCGCACATGATCGAGTGGTTGACCGACAACGGGAGCTGCTTTGTTGCGGGCCAACCCAGTCGTTTGCCCGGGAGCTTGGACTGGAGCCCACAATCGAATGGCATGGCAGAGGCCTTCGTGCTCACGATCAAGCGCGATTATGCCCGCGTCAGTTGCTGCCCGGATTCCCTGTTCGTGATGGCCGCGCTGCCGGGCTGGTTTGCTCATTACAACCAGCTTCACCCGCATCGGGCTCTCGGCTATCGTTCACCCCGCGAGTTCATCGCGACCCGTCAAACCCAGGAAGCGCTGTCCGCTCTTTAAGGGGCAACAATACCAGCCAGGCACTTCCTCTCTGGGCTGCATGGTCATGGAATCCCAACCGCTCTCATGTCATGCGCCGCCGCCTCATGGCGAGAAGCTCGACCTCGAGATTGATCTTCCCGGATTTGACCATTCGAACCAGAGCGCGGAAGTACCCGCCTGGATTCTTAATTTGCTCCTGCCCACTCGACAGATTGTCCTCGTAGAGCTGTAGCACGTACAACACCGTAATGGCGGCAGGCAAAGCGCCGATTTCCTCTATCGCCTCCCTCCAGGCACTCTCATGAGCTCCGAGCGAAGCTCTCAAGTAGCGTCCTGCGCTGACGATATCCGCCACATCCCGAATTGGCTTCCCGTAGTCATTGATGGTCGGGCATGCCTCAACGATCAAAGCGGGTGATAAATGCTCCGGCGTTTGTTCTTTTGGAAGAACCGCCTCAGCTTTCCTCGGAAAGCCTTTGTTACAAGTTTCACTGGAAGATCCGTTGTTTGTTTCTTTGTGGGGGACTCTGAGTCCGGCGTTGCCCGCTTTATAAAAGGTTTCTTCCGCTGCATTTCTCAACAGCTGCCACTCTTCGAGAAGGTTCGGCGGAGGGCTCGCTGTGGACCGGGCAGGGGTCCGATTTAGAAGCTCCTTGAGCCTTGTCTCCAATGCAGCGCGATCAACATCGGGGAAATGATGAGAGAGCGCACTAAGGGCCTCCTCAGCGGCCCTGCGGGCAATCGTGATCTCATCAAACGCCCGTTTACGGAGCTCCCGGAGTTGCTTCTGCTCGGCTAGAGCCACAATCCAATCGCCTCGACGGGCGTAGACCGGGGTCAAATCGAACCCGAACGCATCCACAATATCTCCAGCCAAATCCCTGACAGCGTATCGCTTCCCGTTGGGTGAGTCCTTGGGGAGGATCAGCTGAAGCTCAATCAGTTGCCGTAGAATTCGCCGGATTGCCCGCTCGGTAAGCCCCGTGCGGCTAATGAGGTAATCGTTCGACGGCCATACCAGAAGGCGATCCCAGCTCTGCTCGCCCCAGCACGCCACTAGCTCAGACAGCACCAGCCGTTGAGCGGGGCGCAGATAAAGCGCTTTTTCGGCATCCCTTGCGGCAGCCGAAAGCTCCTTCCGTGTCACAGTACGCCCGGATTCAAGCGCGAATTTCCTTGCGGCCAGAGCAGCATGTCTCAGCCGCCGGCCTCCAGACGATGCGATGTGCATCGTACCCTCCTATGTGAGGGCAAAGCGGGAGCGTTCACCGAAACCGATGCTCTTGACAGCCAGTTTGTTGGGGTGGCATAAGGATGACGCCAATCATTTCCTTATCGCCACCTCCTGGTGGTTCTCCAAAGGCCCTCGAAGTGTCCAGCTTCGTGGGCCTTTTGCTTTGCCTAGGTTATGTCACGACATTTCGTTCCTTGCGAATGAAGGTTGCTTCAAGCGCATACGAGATAGCTTCCTGGCGTGATCGGAAACGCCCACTTTCGACCGCTTGATCAATCGCATCACCTGCAGGCTTGGATACCCACACATTCATTTCCCGGTCTCCCCGCTCGCGGCGGAGATTCCTGAGGCGCTGAACACGCTGGCTCCGAGAAAGATCAGGCATGGCAAGCCATCCTCGCTGCTTCAAAGCGTTTCGAGTGTTGCCCGATTCTGAGAAGGGTGTGGAGTCGCGGCTAAAGAAATCATTCACACTAGCCGCGATTCTCGTTGGAAAACTTCTTGTCGCTGAATCAGTTAGGCCGACAGGGCGAGTCAATCCGCAGGTAAAAAGCCAGTTCCTTGTGATTCAGAGTTACTCACTTGATTCTGATTCGACCCAACTGATTCTGAAAGCCCATTCCTGATTCGCACTTTGACTCTGGCATCCGCCTACACGCGGATTTATTATCTATTAATGGGCTAGTTGAACCGAATGACTACTTCCAAAAGACTACAAAGCGCGTACCGCCCGCAGAAGACCTATCCTCGTTACGCCCTAGGCGGCCACCCTGATTTACCGGACCCGTCGGACGCGGAGGGGCATAAAGAGTCTCAAGAACTGGGATCTTCATGGCCCAGGTGACGAAGTATCGATTACTGCACGATCGCGATCAGCCAACGATGGCGCCAGGATTTCACCCGAACCTATCTGGAACGCAATATCCCCCCTGCTGAGGCCTCGCACTCCGGCAGAGACGCTGCGTCGCTTCTGGACCGTGCTGGCGCATCACCAGTCCGGGCTCCTCAATGCCGCTGACTTCACCCACGCCCTTGGCGTGGACGGCAAGACCGTGGCCTCCTACCTCGACCTGCTGGTCGATCTTCTGCTCGTCCGCCGACTGGAGCCATGGCACGCCAACATCGGCAAGCGCCAGGTCAAATCCCCGCGCGTCTATGTCCGCGACAGTGGACTTACCCATACCTCGCTTTGCCCTGCAACGCAGGATGATGTGCTGGGTCATCCGGTGGCTGGGGCCAGTTGGGAGGGATTTGTCATTGAACCCCTGATCGCCGCAGCCCCTTCCGACACCCAGGCAAATTTCTATTGAACATCTGCGGGCGCGGAACTTGACCTGCCCCTTACCTTGCCCGGTCGCCGCTTGTGGCCATTGAGATCTAGCGCAGCTTGGCGCCAAGGTGGAGAGGGGCTTCCATCATGCCTGTGACCATCTCAAACCGGAACGCCGTATCGTCGTCTACCCAGGATCTGAGCGCTTTCCTCTGAGGGTCAATATTGAGGCAATGCCATTGTCGGCTCTTGGTCAGGTGCTACAGGCGGAGAAATGATTGTTCCGCCGAATCTCCGGCCGACAACTCCACACCGAAACCCGAATAGCCAGAATCTTTTTCTCTAGAGGGTCCGCTGTGACCTTCTTAACTGCACACACGGCAAATTTGATCCGCCGTGTGTGCGGTCATAGAGGATCTTCGGCACAAATATCAACCAGCCTACTATTCTATCGGACCGACAGAAGGCATTTGTACAGGATCGCCTCATGAAGAAGATTGGCTTTCTCTCGTTCGGACACTGGTCGCCCTCCCCGCATTCAGGGACACGTTCGGCCCGTGATGCTCTCCTCCAATCCATCGATCTTGCCGTGGCGGCCGAGGAACTTGGCGCGGACGGCGCGTACTTCCGCGTCCATCACTTCGCGCGCCAGCTCGCCTCGCCCTTCCCGCTGCTAGCGGCAGTGGGCACGAGGACAAACCGCATCGAGATAGGCACCGCTGTCATCGACATGCGTTATGAGAATCCTCTCTATATGGCTGAGGATGCGGGCGCGGCCGATCTGGTCAGCGGCGGGCGTCTCCAGCTCGGCATCAGCCGCGGCTCTCCTGAGCAGGTAATCGATGGCTGGCGCTATTTCGGCTACGTACCCGAAGAGGGCCAAAATGACGCCGATATGGCCCGTCGTCATGCAGAGGTGTTTCTTAACGTCCTCAACGGCGAGGGCTTTGCCGAACCGAACCCACGCCCGATGTTTCCCAACCCGCCTGGTTTACTTCGCCTCGAGCCCTATTCGGAGGGTCTGCGCGAGCGTATCTGGTGGGGATCAGCCTCCGATGCGACTGCGGTCTGGGCCGCACAGCAGGGCATGAACCTCCAGAGCTCGACCCTGAAGGAGGACGAGACGGGCGAGCCCTTCCACGTCCAGCAGGCCAAGCAGATCCGTCGCTACCGGGAAGCATGGAAGGAGGCGGGGCATACTCGCGAGCCCCGCGTTTCGGTTTCGCGCTCGATCTTCACTCTCGTCGACGACCGCGACCGTGCCTATTTCGGGAACAGAAAAGACAGCGATCAGCTCGGCATCATCGACAACATGCGAGCGATCTTCGGCCGTTCCTATGCGGCAGAGCCGGAAAGGCTCGTGGAGGAACTCAAGGCGGATGAGGCGATTGCCGAGGCCGATACGCTGCTTCTGACCGTGCCGAACCAGCTCGGGGTCGACTACAACGCTCACGTCATCGAAGCTTTCCTGAAGCATGTTGCTCCGGCCCTGGGTTGGCGATGACGCTTCCGCGAAGTATGCGGAAAGCCGGAACGTCGCGTGTAGGTATCGAAGGTCCGACCTCTATTTGGAATGTCCGCGTATGGGAGGATTCCCGCTCGGTCGGGCTCTCACCGGCATCAGGAGCGGTTCCATGATCAACCAGAATGGAAATTGCTAGCGAAGACGACTATGCTGATCCCGTCCCCAAGCTCTGGGCGGGATGGAACTGATTAAATCGAAGGGGCACGATCTGGCGGCTGGATGCTTGGTTCCGTCCGCCTCTGACCAGAGCGGCTCGACTATCAGCGATGTGCGGGCTCTCTCTGAGCATTCCGACAAAGTCCCAATGCTAAAAGCCGCCACGGCTCGCCCCTCCGCATCAAAGATGGGAACTCAGCCTACGGGCATTCCAGGCATTAGGCCGGTGTCGAGACTGGCGAAGCTTGTTCTGCGGATGGCTGCTTAACGGCGAGCGGATCGGACCCTTTCAAACTTTATTGTGTCGAAGAGGGTTAGATGCCACGGCGACGCCAAGTCGCGCGTAAGACCAAGACTGGTCGACCGCAGTGACCGTGAGGAGGAATTCTCTATTCAACAGTTGGATGTGGTTTCGCTAAACCGTGCCCAGCGGGGCTCTTCTCCATGCACACAGGACGGATCAAGCGTGAAAAGCTCTTGCGGTCGGTTGACCCCTCTGAGGGCATACCGGCCAACGGAAACGAGGCATTCTTGCTCGCTTGTTAACGCCGCCTTGAAGAAAGTCGAGGAAACCAGAATATCCCTCTCGACGGAGCGACAGAGGGCGGCGATCCGGCTCACCTCGTTGACAGCTGGGCCGACCACCGTGAAATCGAGCCGGTCCTGGCTGCCGATGTTGCCGTAGAAAACCTCGCCGATGTGAAGACCCAAATAGGCATCGGCGACCGGCAGGTTTGAGGCTATGCGCTCCCGGTTGAGTGAGCGGATCCGGGACCGCATCAATTGCTCAGCCCGGAGAGCAGATCGACAGGCTACGCTCGCATTGTCTTCCTTGAAGATTGCGAGCGTTCCGTCTCCGATCAGTTTCAGGACATCGCCGCCGGCTTCATAGATCGACGAAATGATGGCTTCGGAATAGTCGTTCAGAAAAGGAATGATCTGCTCAGGATCGGCAGTCTCGGTGATACGGGTGAAGCTGCGCAGGTCGCTATACCAGAGAACGGCCTGGATCCGGTCCGTGACACCCCGGGCGATCCGCCCCTTCAAAACAAGGCGGCCAGCATCGCGACCAAGGTAGGTCTCGACGAGGGTCTTGGCAATGCGCGCGAGGGAAGCGCATTTGAGCGCGAGCATCAGCGGCGCTGCCAGCTCGCGGACGAGCGATATCTGTTCGTCAGTAAAACCAGCCTCCACCTCCGTCGTCCAGGATGAGTAGAAGGAGTCCATTTCCCCGATGACGCCTTCTGCCTCAAAGCGATGGATGAGGACGAGATAATCTGTCTGCCCCTCGGCACGCAGTTCAGCAAGAACGGAGAAGTCCTCGGCATGACCTGGGCCGATCCGCCGCCGCAGGGAATCCTCGCCGCTCATCAGAAGATGATAATAGGTGCTCCTGCGCCAATTGGCGGCAGCCTCCCCCTCGCCATTCGTGCGCCCATACTCAACGATGGCGTCAAGATCGCCCTGATCATCGCGGCGCCAGCGAAAGACCCGCCCCTCATGGATCGGATGCAGCGTGTCAATGACAATGTTCACCCGCGCAATGGGAAGGCCATTGGCAGAAAGGCGATTGCAGAAGCCGTGAAGGAGTTCCAGCTCCGTCATGCCGCTCAAACCCGCCTCTGTGACCCATTTGGTGATCCTTGCAACCTGAGTCGTATCCATGGCAATTCCCAATGTTCACGGCTATTCTTACGGTCGATGATCGCTAGACGAGTCGTCGACCATATCAGCGCTCTGATCAAGAGGTGGCTTCAACCCCGCCAACCCTTGAAGCTGTCCTGATCCCTGGAAACTGGATCAGCCAAAATTGGAGTAATCCCGTAATCTCGTCGCGCTGGGAGAAGGGAATGGCTATGAGGGCGTCCAATTTTTTCGGAATAACAGGCCCCCGTGCTGCTGTTGACACTGGACGCTATGCCCCCCAATTCAAACCAACAAGGTGGCACGTGTGGCACTCCAATAGACGCAGTACTTCTCTCGAATCCGGCTCACGGGCGGCGGGCGCCGCTCGGAGCTTATACGTTTCTCGATGCCGCCTCCTTGGGCTCTGCTTCTCCAGAGAGGCCGGCGACGAGCCGACGCAGCCGGGATTCTCCTGCTCCAGCTCCAACCAAGGCGATGCTTTTACCTTGGGCGAGTTGTACCCCGATCTGGGACAACTTCGCGATGAGCTGCTCCGAACTAAATTTCTTTAGGTATGGGTAGCTCGTTAGCTCCAAATAGGTAGTCAATCGATAGGGTCCAACTCCACCTAGTCAGGATCAACATAGGAATATATGCATAGGGGATGAGGCGTTAGGCCCGGCAGACCCATTTTTGACGTTGGTTGCTGACCCCATGCATGAGCACCAAGGAGGGATGACTTACATACCCTCGACCCAATCTCTGGTCGATGACAGAACCACGAGGTTTAGTAGAACCGTATTCTCTACCCTGCCCACCTGAGGCAGAATATCTTGAATGCCGCCGGAGATTCGATCAACATTCCAGAATCGGTCGCGACATGCCGATAACCGATGCCTTTGCCTCCCATCTCTTCGACAGCCAAACTGTTCTTATCACGGGTGGCACGAGCGGGATTGGGCTTGCCTGCGCCAAGGCGTTCCGTGATCTCGGAGCCGTTGTCACTGCGACCGGCGCGACTGCCGCCGAGCAGGTGCGGGCGACCGACGACGAGAGCAATACCGACATCTGCTTCGATGTTCTTGACGTGCGTGATGCCTCCGCAATTGAGGCTCTGCTCACAAAGTTCGAACGCGTCGATGTCCTGGTCAACGCCGCGGGCGTAATCCGCCGGGATATGGAGCATGATCCCGAGGTTTTCGCCGATGTCATCGCGATCAATCTGACCGGAACCATGCGGGTCTGCTCCGCGGCTAAGGCCAAGCTACAGGAAGCACAAGGCTCGGTCGTCAACGTCGCCTCGATGCTCACCTTTTTTGGCGGCCCCCGGGTGCCTGCCTACAGCTCTTCCAAGGGAGGCATAGGACAACTGACGAAGAGCCTTGCCGCTGCATGGGCGTCCGACGGCGTCCGCGTTAACGCCGTTGCGCCGGGCTGGATCGCGACCCCACTCACTCAGCCCCTTCAAGACGACCCGGAGCGTAGCCGGCCCATCCTGGCTCGCACACCAATGGGACGTTGGGGAACGCCGGAGGAGGTGGCAGGCGGTGCGGTCTTCCTCGCGTCCCCCGCTGCCCGTTTCGTGACAGGTGCCGTTCTCGCAATTGATGGCGGGTACCTGACGCTCTAATTCTATAGTAGACCTCACCGGAACCGATCGAATGTCGAAGAAAGAATGTTCTCCTGACGCTCCCTACCTGAACGAGAAGTGGGCGCCTTACAGGCATCCTCAGCCGAAGGACTCCCCACCGGAGCTCGTGATCCCTAACGCTATACCGACAGACGAGCGCATCTGGGTGCCCGTGGACGAGAATGTGTGGTTCCGCCCGCTGCTGCTAGCCGCCTCGCGTGGGTACTGGATGAACCTACTGCGGGTGCGCAAATCGGGCGTACTCTCACGCCATCGGCATCCCCAACCCGTACACGCTTTCGTGTTAAAGGGAGAATGGCGCTACCTAGAACACGACTGGGTAGCGACTGAGGGCTCCTATGCGTACGAAGCACCTGGCGAGACACACACACTCGTGGTGGAATCCCACGTGGAGGAAATGATCACGCTCTTTCAGGTAAATGGCGCCATGATCTATGTCGACCAGGATGGGCAGGCGACCGGTTTTGACGACGTTTTCACGCGCATCGAGAAATGCCGGGCACATTATGCCAAGAACGGCCTCGGGGCCGACTACGTCGATCAGTTTATCCGCTGAGGTAAAGAGAGGCTCTCACGCACCTCCGTCGTCGAGGTCTTACTTTCCGAATGAACTTGCAGTCTGCCTGGAGCGCAGCGCCAGTATCAGCGCCGGCACGAGCCAGACAAGCAGTGTTGCCACTCCAAGCGCCCCCGCAATGGGCCTCTCGAAGAATGCGAGAAAGCTACCGTCCGACTTGATCATGGACGTCACGAAATTCTCCTCTAGCATCGACCCGAGCACGATGCCTAGAATGCAGGGAGCGACTGGGATATCGTTCTCCTCCATTAAAAAGCCAAGGATGCCGAAGATCAGCATCACGGTGACACCGAAAACGGAGTTATTGATCGCGAAGGCACCTACGATGCAGAACATAAGAATGCATGGCATCAGGATCTCGCGCGGAATGCGCAGGATAACTCTGGCGCCTCTGATGGCGGCCCAGCCTAGGGGAAGCATCACCAGGTTTGCGAGTATAAAGATGATGAACACTGCATAAATGTACTGCGGACTATTCAGAAAGATCGTGGGGCCTGGATTCATATTCTTCAAGTACAATACCCCGATAACCACTGCCGTGATGCTGTCGCCCGGAATACCGAAGACGAGCGCCGGAACCCATGCGCCGGCCAGCGCCGCGTTGTTTGACGACGTGCTCTCGATGATACCCTCCACATGTCCCTTTCCGAACTTCTCGGGCGTGCGCGACATCTTCTTACTCAAAGCGTAGCTTACCCAAGCCGCGATATCGGCACCTGCGCCCGGGAGGGCTCCAATTACCGTGCCTAGCACGTTCCCGCGCACCTGCTGGCGCCAGTACTGCACCATCATCCGTCCCCAGCCTCGGAATAGGTTGCCCATGACGGCCTGCGGCGTGCCCGAGATCTTTGGAGAGATGGCGAACCGGAAGATTTCAGAGACGGCGAAGAGGCCGATCATGGCGGCGATGAAGTTCACTCCTCCGGTAAGTTCGGCATTTCCGAACGTGAAACGAGGCACGCCAGCCGGATTGTTCAGCCCAATGGTTGAAACGAAAAGGCCGATGAAGAGGCTGACGAAACCTTTCACGGGCGACGCCGCTCCGATGAACACCGCGCAGGTAAGCCCGAGCAACGCCAGCCAGAAGTACTCGAAGGAGCTGAACTTTAGAGCGACTTCGGCAAGAGCTGGAGCGGACAGAATCAGCACGGCGGTACCAAACAACCCTCCGATGACCGAGAAGAGCAAGTTCGCACCAAGTGCGATTTCGCCCTCTCCGTTGCGGGTCATCATGTACGCTTCGTCCGTGTAGGCTGCGGAGGCAGGTGTCCCCGGAATGCGCAGCAGCGTGCCTGGGATGTCTCCGGCGAAAATAGCCATGGCGGAACAGGTCACCATCGTCCCCACCGCAGGCACGGGATCCATGAAGAATGTCACCGGAACGAGTAGCGCAATCGCCATAGTCGCGGTCAGGCCAGGGATGGCTCCAACAACGAGCCCGAACATGGCGGCGAGAAGGATCGTCAGCAGCACCGACGGCTGGAACACGAGGCCGAGAGCTGTCTGGATCGCGCTCATGATATCACCAGATCATGGCCCCATAAGCCCAAATGGCAGGGGAACTCGCAGCAAGTCAACAAATGTCTGGTAAATCAGCATTGTTGCAGCCAGAGCCACCACGGAGGCAAGCCACCAGCGAACGCCCATTACCATCAAGAAGAAGAGCAGAATCAGAACCGAGATAGGAATGAAGCCAATCGTCTGCGCACCCAGGATGTAGGCGAGGACCAGAAGGAAGACCACTGCAATCCTCACCCACGCGTGGTGCGTGTGGGCCCAATCGCTCCAGACAATTGCTCCCCTCCAATGCCGTATGCCTGAGGCGACGAGTAGAACGCCACATCCACCGAGACCAACAGCGATGAGCATGGGGAAGACGGCTGCGCCGTAATCCTGTCCCGGTATCGCGGGAAGCGTCCTCGCATAGGCGAATGTCGCGATTGCGAATGCGAGGAGCAAGATGCCAGTGATTGCATCGTTGACGCGCATTAAGGCGCACCTTATTTGGCCAGCCCGACCTTTTTCATGACAGCTCCTAGATCCTCGTCACTCTTGACCCAGAAATTCCGGAACTCATCGCCGGCAGCGAACTTCACGCCGAAGCCTCGCTGATTCATGAAATCGTTATACTCTTGACTCTTGTAGATTTTCTCCAGCGCATCGGTGAGCCTTTTCGTGACGTCCTCAGGCATGTCCTTCGGGCCGACGATGCCGCGCCAGGCGCCAATGGCCCATTTGCTGCCGGTCTGCTCCTCGAGAGTGGGCACGTCCGGGAAAGCTGGATTCCGTTGCGGATCCATAACCGCGAGACTCTTGACGCGGCCAGCCTCGATAAGAGAGCGCGCCTCTGGCAAGGAGCTCGGGACTATCTCGACGCCACCCGCGACGAGATCTTGGAGGCCCGGCGCAGCACCTTGGCTCGGAACCCAACGGACCGTGCTGGGATCGATCTTGAGGCTATCGAGCATACCGGCGATTGCCAAATGCCATATGCCGCCCTGCCCTGTGCCAGATGCCTTGAACTTGCCCGGGTTCTTCTTGATGTCCTCCAGCAGATCGTTGACGGTCTTGTAGGGCGCGTCGGCCCGCACCTGGACGCCGGCAGGATCGAGGTTCATCAGCGCAATGGGGGTATAGTCTTTGTAGCCGCGTTCCGTGAGTCCCTGCCAGTGCAGCATGCCAATCTCGACCGTCGCTAGGCCGAGGGTATAGCCGTCAGGAGACGCAGCAGCGATTGCCTCATGTCCGACGACGCCGCTACCGCCAGTTCGGTTGACCACGTTCACCGGCTGCCCGAGCTCCTTCTCAAGCAAAGATCCAATAATGCGGGCCGTCGCATCCGTCCCGCCGCCGGCAGCCCACGGCACGATGATCGTAATCGGCCGCTCGGGATATGCCGCCCAGGCATGTCCGGCAGCGAAGGCGAGCGAGAATGCGGCAACAGCGAGTCTCTTCAGGAAATTACGACGTAGCATTCTTTCCTCCCGATACGCCGGCTCCTTGCTCTAGTGGGGCCGGTCTTTAACTTAGGTTGCGTCACATTGAGGTTATTGGCTAGTCTTATTTGTTTTCCACTCCCCGATTTCCTAGTATCCAAAGGATCTCAAAGTTGTCGCCCTAACGGATGAGAACACGCTCCCGTACAGCACGAACCGAGAGCGAGACGGTTTGCGGCGTTGGACGCTGGACTATCTGGGGCTGAGATCACGCTTTCATCCAAGCTGTAGCAGAAACCCACCGGTACTACGGCGACCAGACCCACGGTAAGCAAAGGCGCCAATGCCGGCGGAGTCCCAGTTTAGGCGGGTGACGACAAGCAGCCCGCCAGCAAAAATGATACCGACCACACAGTCGCCCAGCAAGCCAAGGGCGCGTTCATCGCGGCATTGATCGCTGAGCTCAGCCTGCCGGCGCGGGTCCCGCGATCGACGACACATTGATGACGGGACCGCTTCCTTCCGCTCGCATATAAGAAACGTCCCCTCGCACGAAGCGCACGACCTGTTGGACGTTCCAGGCCAGTAATGTATCAATGTTATTGTCTGTGCAGACCTGCGCCTAGATGAGTTTAACCAAGGCACCAGCAAGTCACGATGAGAACATCAGGCTGGCCAAGGTGCTCTACGGTTGCGGCCATCGCCCGCGTTGTAACCTCTGTTTCGGTGATGTCCGCTTGGATCAGGAACACCTCCTTGCTAGCCACCCTTACCGTCTCGGCACCCAGCCGCGCGAGTGATCGCGAAGACTATAATGGATTGCGGAACGCGTCTTGCTTTGCTTGAACTAAGGGCTGAGGAAACTTCAATTCCAGTGCTTGCGCTGGTAATGAGGATGGCTCCTTTTGCAAGGTCGAGAACGGCGGCGTAACGCACTGCAGGGATTATAACCAGACCCCGACTTAGGCTCCGAACGAAAGCAGGACCCAGAAATATGGACTACTTCGGCCCTAAGACGGGGGCTCGGATGACCCTTCCGGAATAGTTCGGTCAATCAACCGGCCAACCTCGATGCATGTGCAGTGAGCATCTGCGAGATCAGGCCGCATCAAGTAGATCGCGCGCCCCGAACGCGACGTGGTCAACGGAACCGGGATCTTCCCAACTCAGCCAATCCTCCTCTGGCGTCGTTAATACCTCCGGACTCATAATGAGTACAGGCTGCGTGCAGCATGGTCCCTTGCTAGCATGACATGTTCAATAGTGGTGTAATCAACATGGCAGGGTGCTTGCCCCCCGAGAACCAGGGCTATCATGAGTACTTCAGGGGACCGTTCGCCCAACCTTCGTCACCGGGAAGGCCGCTCATTGGTTTGAGCCGTGGACGATGTCGGGAGCACTTTGCCGGGGGCAACATAGGTCCTTGTACGGAACACAACCGGATACAGGACAGGCCAGGAATGGAAATGCTGTTACCTCCCGAGTTCTTTGCAGCATTGGAAGCGGTCGATACCCCGACGGTCTGCAACGCTATCGAACTCATCATGGGCCGCCGGACGGCAGAGGGGTTTACGACCGCGACGCCTATGGCTGCCCACCCGAACCTACCTGCCATTGTCGGATACGCGCGGACCGGCCTGATCCGCAGTTCGCAACCGGCTCAGGAGCCTTCCGGTGAGGTGAGAGCGCGGCGGCTCGCCTATTACAGGTATATCGCGGCCCACGCAGGCCCCTCCGTGGTGGTTCTCCAGGATGTGGATCCGCATCAAGGCTTCGGTGCTTTCTGGGGTGAGATCAACGTGGCGATCCATATGGGCCTTGGAGCGCGAGGGGTGCTGACCAACGGCTCCATGCGCGATCTTGGCGTTGTCGATCCCAGCTTTCAGATATTGGCCGGCTCGCTTAGCCCGAGCCATGCATTCGTACGGATTGAGGCGTTCGACTGTCCGGTTGAGGTCTTCGGGCTAGCGATCAAGCCCAACGATATCATCCACGCCGACCGTCATGGTGCAGTTGTCATCGATCCGAAGGTAGCTCCGGAACTCCCCCGTGCGATCGATCTCGTCATGCGAAAGGAGGCGCTGATCCTCGCAGCGGCCCGGAGACCTGACTTCACCGTTGACATGCTGACGGAGGTTTGGAGGCAGGCTGAGGACACCCACTAGCCTACCATGCTCTTTGAGCCACGCCGCAGGAGCCCAGTTGCGACTAGTGCTATTGACGCAGGTCTCGCCTAGGCACAGCACTCACGCTCTGGGCACGAGCCGTCAACTCCGGACTGGCGGTCGGACAAGATCGGCCTCTCCAGAGGGTGAGGACCAAACCTTTGTTGTTTTCGTCAGCCGAAATGTGAGCGAGACGCGTTAAGCAGCAGGTGCAGCGCAGCCCTATCATTGCGCTGAGTTTTTGCCATCTCGAACATTTCATACCAGGAACGGTTGCAACAGTCCCTATCCGCCGTGAAAGATAGGTCCGCCTCCGTCGGCCGAAGCCTAGATTGTGACACCTCCACCGTTAACTCTACAGAATCTGATCCGAAAAGGATATTCTCTGGTGTTAGCGCCCACGAGTATCGGAATATTGGGATAGGCCGGTTTGGCATTCTACCCTCTGGCCTGCACAGCAATCTCAAGCCCATTCCAAAGAAGGGAGTTCCCATGGACGATCTCTACGCTTTCCCTCTCAGCCGTCGCTGGCCGTCCATGCATCCCGATCGGCTACAGCTCTATTCCGCGCCGACACCCAATGGGGTGAAGGTGTCAATTATGCTAGAGGAGGTTGGACTGCCTTATGAGCCGCATTATATCGATATCGGTAAAAACGAGACTTGGACACCTGATTTCCTGTCCGTGAACCCCAACGGCAAGATTCCGGTAATTATCGATCCTAAAGGCCCAGGCGGGAAGCCATTCGCCCTATTCGAGTCGGGCGCCATCCTTTTGTACCTGGCCGAGAAGACCGGCCAGCTTCTACCGTCGGATCTCGCACGGCGCTACCAGACTATTCAGTGGGTGTTCTTCCAGATGGCAGCGGTCGGCCCAATGTTCGGACAACTCGGCTTTTTCCATAAGTTCGCAGGGCGTGAGATTGAGGACAAGCGGCCGCTGGAACGGTACCGCAACGAGTCTAAGCGCTTGCTCAACGTTCTGGAAAAACAGCTGGCGGAGCAGTCCTGGATTATGGGTGATGCCTACACAATCGCCGACATTTCCCTCCTGGGCTGGGTGCGCAATCTGATCGGTTTCTATGACGCGGGGGGGCTCGTTGAGTTCGACACCCTGAAATACGTTCCCGCATGGCTGGAGCGCGGCCTTGCGCGCCCTGCCGTTCAGCGCGGCCTAACAATTCCATCGAGGACGTAGCACCACAGTCGCGCCTTTCGTTGTGGAATGAGGCATGCGCCATCGCCTGATGTGTGTGGCCACAAGCGGACCAGGTGTTCACGACGGCAGGCTCGATCCGGCGTTGTGGGAGGTGACCCCGTGGAGGATTACCTGGGCAGACCATCGCGTCAATCTAGCCGGCCTTGCACCGCTTTGGCCCAAGCAGTCCATCGAGGAAAGCAGACGCCGAGATTACATCACTCCGATGAGACAACAGCCACTTGTGATTGGCTTTGCGCGCCCCACGCGTGCCGTCAATTCTGTTCACGCCTCTGATCTGGGACCCGACATCCTCCATGCTCACTAACGGCCAGGTCCTGTGATAATTTCATCCAATCCATCGGGATAAAGAAACTGAGGTTGATCTGTCGTAAAACCTCTTAGAAACAGAACCATACCTCTACGTGATTTGGAGCAATTGTCGTCATGGAAGCCAAACCTTCAGAAGAGTTCTACCGGGTTGGACGGTCCAACACCGGCCTTGGCTTGTTTGCGACAGACGTCATTGAGAGGGGTTCGTTCATTCTCGAGTACATGGGACTACGGATCTCGAGCGAGGAAGTGCATTGCCGTCGGAGCGCGCGCTACCTGTTCGAGATTAACAGCCGTTGGACGATTGATGGATCGCCACGCTGGAACACAGCCCGATACATCAACCATTCTTGTCGGCCAAACGCCGAAGCTGTGGTTTCCCGAGGCAGGATTCGTATCAAAGCCCTCAAACGCATCAAACCCGGTGATGAAATTACATACAACTATGGGAAGAGTTATTTCAACACGTTCATCAGGCCGCTTGGCTGCAAGTGTCAGGCCTGTACGGCGACGCGATCACGGCGCACCAAGACACGACGCCTTCGAGCTGAATGACGACAAGGTACTTTCACGGGGGGTAGCGAAGCTTCCCCCGGTCTGTGTGGGTCTGCTCACCGAAAACGTCCCCATAACACCGAGGCCAGGGGCATAACATGATTGCGTCTGAGCGCGATGATCAGCACTCCGCACAAAGCAAGCCCTGTCCCAAGCGCCATTCGGCCGTCTAACTGATCGCCAGTCACCAGCAGGCCCATCGCTACCGTCAGCAGCGGGTTCATGATAGTCAGGGGAGCGATCAGGTTGGCAGGATACTTCCCGATCAAGCCATAGTAGATCGTGTGAGCAACCAGAGATACGACGAGTGCGGAAAACAGCAGGGCCGCGATAAAGGCCCAGCCAGCCTGCATGGACCGGGCGACCTGACCGACCTCGAGGCCCGTCGTCAGGACAGCGAGAGGTACCACGGAAGCCAGTCCGATCCACGCCTGGAACTGCAATGGTTGGACGCCTTTGATCTGCTTCATCATTACCGCGGCAAGTGATCCCGCACAAGCCGAGCCCAGGATCAGTACGAGCCCGCCGGAGAGCGGAAATCCGCTGCTTGGGTCCCACATGACGAGAACGCCGCCGACAAACGTCAGTGCTATCCCAAGCCCACGTTTCCAGTAAACCCTCTCACCTAGTGTTCTGTCACTGACGGGTGTTTCCGAAATCTGGTCTGACGTGCGATGCTGCTCGGATGGGCAAGATCGAACGCATTGAGGTTTCCGCCGCTGATCGGGAGCGCCTGGAGACCCTGGTCCGTG
>NZ_JBHSBQ010000110.1:0-16565 GCF_042650665.1 Microvirga sp. GCM10011540 | reverse complement strand
GGGCGACAACATCACCATGGACGTGGAGCTGATCGTGCCGATCGCCATGGAGGAGAAGCTGCGCTTCGCCATCCGTGAGGGCGGCCGCACCGTCGGTGCCGGCGTCGTCGCTCAGGTCATGGATTAATTGAGTTCCAGGTGGCGGTTCGCCGCCACCTGTCGACCGCCGGAGGAGTGTAGCTCAATCGGCTAGAGCACCGGTCTCCAAAACCGGGGGTTGGGGGTTCGAGTCCCTCCACTCCTGCCAGCGGATCGACAAAGCGGGCGTTTTGCGTTAGAGAGCGCCCCGTAATCGTTTAAACAGGCGGCGCGAGGCTTGAAAAACGGCCTCGCGCCCCTTCAATTTGGGCCTGACAGTGCCCACGGAGGACGTCCGCCGCCCTTTCCGGCGAGGTGGATGTTGAGCGAAATGGCGAAAACGAACCCGTTCGATTTCCTGCAGCAGGTCCGCTCGGAAGCTGCCAAGGTCACGTGGCCGACCCGTAAGGAGACCATGATCACGACCGCTATGGTCTTCGTGATGGTCGTCCTCGCCAGCGTGTTCTTCCTCGTGGTCGATCAGGTGATCGGCTGGGGAGTCCGTTCGGTTCTCCTCGGCTTTGGCGGATAAGGGGCGGATGCAATGACGAAGCGTTGGTATATCGTCCACGCCTACTCGAACTTCGAGAACAAGGTCGCCCAGTCGATCAAGGATCAGGCGGCGCAGCGCGGCCTGGAAGACAAGTTCGACGAGGTCATGGTGCCGACCGAGAAGGTCGTCGAGGTGCGCCGCGGCCGCAAGGTGGACACGGAGCGCAAGTTCTTCCCGGGCTACGTCCTGGTGAAGTGCGACCTGACCGACGAGGTCTACCACCTCATCAAGAACACCCCGAAGGTGACCGGCTTCCTGGGCGCCGACAAGTCCAAGCCGGTTCCGATCCCGGATCGCGAGGCCGAGCGCATCAAGGGCCAGGTGGCCGAGGGCGTCGACCATCCGAAGCCGTCCGTCAGCTTCGAAGTGGGCGAGCAGGTCCGGGTTTCCGACGGTCCGTTCGCCTCCTTCAACGGCGTCGTCGAGGAAGTCGACGATGCCCGGGCCCGCCTCAAGGTGGCGGTGTCCATCTTCGGCCGCGCAACACCGGTCGAGCTCGAATACGGTCAGGTCGAAAAGGTCTGATCGGTTGAGCGGCGCGCCCGTCGCGCCGCTCTTGGCCCCCTAGCGGGGCCTTCACCCGCGGGAGGTCTGCCCGGATGCCAGCCGGGACCAGCAGACTGCACCGCGACCTGCAACCGCCATACCGTTCGGCAGGCTCCGAGCGGGTGGTCCATTGGAAAGCAGTCCTATGGCAAAGAAAATCTCGGGCTACGTTAAGCTCCAAGTGCCTGCAGGCGCAGCCAACCCGTCGCCGCCGATCGGTCCGGCGCTCGGTCAGCGCGGCCTGAACATCATGGAATTCTGCAAGGCCTTCAATGCGAAGACCTCGCAGATGGAGAAGGGCACCCCGATCCCGGTGATCATCACCGCGTATCAGGATCGTTCCTTCACCTTCGAAATGAAGCAGCCCCCGGTCTCGTACTTCCTCAAGAAGGCCGCGAAGATCGACAAGGGATCGCAGACTCCCGGCAAGGGCGGAACGGTCGGTCGCGTGACGCAGGACCAGATCCGCGAGATCGCCGAGAAGAAGATGGCCGATCTCAACTGCGACACCGTTGAATCCGCCATGGCCATGATCGAGGGCTCCGCGCGCTCGATGGGCATGGAAGTGGCCTAAGGAGGGTATGATGGCTGTTAAAGAAGGAAAGCGCATCCGCTCTGCCCGCGAAGGCATCGATGCCGCCAAGCTCTACCCGATCCAGGACGCGGTGAAGCTGATCAAGGATCGCGCCAAGGCCAAGTTCGACGAGACCATCGAGGTCTCCATGAACCTCGGCGTCGATCCCCGTCACGCCGACCAGATGGTCCGTGGCGTCTGCAACCTGCCGAACGGCTCGGGCCGTACGGTCCGCGTGGCGGTCTTCGCCCGTGGCGCCAAGGCCGACGAGGCCAAGGCGGCCGGCGCCGACGTGGTCGGAGCCGAGGACCTGTTCGAGACCGTCAACGGCGGCACGATCGACTTCGACCGCTGCATCGCCACCCCGGACATGATGCCGCTCGTCGGCCGTCTCGGTAAGGTGCTGGGCCCGCGCGGCCTGATGCCGAACCCGAAGGTCGGCACGGTGACCATGGACGTGAAGGGCGCCGTCGAGGCCGCCAAGGGCGGCGCGGTCGAGTTCCGCGTCGAGAAGGCCGGTATCGTTCACGCCGGCATCGGCAAGGCCTCGTTCGACGAGGGCAAGCTGGTCGAGAACATCAAGGCGTTCGCTGACGCCGTGGCCAAGGCCAAGCCGGCCGGCGCCAAGGGCACCTACATCCAGCGCGTCGCGATCTCCTCGACGATGGGCCCGGGCGTGAAGGTCGATCCTTCCTCGGTTCTCAACGGCTAAGCGAAGCGTCCTCGCAAGATCTGAAGGCCCGGCAGCAAACTGCCGGGCCTTTTTCATGCGCTCAGGCACAACGGTGCGTCTTCGGGTCCCTGGGAGCATCGGCGGTGGGCGCCGGAGGGAGGGCGCCCTGAAGGAGCGGCATCTGCATGGGCGGGCCGAGCTTGGCGCCAACCCCGCACCGGCGGCCCATGCCCCGGTGCCGCAGGCTGAATCATACGCCCGGGCCCGGCCCCGAGACCCGGATTGTGCGGCCAGGTCTTGCAAAGCACGGTCTCAAGGCTTAGCTAAGGCTCGTCTCCAAACTTTCCGCAAGGAAAAGTCATGCAATTGCCTCTTGGCTTTTGCATCCAAACGTCTTATGGAGACGCGTTGAGATTCTAAAAATTCGCCGAAGTCCGGTTCTGCTGGTCTTCGGCTGCGAATCCGCTCCGGAAACGGAGCGGTGACAGGCCGGCGGGCCAAGGGTCATCCTTTGGCGCGTTCCGGCTATGTCCTGTCCGAGACTGCAGGTGCCGGCTTGCCCGGTTTAATTCGAGAGGGCCTGCATAGACGGGGAAGCCGAGTTTCTGCTCGTTAACGCGAGCGCGGACTATCGGTTCGAACCATCTCACCCGGTGCGTCTGAAAGGGCGTGATTTGGGGGACAGGGCTTGCGAGAGCGTCGTTCGAGATGCCTCGGGTGCAAGCCTGGGCCTTGAACGACAGGTGCAACCGGCGGAACTTTTCCGCCAACCGGAGAGAGCCCAGTGGAAAGAGCAGCAAAACGCGAGCTCGTCTCGACGCTCAATGACGTGTTCAACACCACGTCAGTGGTCGTCGTCGCCCACTATGCTGGCCTCACGGTCGCCGACATGCAGAAGCTGCGCGCGCAGATGAAGCAGGCCGGCGCCACCGTGAAGGTCGCGAAGAACCGCCTCGCCAAAATCGCTCTCGAAGGCACGGACGTCGCGTCCATCTCGGGCCTCATGAAGGGTCCGACCCTGATCGCTTATTCGAGCGATCCGGTCGCGGCGGCCAAGGTCGCAGTCGATTTCGCCAAGGGTAACGACAAGCTCGTGATCCTCGGCGGCGCAATGGGCGCGACCGCCCTGAACGTGGACGGAGTCAAGGCGCTCGCGACCTTGCCGTCCCTCGACGAACTGCGCGGCACGCTGATCGGCCTTATCCAGGCTCCGGCGACCAAGATCGCTCAGCTCAGCACTGCGCCGGCGGCGAAGCTCGCCCGCGTTTTCGGGGCCTATGCCAAGACAGGCGAAGCGGCGTGAGGCCGTAACCTCAACCATCAAACTGTTCGAACCGAACTTAAGGATCAAAAAATGGCTGATCTTGCCAAGCTCGTTGACGATCTCTCGTCTCTGACCGTTCTTGAAGCTGCCGAGCTCGCGAAGATGCTCGAAGAGAAGTGGGGCGTTTCCGCTGCCGCGGCTGTGGCCGTTGCGGCCGCTCCGGGCGCTGGCGGCGGCGCTGCCGCTGCTGCCGAAGAGCAGACCGAGTTCACGGTCGTTCTCGCCTCTGCCGGCGACAAGAAGATCGAAGTGATTAAGGAAGTCCGCGGCATCACCGGCCTCGGCCTGAAGGAAGCCAAGGACCTCGTCGAAGGCGCTCCGAAGCCCGTCAAGGAAGGCGTGGCCAAGGACGAGGCCGAGAAGATCAAGGCGACCCTCGAGAAGGTCGGCGCCAAGGTCGAGCTCAAGTAATTTCTGCGGCCTCCATGGCCGCGGGGTTGCTCCCGGTGAAAACCGGGGTCTGAAACACACGGTCCCAGGCAGTTTTTTGCTTGGGGCCGTTGTGTCGTCAAAGAGCCCGAGGGCGCTTTGGCGGCAGCAGGGGACCGGAAAAGGTCCTGGATTTGTTGGTTTGCTGACGGTTTCACCGTCGGGCGGCTGGTCGAGCCTCCTCCAGCGGGGCGGGATGCTCGATCAGCCGTGTATGAGGAACGAGGTCCAGATGGCCAATACACTGATCGGCCGGAAGCGCATTCGCAAGTTCTTCGGGAAAATCAGGGAAGTCGCGGAGATGCCGAACCTTATCGAGGTTCAGAAGGCATCCTACGACCAATTCCTGATGGTCGAAGAGCCGAAGGGTGGCCGGCCGGAAGAAGGCTTGCAAGCTGTCTTCAAGTCGGTTTTCCCGATTTCGGACTTTTCGAATACTGCCCTGCTCGAGTTCGTGAAGTACACGTTCGAGCCGCCGAAATACGACGTCGACGAGTGCCGTCAGCGGGGTATGACCTTTGCTGCGCCGCTCAAGGTCACCCTGCGCCTGATCGTGTTCGATGTGGACCCGGATACCGGCGCCCGCTCGGTCAAGGACATCAAGGAGCAGGACGTCTACATGGGCGACATGCCGCTCATGACGGACAACGGCACCTTCATCGTCAACGGCACCGAGCGCGTCATCGTCTCCCAGATGCACCGTTCGCCGGGCGTGTTCTTCGACCACGACAAGGGCAAGACCCATTCGTCGGGCAAGCTGCTCTTCGCCGCCCGCATCATCCCCTATCGCGGTTCCTGGCTCGACATCGAGTTCGACGCCAAGGACATCGTCTACGCTCGTATCGACCGCAAGCGTAAGATCCCCGTCACGTCGCTGCTCTATGCCCTGGGCCTCGACGGCGAGGAGATCCTCAACACCTTCTACAACCGCGTTCTCTACAGGCGCGTGAAGGACGGCTGGACCGTTCCCTTCGATGCCGAGCGCATGAAGGGCTTCAAGGCCTCGGTCGACCTCATCGACGCCAAGACGGGCGAAGTGGTGCTCGAGGCCGGCAAGAAGCTGACGGCGCGCGCCGCCCGCCAGCTTGCCGAGAAGGGCCTCACCGAGCTGCGCGCGACGGACGAGGACCTGTACGGCCAGTACATCGCCGAGGACCTCGTCAACGCCAATACCGGCGAGATCTATGCCGAGGCCGGCGACGAGATCAACGAGAAGATGCTGAAGGGTCTGGAAGAGGCCGGTCTCTCCGAGATCCCGGTTCTCGACATCGACCACGTCACCGTCGGCCCGTACATCCGCAACACGCTTGCCATCGACAAGGCTTCCTCCCGCGAGGACGCCCTGTTCGACATCTACCGCGTCATGCGTCCGGGCGAGCCGCCGATCCTCGAGACGGCGGAGGCGATGTTCAACTCGCTCTTCTTCGATCCGGAGCGCTACGATCTCTCGGCCGTGGGCCGCGTGAAGATGAACATGCGTCTCGACCTCGACGCCGAGGACACCGTGCGCACCCTGCGCCGCGAGGACATGATCGCGGTCACCAAGGCGCTCGTGGACCTGCGCGACGGCAAGGGCGAGATCGACGACATCGACCACCTCGGCAACCGCCGCGTCCGTTCGGTCGGCGAGCTCATGGAGAACCAGTACCGCCTGGGCCTCCTGCGCATGGAGCGCGCCATCAAGGAGCGCATGTCCTCGGTCGACATCGACACGGTCATGCCGCAGGACCTCATCAACGCCAAGCCGGCCGCGGCTGCGGTGCGCGAGTTCTTCGGCTCGTCCCAGCTGTCGCAGTTCATGGACCAGACCAACCCGCTCTCCGAGGTCACGCACAAGCGTCGCCTTTCGGCCCTTGGCCCGGGCGGTCTGACCCGCGAGCGTGCCGGCTTCGAGGTGCGCGACGTGCACCCGACGCACTACGGCCGCATCTGCCCGATCGAGACGCCGGAAGGCCCGAACATCGGTCTGATCAACTCCCTGGCCACCTTCGCCCGCGTGAACAAGTACGGCTTCATCGAGACGCCGTTCCGCCGAGTCCGCGACGGCGTGGTGTCGGAAGAGGTCATCTATCTCTCCGCCATGGAAGAGGCCAAGTACAACGTCGCCCAGGCGAACGCCGCCATGGACCCGACCGGCAAGCTGACGGAAGAGCTCGTGATCTGCCGCCGCGCCGGCGACGTCATCGTCGTGGCGCCGGACCGCGTGGATCTGATGGACGTGTCGCCGAAGCAGCTCGTTTCGGTCGCGGCCGCGCTCATCCCGTTCCTCGAGAACGACGACGCGAACCGCGCCCTCATGGGCTCGAACATGCAGCGCCAGGCCGTGCCTCTGGTCCAGGCGGACGCTCCGTTCGTCGGCACCGGCATGGAGGCGGTCGTCGCCCGTGACTCCGGCGCCGCCATCGCGGCCCGCCGGACCGGCATCGTCGACCAAGTGGACGCGACCCGTATCGTTATCCGCGCCACTGAGGAGACCGATCCGACCCGTCCCGGCGTCGACATCTACCGTCTGCAGAAGTTCCAGCGCTCCAACCAGTCGACCTGCATCACGCAGAAGCCGCTGGTGCGCGCCGGCGACGTCGTCCGCAAGGGCGACATCATCGCCGACGGTCCGTCGACGGAGCTCGGCGAGCTGGCGCTCGGCCGCAACGTGCTCGTCGCGTTCATGCCCTGGAACGGCTACAACTTCGAAGACTCGATCCTGCTCTCCGAGCGGATCGTGAAGGACGACGTCTTCACCTCGATCCACATCGAGGAGTTCGAGGTCATGGCCCGCGACACCAAGCTGGGTCCCGAGGAAATCACGCGCGACATTCCGAACGTTTCGGAAGAGGCGCTGAAGAACCTCGACGAAGCCGGCATCGTCTATATCGGCGCCGAGGTCCATGCGGGCGACATCCTCGTCGGCAAGATCACGCCGAAGGGCGAGAGCCCGATGACGCCGGAAGAGAAGCTTCTGCGTGCCATCTTCGGCGAGAAGGCCTCCGACGTCCGCGACACCTCGCTCCGTGTCCCTCCGGGCGTGACCGGCACCATCGTGGAGGTCCGCGTCTTCAACCGTCACGGTGTGGACAAGGACGAGCGTGCGCAGGCCATCGAGCGCGAGGAGATCGAGCGTCTCGCCAAGGACCGCGACGACGAGCAGGCGATCCTCGACCGCAACACCTATGCCCGACTGGCTGAGATCCTGATCGGACAGAGCGCCGTTGCCGGCCCGAAGGGCTTCAAGAAGGACACCAGCGTCACCCGCGATCTCCTCAACGAGTATCCGCGGTCCCAGTGGTGGCAGTTCGCCGTCGACAACGATGCGCGCATGACCGAAATCGAGGCCATGCAGAAGCAGTACGACGAGTCGAAGAAGCGTCTCGAGCAGCGCTTCCTCGACAAGGTCGAGAAGCTGCAGCGCGGCGACGAGCTTCCGCCCGGCGTCATGAAGATGGTCAAGGTCTTCGTGGCCGTGAAGCGCAAGATCCAGCCCGGCGACAAGATGGCCGGCCGCCACGGCAACAAGGGCGTCGTGTCCCGCATCGTCCCGATCGAGGACATGCCGTTCCTCGAAGACGGCACCCATGCGGACATCGTGCTCAACCCGCTGGGCGTGCCGAGCCGCATGAACGTCGGTCAGATCCTCGAGACGCATCTCGGGTGGGCTGCCGCCGGTCTCGGCAAGCAGGTCTCCCAGGCGGTCGACGCCTACATGAGGTCCGGCACGGCCACGGCTCTGCGCGAGCAGCTGGTCTCGATCTACGGCAACCTGCCCGAAATCGAGCAGGCTTCGGACGACGAGCTCGTCGAGCTCGGCAAGAACCTGCGCCGCGGCGTTCCGTTCGCCACGCCCGTCTTCGACGGCGCGAAGGAGTCGGACATCGAGGCGATGCTGGAGAAGGCCGGTCTCGAGACCTCGGGTCAGGTCACGCTCTACGACGGACGTACCGGCGAGCCGTTCGACCGCAAGGTGACGGTGGGCTACATCTATATGCTGAAGCTCCACCACCTCGTGGACGACAAGATCCACGCCCGCTCCATCGGCCCCTACAGCCTCGTTACCCAGCAGCCGCTGGGCGGCAAGGCCCAGTTCGGCGGCCAGCGCTTCGGCGAAATGGAGGTGTGGGCGCTCGAGGCTTACGGCGCGGCCTACACCCTTCAGGAAATGCTCACGGTCAAGTCGGACGACGTGGCAGGCCGTACGAAGGTCTACGAAGCCATCGTTCGTGGCGACGACACCTTCGAGTCGGGCATTCCGGAGAGCTTCAACGTTCTCGTGAAGGAAATGCGGTCGCTCGGCCTCAACGTGGAGCTTACCAACTCCAAGCGTGCCGCCAACGAGCCGGAGCAGCTGCCTCCGTCCGAGGCGGCCGAGTAAGGCGCCAGGCGCCTGAGTTTGAATGATCTGGCCGCGGCGGTTTTAATGCCGCGGCTTCATGCAATTGCCGGCGAGGGTGCTTATCTAGCGCCCTTCAGCCCAGGAGACGGCGATGAATCAAGAGGTCATGAATCTTTTCAATCAAACGGCGCAGCCGCAGAGCTTCGATCAGATCAAGATCTCGATCGCGAGCCCTGAGAAGATTCTGTCCTGGTCTTACGGCGAGATCAAAAAGCCTGAGACCATCAACTACCGCACGTTCAAGCCCGAGCGCGACGGCTTGTTCTGCGCCCGAATCTTCGGCCCGATCAAGGACTACGAGTGCTTGTGCGGCAAGTACAAGCGCATGAAGTACAAGGGCGTCATCTGCGAGAAGTGCGGCGTGGAAGTCACGCTTGCGCGCGTCCGTCGCGACCGCATGGGCCACATTGAGCTGGCCGCGCCGGTCGCGCATATCTGGTTCCTGAAGTCCCTGCCGAGCCGCATCGGTCTGCTGCTCGACATGACGCTCAAGGATCTGGAGCGCATCCTCTATTTCGAATCCTATATCGTCGTTGACGCGGGCCTGTCCCCGCTCAAGGACCGCCAGCTGCTGTCCGAGGAGGAGTATCTCCGCGCCCAGGACGAGTACGGCGAGGATTCCTTCACGGCCATGATCGGCGCGGAGGCGATCCGCCGCATCCTCCAGGAACTCGACCTGGAGAAGGTGGCGGCCGACACCCGCGAGGAGATCGCGACCACCACGTCCGAGCTCAAGCCCAAGAAGCTGTTGAAGCGCCTCAAGATCATCGAGGCGTTCATCCAGTCGGGCAACAAGCCCGAATGGATGATCATGACGGTCGTTCCGGTGATCCCGCCGGATCTGCGTCCGCTCGTGCCTCTCGACGGCGGCCGCTTCGCGACCTCGGACCTCAACGATCTCTACCGCCGCGTCATCAACCGCAACAACCGCCTGAAGCGGCTGATCGAGTTGCGCGCGCCGGACATCATCATCCGCAACGAGAAGCGCATGCTTCAGGAGGCGGTGGATGCCCTGTTCGACAACGGCCGCCGCGGCCGCGTCATCACGGGCGCCAACAAGCGTCCGCTGAAGTCGCTCGCCGACATGCTGAAGGGCAAGCAGGGCCGTTTCCGCCAGAACCTGCTCGGCAAGCGCGTCGACTATTCCGGCCGTTCGGTCATCGTGGTCGGTCCGGAGCTCAAGCTCCATCAGTGCGGCCTGCCGAAGAAGATGGCGCTCGAGCTCTTCAAGCCGTTCATCTACGCCAAGCTCGACGCCCGCGGCCTGTCCGCCACCGTCAAGCAGGCGAAGAAGCTCGTCGAGAAGGAGAAGCCCGAGGTCTGGGACATCCTGGACGAGGTCATCCGCGAGCACCCGGTTCTGCTGAACCGTGCGCCGACCCTGCACCGTCTCGGCATCCAGGCCTTTGAGCCCACCCTCATCGAGGGCAAGGCGATCCAGCTGCACCCGCTCGTCTGCGCCGCGTTCAACGCGGACTTCGACGGCGACCAGATGGCGGTCCACGTGCCGCTTTCGCTCGAGGCGCAGCTTGAAGCCCGCGTCCTCATGATGTCGACGAACAACATCCTCCACCCGGCCAACGGTCAGCCGATCATCGTGCCGTCGCAGGACATCGTTCTGGGCCTCTACTACCTCTCGATCGTCTCCGACGGCGAGCCGGGTCAGGGCAAGGCCTTCGCCGACATGGGCGAGATCGAGCACGCGCTCCACGAGAAGGTCATCACCCTCCACTCCAAGATCCGCTACCGCTGGGAAGGTCTTGGCGAGGACGGCCAGCCGGTCTCCAAGGTCTACGAGACCACTGCCGGACGCGTCATGCTCTCGCGCCTCCTGCCGAAGCACCCGATGCTCCCCTACGACGTCGTGAACAAGCTCATGACGAAGAAGGAGATCTCCAACATGATCGATGCCGTGTACCGGCATTGCGGTCAGAAGGAGTCGGTGATCTTCTGCGACCGCATCATGGCGCTCGGGTTCTACAATGCGTTCAAGGCCGGCATCTCGTTCGGCAAGGACGACATGGTCATCCCCGAGAACAAGTGGCAGATCGTCGAGGAGACCCGTGCCCTCGCGAAGGACTACGAGCAGCAGTATCAGGACGGCCTGATCACTCAGGGCGAGAAGTACAACAAGGTCGTCGACGCCTGGGCGAAGTGCTCGGATCGCCTCGCCGGCGAGATGATGAATCGCATCTCGGCCGTGAAGAAGGACGATTCCGGCCGCGACAAGCCGGTCAACGCGATCTACATGATGTCCCACTCGGGCGCCCGTGGTTCGCCGGCCCAGATGAAGCAGCTCGCGGCGATGCGCGGCCTCATGGCCAAGCCGTCGGGCGAGATCATCGAGACGCCGATCATCTCGAACTTCAAGGAAGGCCTGAACGTGCTCGAGTACTTCAACTCGACGCACGGTGCCCGTAAGGGTCTGGCCGATACGGCGCTCAAGACCGCCAACTCCGGTTACCTGACCCGTCGTCTCGTCGACGTGGCCCAGGATGCGGTCATCCGCGAGCCGGATTGCGGCACCGAGAAGGGCATCCGCATGCGGGCCATCATCGACGCCGGTCAGGTGGTCGCGTCGCTGGCTTCTCGCATCCTGGGCCGTTCCACGGCCGAGGACCTGGTCGCCCAGGACGGCAGCATCATCGTTCCGAAGGGCACGATGATCGAGGAGCAGCATCTGGAAGCCATCGGCGCTGCCGGCATCCAGGAGGTCAAGATCCGTTCCGTGCTCGTCTGCGAGTCGAAGAACGGCGTCTGCGCCACCTGCTACGGCCGCGACCTAGCCCGGGGTACTCCGGTCAACCACGGCGAGGCTGTCGGCGTCATCGCCGCTCAGTCCATCGGCGAGCCGGGCACCCAGCTCACCATGCGCACCTTCCACATCGGCGGTGCGGCCCAGATTGCCGACTCGTCCTTCTTCGAGTCGAGCTTCGAGGGCGTCGTCAGCTTCCGCAACAAGAACATCGCGCGGAACTCGGACGGCGATCTCGTGGTCATGGGCCGTAACGTGGCCATCGTCATCAGCGGGCCGGACGGCACCGAGCGGGCGGTTCACCGCCTGCAGTACGGTTCGCGCCTGAAGGTGGACGAGGGCGACACGATCAAGCGCGGCCAGCGCATCGCGGAGTGGGACCCCTATTCCCGTCCGATCCTCACGGAGATGGACGGCGTGGTGGGTTACGAGGACCTCGTCGACGGCGCCTCGATGATCGAGACCATGGACGAGTCCACCGGCATCGCGAAGCGCGTCGTGATCGACTGGCGCGGCTCGGCCCGCACGGCCGATCTGCGTCCGGCGGTCATCATCGAGGGCAAGGGCGGCAAGGTTGCCAAGCTGGCCCGCGGCGGCGACGCCCGCTATCTCCTGCCGGTCGACGCGATCCTCGCGGTCGATCCCGGCTCGAAGGTGAAGGCAGGCGACGTTCTGGCCCGTGTTTCGACCGAGAGCGCCAAGACCCGCGACATCACGGGCGGTCTGCCGCGCGTGGCGGAGCTGTTCGAGGCCCGTCGTCCGAAGGATGCGGCCATCATTGCGGAGAAGTCCGGCACGATTCAGTTCGGCCGCGACTACAAGAACAAGCGTCGCCTGACGCTGAACCCGCACGATGGCTCGGAGCCGGTGGAGTACCTGATCCCGAAGGGCAAGCACATCCACCTGCAGGACGGCGACGTGGTCGAGATCGGCGACTTCATCGTGGACGGCAACCCGGCCCCGCACGACATCCTTGCGATCAAGGGCGTCGAGGAGCTGGCCGCCTACCTGGTGAACGAGATCCAGGAGGTCTATCGCCTCCAGGGCGTGCTCATCAACGACAAGCACATCGAGGTGATCGTTCGCCAGATGCTGCAGAAGGTCGAGATCACCGACGGCGGCGATTCCGATCTCCTCAGCGGCGAGCAGGTCGACCGCCTCGAGCTGGAGGAGATCAACGAGCGCCTCGTGGCCGAGAAGAAGAAGCCCGCCGAAGGCGTGCCGGTTCTGCTGGGCATCACCAAAGCCTCGCTGCAGACCCGCTCCTTCATCTCGGCGGCGTCCTTCCAGGAGACCACCCGCGTCCTCACCGAGGCGGCGGTCAACGGCAAGGTCGACACCCTCGAGGGCCTCAAGGAGAACGTCATCGTCGGCAGCCTCATCCCGGCCGGCACCGGTGCGCTCAACGCTCAGATCAAGGCCATCGCGCAGCACCGCGACGACCTGATCCTCCAGCAGAAGCGCGCCGAGTCCCAGGCCCAGGTGAGCGAACTGCCTCCCGCTGCGGCAGAGTAACCGCCCAGCCAAAAGCAAGCTCGAAAAGGCCGCCCCTGGGCGGCCTTTTCTTTTCTCCCGACGTGCCGTAACGGCAGGACAAGACAGGGCAGCGCGGACTAAGTCGCACCCTGCCGAATCTGCCAAGCTCCAGCCGATGCCGACGACAGGGCCGTCCCTTGCGACGACCCTTCGATGCTCCCAGATCGGGACCAACGGCTCTCGAACCCATGCCGCCAAGCCTCGTTTCGGCTCCCGAGAGGGCCAAACGTAAGGGAAGTCTAAAAAGTGTTGACTTTCCCCGACTCGGGCGCTAGAGAGACCGGACTTTCCGGCTGGCCGTAGGTTTTCGCCAGTCGAAGCGCCGAGCTTCGACCGATGCCACCTAAACGCTGCCGAACTCAACCTTGACTGACACAAGTCAGATTAGGGCATGACCGCGGTCTCGATATCGTGGTCCTCTGCAACCGCACCGCGCCAAGGGCCTTCCAAAGCCAATGGCGTGGCTTCGTTTTGTGCAGGCTTAGCAGTCTGCCAGGGCGGCGCTCAACCGTTGAAGACACTCGAAAAGGCCACCTGGCGGTGGCTGGTGAAAGAGGGCACAGGATGCCAACGATCAGTCAGCTGATCCGCAAGCCGCGGACGGCGCAAAAGAGCCGGAATAAGGTTCCCGCGCTTGAGGCCTGCCCGCAGAAGCGGGGCGTGTGCACGCGCGTCTACACGACGACCCCGAAGAAGCCGAACTCGGCTCTCCGTAAGGTCGCCAAGGTTCGTCTGACCAATGGCTATGAAGTCATCGGTTACATCCCCGGTGAGGGTCACAACCTTCAAGAGCACTCCGTGGTCATGATCCGCGGCGGCCGCGTGAAGGACCTTCCCGGTGTTCGCTATCACATCCTCCGCGGTGTTCTCGACACCCAGGGCGTGAAGAATCGTAAGCAGCGTCGTTCGAAGTACGGCGCGAAGCGGCCGAAGTAAGCCGTCAACCGTTATTGAGGTCGGAGTCAGCTCATGTCCCGCCGCCACAGCGCCGAAAAGCGTGAGATTATCCCGGATCCGAAGTTCGGGGATATCGTCGTCACCAAGTTCATGAACTCCATCATGTACGACGGCAAGAAGTCTGCTGCCGAGCGCATCGTCTACGGTGCGTTCGACGTCATCGAGAGCCGCGCCAAGTCCAACCCGCTCGAAGTGTTCAAGCAGGCGCTCGACAACGTCGCTCCGGCGATCGAAGTCCGCTCCCGCCGCGTCGGCGGTGCGACCTACCAGGTTCCGGTGGAAGTCCGCGCCGAGCGTCGCCAGGCGCTGGCGATCCGCTGGATCATCCAGGCTGCCCGCGGCCGCAACGACAAGACCATGGTCGACCGGCTCTCCGCCGAGCTGCTCGATGCCTCGAACAACCGGGGTAACGCCGTCAAGAAGCGTGAGGACACCCACCGGATGGCCGAAGCCAACCGCGCGTTCTCGCACTATCGCTGGTAACGGCTGGACCTTCAGGAGTTAAGCGATGCCCCGCACGCACGCAATTGAGGACTACCGCAACTTCGGCATCATGGCCCACATCGATGCCGGCAAGACGACGACGACCGAGCGTATCCTTTACTACACCGGCAAGTCGCACAAGATCGGTGAAGTCCATGAAGGCGCTGCCACCATGGATTGGATGGAGCAGGAGCAGGAGCGTGGCATCACGATCACCTCTGCTGCGACCACCTGCTTCTGGAACGGCAAGCGTCTGAACATCATCGACACCCCCGGCCACGTCGACTTCACCATCGAAGTCGAGCGCTCGCTGCGCGTGCTCGACGGCGCCGTCTGCGTTCTGGACGGTAACCAGGGTGTGGAGCCTCAGACCGAGACCGTCTGGCGCCAGGCCGACAAGTACGACGTTCCGCGCATCGTGTTCGTCAACAAGATGGACAAGACCGGCGCGAACTTCTTCAACTGCGTCGACGACATCGTGAAGCGCGTCGCCGGCAAGCCCGTCTGCCTCCAGCTGCCGATCGGCGCCGAGAGCGACTTCCAGGGCGTGATCGACCTCATCAAGATGAAGGCGATCGTCTGGTCCGGAGAGTCCCTGGGCGCCAAGTTCGACGAAGTCGAGATCCCGGCCGACCTGAAGGACCAGGCTGCCGAGTACCGCGCCAAGCTGGTCGAAGCGGCTGTCGAGATGGACGACGAGGCCATGGTTGCCTACCTCGAGGGCCAGGAGCCCGACGAGGCGACCCTGCGCCGCCTGGTCCGTACGGCGGTTCAGCGTCGCGCCTTCCATCCGGTGCTGTGCGGCTCGGCCTTCAAGAACAAGGGCGTTCAGCCGCTCCTCGATGCCGTTGTGGACTTCCTGCCGTCCCCGGCAGACCGCGAAGCCATCCAGGGCATCGACTTCAAGACCGAGGAAGAGACCATCCGCCGTCCGACGGACGAGGAAGCGTTCTCCATGCTCGCCTTCAAGATCATGGACGACCCCTTCGTCGGAACCATCACCTTCTGCCGCGTCTACTCGGGCAAGGTCGAGGCTGGTGCGAACCTCCTCAACTCGACCCGCGACAAGAAGGAGCGCGTCGGCCGCATGCTTCTCATGCATGCGAACAACCGCGAGGACATCAAGGAAGCCTATGCGGGCGACATCGTCGCTCTCGCGGGCCTCAAGGAAGTCCGTACCGGCGACACGCTGTGCGATCCGGCCAAGCCGGTGATCCTCGAGCGCATGGAGTTCCCTGAGCCCGTCATCGAGATCGCCATCGAGCCGAAGTCGAAGGCCGACCAGGAGAAGCTGGGCCTGGCGCTCGCGAAGCTCGCAGCCGAGGATCCGTCCTTCCGCGTCTCCACCGACCAGGAGTCGGGACAGACGATCCTGAAGGGCATGGGCGAACTGCACCTCGACATCAAGGTCGACATCCTGAAGCGCACCTACAAGGTCGATGCCAACATCGGCGCTCCGCAGGTGGCTTACCGCGAGACGATCTCGAAGAAGGCCGAGGTGGACTACACCCACAAGAAGCAGACCGGCGGTACGGGCCAGTTCGCCCGCGTCAAGCTCGTCGTTCAGCCGAACGAACAGGGCGCCGGTTTCGCCTTCGAGTCGAAGATCGTCGGCGGCGCGGTGCCGAAGGAGTACATCCCCGGCGTCGAAAAGGGTCTGCAGTCGGTAATCGGCGCCGGCGTCGTGGCCGGGTTCCCGGTGGTCGACGTCAAGGTCGAGCTCATCGACGGCGCCTTCCACGAGGTGGACTCGTCGGCTCTGGCCTTCGAAATCGCATCCCGTGCGGCCATGCGTGAGGCTCTCCAGAAGGGCGGTTCCGTCCTCCTCGAGCCGGTCATGAAGGTCGAGGTGACGACCCCCGAGGACTACACCGGTTCCGTGATCGGTGACCTCAACTCCCGTCGTGGCCAGATCCAGGGTCAGGACATGCGCGGCAACGCCGTGGTCATCAACGCGATGGTCCCGCTCGCCAACATGTTCGGCTACGTGAACACGCTCCGCGGCATGAGCCAGGGGCGCGCGAGCTACACGATGCAGTTCGACCACTACGAGCAGGTGCCGTCGAACGTGGCTGCCGAGGTTCAGGCGAAATACGCCTGAACCCACTAAAGCGAAATTTTAGAATTCAAAGGAACGGGTGCCACGATGGCGAAGGAAAAGTTTGAGCGCAATAAGCCGCACTGCAACATCGGGACGATTGGTCACGTGGACCATGGCAAGACGTCACTGACGGCGGCGATCACGAAGGTTCTGGCGGAGTCTGGCGGCGCGC
>NZ_JBHSBQ010000109.1:0-15298 GCF_042650665.1 Microvirga sp. GCM10011540 | reverse complement strand
TAATCTGAGGCTTTTTGGAACAGGACCGGAGACGGTCACAGGCAAACGTCCGAACGCCGGATGTTCGGGGGTATGTGGTGTTCATGAGGGGTGATGAGGCTAACCAGGGATGATGGCGGCGGATTGGTTCCTCGAAAGATCTGCAACAGCCGTTGACAACATCACAGGCATCCATTAGATCCCGCGCCAGTTTCATTAAGGCCGGTGCGTAGAGCGATGCTCCGTTCCGGCAGCGTGCCTCGCTTTTGAGGCAGCCTCATTACTGCGGTGACGGGGCGAGCAAACAAGCAAGACTTCCAGAATCGAAAAATCGGATGCGGCGTTGCCGCTGCCCAAGTTGCGTCTCGGCAAGCCCACGGCAGCATCAGCGGCTCCGCAATTGAAACACAAACGCGGTTCGCGACTGTCGGGGAGGCATTTGTGCGCATTCTTCCGGCAACGTAGCGCCGCCAGAAGAGGCATGGAATGAATAAGCCAGTGAATTCGACCACATCAAGCACGTTCTCATCCGAGATCGGATGGGAGATTGGAAACGAGCAAGATGGTGCTCGGCGAGCAGAGAGTACTACAGACATCCCGCCCGCAGTTTCAGCAATGGATCAACACGAAGGCGATGTTCCGACCGGTGTTGAGGCAGGGCAAACGTTGCCTGCGGTCAGTTCGCAGATCCATGACTACGATGGCGTTATCGAGGCCGCTGTCATTGAGGTTCAGCGCTTCCACAAAGTGCTCGCGCACTTGGTCGAGCGGGGCCAGCGATCTGCACATACAACTCTCAGCTTACTCTACCCACTCTCGATGCGAGCTTTGACCGACACCGAGTTCCGCGACGCTCTACTGGATCGTGCCAGGATCAGAATCCGGAAGGATACACCCCATCATCTTGGCGTTGTTCGAGCAATCGTCAAAGCCGCTGGTGTTTCGGTGCCAAGCTCCACGTTACACGATTGGTCCATCGCACTTTGGGCTTGGGAGATCGACGGAGTTGAGCCAACCCAAGAGGCAGTGCGTCGCTGGATTTCAAAGCTCGCGGATCAGCAAACCGGTAGTGGGCGTGCGCCCTCACTTCTGGCGACAGCAAGAGCCATTGTTGAATTGGAGACTGAGGATGACAAGCGCGAAATTCGAGAGGAGAACCGCCAAAAGGCAAAGCTCGAATGGAGCCGGTTCCGGGTGCGACAGGAGGCAACGCCTCTCGCCACGGTCAAACTAAAAGGTCAGCGGACCAGCCAAAGCGAATACACGTTGCTGTTGGCCCGCGTCCAAAATGGGCGGGCAACCATACTTGGTGAGGTAGGAAAGGATGTAAAAACCGTCCGAACCCTCTGGCACAAGCATCGGGTATGACCATTTGGTGGGCTGCCGAATGGGCAGCCACCAAACATCCGCGTTGTGGCTTTCATCGGCGATCTATCGGCGTTCCGAATGACACCGACCTAAATCTTGGGAAAGCGCATCTTGAAGTAGGTCGCATCGCTGAGGCGCTCGAAGCCGAAGCGCCGTCCATAAAGTCTTTCCGGACAGGGGCCGAGGGGCCGAATTACGAATTTACCGGTACAGTTCTCGCGACACCAATCCTCACGTTCCCGATATGCTTGTTCGAATGCACCTGGGAGCGGGAGGGTAGTCCGGTCCAGTCCGATACAATCGACGATATGATGGGTGGTAACTTTCGCCTGCCGAACACCAGCGATCATATGCAGGAGGGCAGAGGATTGGATGATCTCGTGGCGGCGCATTGATGGCCTCTGGTGGGTTTCTTCTATTTATCCAACGAGCTTCGATGGATGCCTTACGTTCCACGGACCGATAAATACCGGATGATCACCAAATGCTCCTCGGCGCACCGATGCGCCTATATCGAGTGCACCAGATGTGCGAGGCGATACGCTCATCGCACCGCCCGCAACTTCGAGACCACGAGCAACGGGCGAAATTACACCATCGCCATTGCTGCCGACGTCAACGCCAAAGTGGAGTTCGCTCACTGGCGGGTCACTGCGTGGAACATCATCGCGTATAGACGGCAGATCTGCCATCGATGGAACAGCATTTCACTGCGCCTCTGGCTGTGCCATGACAAAACGGTTCATGGGGTTGTATCGCTCGGGTCGGTCACCGAGAGCGAGTTGCTTGCAGCCTTTGAGGCACGGTGGCCGACTACTCTCAGCCGGATAAAACAGGAGGAATTGCGCGACATAGTTCTGGCCATTGTTCATCCCGGCAGCCTCATGACAGACGATCCTGACCATCGGCGGTACCAGTCTCGTCATATGACGGTTCGCCCGCGCCGTGCTCGAACGAGCCCGAAACGACCAGTGCTCGTGTATATGCCAGATCCGTTCGATGAGCCTATGCCGCTGTTGATTGGCTGATCGAAAGATTCAAAGGAAAACGACCCCTTCAGGTAACGATATGTCGAGCGACCACTACCTGGGCTACGAGGGTTCAGGCAAGGCTTCTCCGAAATCGGAACCTGCCTGAGGGTCTAACATTCGGTTGAGCGTACTGCTGAGCCTACCACCGGGCGACGGGGCATCCCAGAATATGCTCAGCCCTCGATAAGCCGCTCGACCCGGCAAAAGTGACGCTCCGGCGCGACCCGCAATACGGTGCCTATACGGGTGATCCCGTAAAATCGGTTGGCGACTACACCAGAAAATGAGCGGGTCTCAGCCCGATTGACCGTCACTGGAATGGTGCCCGAATCCGTGTCCGAGCCATACAGGGCCTCTGCGCGGCACCAGATTCTGATCCCGGCGATGGTCCGGTCTGACCGGTTGGTGATCATGCCGCTCGCATTGATCGCAAATCGTTCCGGACCAGCCAATCCGATCTCGGTCGCCATCGTGATCGCCGCCTTCGAGATAAAGCTCTCGGGTGAAAGGCGCGGGTGATCCGGAGACGAGCCCGCAAGACCAAGGAGTGTCAGCACGAACCTGAACCCGAGAAACACAACGCTGCCGATCAGCAGCCAGGACATGATCGGCGTGGCAACGATCAGCAAGCCAACGAGGACCACCCCGAGCAGGCACAACCCCACAAACATCAACAGCGCGAGACCGGAATCCATGGGCTATCCTTGGTCCAGGAATAGGTCTGTCGCCTCGTGCTGGTAGCGCGGCTCGCACGAGAAACTTGACGGGATCGCTCTGGGAAGGAGCCCGTTCGGTTCGAGTGCCAGGGAGATCTGTTCCGCAGCCCCCGGAGCGATATAGCCATAATGAAAGTCGGTTGAGACATTCTCTCGACTGGCCTCCGGATCGGTCGGCTTGAAGCGGGTCTGCGGCACCTGGAACGAGCAGCGAAGCCAGAAATCGTAAATTCGAGCATTGCTATCGTTTCGCACGGTGACCGTGATGAACCAGCCATCGACACTCACCCGTTCGTTGCTCACACGGACTTTTGCGTTGAAGGTACGGGTCACGGCAGCTTGTGCCCCGACCTCCTTTCGATCAGGTGCGATTATTTCAGTCGCGAGCCAGAAGCCAATGCCCGCCAGCATAATTCCGACATGCGCTCCCAGCCAGGGGATCACCCGGATCAGGATCAATAGAGCAAGAAGACCGGCTTGAAGCATATGGCCTCCCGGACCAATACGCGTGGATGAGGAGAACGCGGCTACACAACCTCTCCCGCCTCTGCGATCTCTCGCTCAAGTCCATCGAGTTCAGGCTCCATCTCGTTAAGCCTATGACGATGGCCGGTGCCGCCCCATTGGCCCAGCAAATTCATGATGCCCCTGGTGCGCGGATGAGCATCCTCTGAACACAGCGCCGGGATGCCGAGCGCTTCAAGTTTTCCTCGGAGAGCGGCTGCTGCCTCGGGATCGACGAGCCCATTCCTTTTGGCGTAGATCTCCGTCAGGACCCACGAGCCGTTAGTCAGGCGATGGCATTGGGCTACCAGTCCGGGTGGATGTCGCCATTCGAGCAGGACCTGTGCCCCTTGTGCAAGGTGAAGGGTACGGCTCGCCGCGCAGTTGCGGAAGCGCCGCCCCAGCGAGGCCATTGCTACGCCTGATGTCACCACCGCAAGATCAGGATCATCCTCAGGAACAGGAAGATGCACAGGAGGCCGGTCTACCTTCTCAAGCCACCGGCTGAACAATGCTCCCAGATCGGTCTTTTCTCCCAAATTTTCAATCGACTGGCGAATTGTCTCATCGGTTGCGGATGAGACCGTGCTCCGGACAAGAGCGAGTGCCGCATTCGCATCGTCCGCTTGAGACGCTCCATAAAGGCGGTTCAAGACATTCCGATGGACCAGAATGGGATCAAGGCGGCTGATGACCTCGATGTGAGTGGCAGTGATCGAGCCGCTGCGCTGACGCAGAACATCCCGACGTGCCCGGTGCTGCGGGTCCGAGAAGATCTCGAACAGCGTGAAGTACAAACTGGGTTTACGAAGCGGCTCATCGCCGATTCGACTGAGGACACCGAGGAAGCCGTCCGGAACATCGCCGAATACAGCTTGGAGGATCTCCCGCGCCCGTGTAGCCATCAACGCACGGGCAATCTGTTTGAAGGAGGTCTGATGGTTCAGATCGTCGGTGAGCGCGAACGGGCGAAGGCGAGTGGCGAGGGCTTCGGGACACTCTCGGGTTAGAGCAGCCAGAGTGGAGAAAATCGCTTGCCGCTTGAGGGCAGCGCCGCAGAAGACGAAGGACAAGAATGAGGGACAGGCGGCGTCCAGTTCAACGGCGGTGCTCAGCGGCCAGCCGGAGAAGGAACGTGGGCGGATATCGTGACTCGCAGCAGATGGGACCACAGGCACGCTCCATGTTATCTCGAATCATTCGAGACTCGCACGGATCTCCAACCTGTCTACTAATTTCGCTGACCTCCAATGGATCTAAACCAAGCGGATAAAGGAGATCGCAGGATCGAACGATTTGAACGGCAGGTATTTGGAGCCGTTACCCTGCCACCGATGGATGGACCACCGGCTTATATCCGGCAGCCAGGACACGGATGGTCGGTTCAGGCGTGAGTACTATGACCTCTTCATCTGCCGCGACACGACGGCGGTCGCTATAGCCTTCATGAGACCAGCGGTGGAGACCTCCCTGCCATATCAGCCACGCCGTCTCCGACTGCTCAGGGAAGCTAACGATGGTTCCATCTGGTAGATCGCTCGATCTCGCGCGAGTTCTGATCTGCCTCTTGTCTTGAGCAACCCGTGCCTGATGCAGCAGCTTATCGACCTCTCCTGCCCGTGGGGGAGCTTCAAGACCATACGCCTGCTGCCACGCGTTCATGTACCGCTGATAGTCCAAGGGCCGACATTGACCACATGGCCGGTGGCCTGCTGCCAAAGCGGTAGCTTCGTCACAGAAAAACAACTCGGTGTAATTGTCGGGCTGCATGAGAGTGCGGCGGGCTCCCTTGTAGGAGAGCACGCACGTGACCCAAGCCTTATGCTTCCATCGAGCCTTTCCAAGGTTGCCGTTATCGTCGTGGAGAATGCCCCGATTACCCATAAAATGCCCACGGGCAGGGCTGGCCTCGAAATCGCCAAAGGGTGTTACACGATTGCAACGCGGCATAAGGCATCCTCCCGTCCGGAATGGCAAGTGCATCGTCAGTGAGATCTATGTTATCGCGGAAAGGATCGAGTACACGCGCCAGCCTCGCGATACCATTATAGCGGGCTGCCTGCTAATGCTGGGCAGGGATCGCCCAGGCGTCGTAAGCTCGCGTACCGGAACGCTGGGGCTGCGCCAAAAACGTCGTGCTCAAGTTGGTCTCTCAGCACATTATCCACTTTTCAACACTCGGCGTCTGAAATACCCCTTGGTTCAGTGGGGGCTCGCTTTCCGAGATCTTGGGTCAGTTGCTTGGGTGCTAATCCACCCGCCAACAGGTATGGCCTTATGGGTTTGGGTGCATCGCCTTCAAGACACGGATGAAGGCGGCTATGACCAAAGCTCTCAATGATCTCCTTTCCTCATTTCGCAATGCCGCCAAGACGGAACGCGAAAAAGGAACCTATTTCGAGCGACTTGCCATCGCCTTCCTGAAAAACGACCCCGTTCAGGCCGTGCAGTATGAAGAAGTCTGGTCGTTTTCGGACTGGGCGCAGCAACAAGGTATCGACCGTCGTGATACCGGCATTGATCTGGTGGCGAAGCTGAAAGACGCCGAGGGGTACTGCGCCATCCAGTGCAAGTTCTACGAGGCTGACAAAAAGATCGCGAGAAGTGAAATCGACTCGTTTTTCGCTGCGTCAGGCAAGGCTCCTTTCACACGCCGATTGATCATCGACACCACCGATGCCGAGTGGAGTGAGCACGCCGAGAATGCCCTGAAGGATCAGCACATAGAGACGTTACGGATTGGCCTAACCGACCTGTCGGAAAGCCCAATTGATTGGGGCGTATACCGCCGCGAGCAGAAGGTCGTCCTCGCGCCAAAAAAGCAGCTTCGAAAGCATCAGGCCGAAGCTTTGGACGCTGTGGAAAATGGGCTCAAGGATGCTGACCGTGGCAAGCTGATCATGGCTTGCGGGACCGGTAAAACATTCACCAGCCTAAAGATCGCAGAAAGATTGGCGGGCCAGGGTAAGATCGTTCTCTTCCTCGTCCCCTCCCTCGCCCTAATGTCCCAGAGTGTGCGTGAGTGGACCAACGATTCCGAAACTTTATTGCGATCTTTCGCTGTCTGCTCAGACAGTCAGGTTGGCAAGCGTCGGAATGGAGATGATGTTGCTGACTTGGAGATCCATGATCTTGCATTTCCAGCCACGACCGATGCCAAGAAGCTGGTAGACAAGATTGCCCACCCAGCAGAGGACCGGATGACTGTGGTCTTCTCGACCTACCAATCCATTCAGGTCATCTCAGATGCCCAGAAGAACCACGGATTGCCCGAGTTCGATTTGATTATCTGCGATGAGGCACATCGCACAACTGGCGCAGTCTTCGCCAATGGTGACGAATCCAACTTTGTGAAAATCCACCGGCAGGACTTCATCAGTGGCAAAAAGCGCCTCTATATGACTGCTACACCACGCATCTTTGGCGATGCCGTGAAGACGAAAGCGAATGAGGCTGCCGTCGAACTCTGCTCAATGGACGACACCAACCTGTACGGAGAGGTCCTGTTTCAACGGGGCTTCTCGTGGGCAGTTCAGAATGGGCTTTTGACCGACTATAAGGTGATCGTTCTGGCAGTGGACGAGGAGATGGTGAGCACAGGCGTCCAGAAGCGCCTGACCGACGCGAACAGCGAGCTATTGCTCGACGACGCAACCAAAATTATTGGATGCTACAAGGCGTTAACGAAGGCTGATTTGAAAGCCGACGTGTCTTCCGACCCCCATCCTATGAAACGGGCGATTGCCTTCTGCAAGGACATCCGAAGCTCAAAGCTAATCACGAACGAGTTCAAAGCGGTTGTCGAGGAGTACCTGGACGGCGGCAACGTCATGGATGGCTTCCCAGGCGACACGTACCAACTCGACTGCCAGTTGGAGCACGTCGATGGCACGTTTAATGCCAAAAGCAGAACACTGCTTCTCGATTGGCTAAAGGAGGACTCTGAGGGCGACACCTGCCGCATCCTTAGCAACGCCCGTTGTCTGTCAGAAGGTGTCGATGTCCCGGCGCTCGATGCTATAATGTTCCTGCACCCTCGAAAGTCCCAGATTGATGTCGTGCAGTCGGTTGGCCGGGTGATGCGGCGTGCCGAAGGCAAGAAGATGGGATACGTCATCCTGCCAGTGGGTATTCCTGCCGGTGTCTCGCCAGAGGAAGCCCTCAAAAATAACGAAAAGTACCGGGTTGTCTGGCAAATCTTGAACGCGCTCCGTGCCCACGACGACCGCTTCGATGCCACCATCAACAAGATGGACTTGGGTGTTGATGTGAGTGGTCATATCGAGGTCATTGCAGTCACAAACCAGCTTCCGACGAAGACAATGGCGAAGCGGTCGGGTGTTGGGATTGGACGTGGCAGCGCGTCTGATGATGAAGTGTATGGGGATGACCCGGCAACAGGTCAGCAGTCGGCTGTCCAAACCGCCTTTGTTTTCGACGAGTTCTCCTCAGCTATCATGGCTAAGATCGTCAAGAAGTGCGGTAAGCGTACTTATTGGGAGGATTGGGCTGGCGACATCGCCAAGATCGCCCAGACCCATATCACTCGCATCAAGGCTCTATTGGAACAGCCCGACACAAGGGAGCGAGCCGCCTTTGAGACCTTCCTTGAAGAACTGCGGGACGATCTGAACGATAGCATCACAGAGGTAGAAGCCATCGAGATGCTGGCTCAGCATCTGATCACCAAGCCCGTGTTCGAAGCCCTGTTTGAGGGATACAGCTTCACGTCTGAGAACCCCGTCTCAAGAGCCATGCAGTCTATTCTGGAAGTGCTGCATGAGCAAAACTTGGAGAAGGAGGCCCAGAGCCTTCAGAAATTCTATGACAGTGTGAAGTTGCGTGCAGCAGGCATTGATAATGCTGAGGGCAAGCAGCGCATTATCGTGGAGCTTTACGACAAATTCTTCCGCAATGCCTTCCCGAAGATGACTGAGAGGCTGGGCATCGTTTATACACCAGTTGAAGTCGTTGATTTCATCATACACTCAGTGAATGACGTGCTTCAGGCTGAGTTCGGCCAAACCCTTGGAAGCAAGGGCGTTCATATCATAGATCCGTTCGTCGGGACGGGCACCTTCGTTACCCGCCTTTTGCAATCTGGCCTGATTAAGCCAGACCAACTGGAACACAAGTACACTCACGAGATTCACGCAAACGAAATTGTGCTGCTCGCCTACTACATTGCAGCGATCAACATTGAGGCTGTGTACCATTCATTATCGGGTGGCGACTACAAGCCGTTTGAGGGCATCTGCCTTACTGACACGTTCCAGCTTTACGAGCAGGAGCGCGACCTCATTAGCGACCTCATGGCAGACAACAGCAGCCGCCGCGCCCGCCAGAAGGCGCTCGACATCCGGGTTATCATGGGCAACCCTCCGTATTCGGTCGGACAGGAGAGCGTTAATGACAACAATGCGAACCAGTCGTATCCCAAACTTGATGAGAGCATCCGATCGACCTATGTGGAACGATCGATGGCCACGAACAGCAACGGCCTCTACAACAGCTATATTCGTGCCTTTCGCTGGGCAAGCGATAGAGTCGGTAAGAGCGGCATAGTCGCCTTCGTCAGCAATGCAGGATGGGTTGATGGCAACGCAACCGATGGACTTCGTAAATGCTTGGCTGACGAGTTCGCCAACATCTATGTGTTCCACCTACGCGGGAATCAGAGGACCTCGGGCGAGCGGTCGCGGCGCGAGGGTGGCAAGATTTTTGGCTCGGGCAGTCGCACCCCGGTCGCGATTACGCTGCTGGTGAAAAACCCCGATGCCACCGCGCACGGCCAAATCTACTTCCATGATGTCGGCGACTACCTGAGCCGCGAGGAGAAACTCGCCATCGTCGCGAAGTTCGGCAGCATCAGGGGCATCAGTGAGGCAAATGGCTGGCAGACGATCGAGCCTGACAACCACGGGGACTGGCTCAATCAGCGCGATTCCAATTTCTCTGAGCTTTTCCCGCTGGGAGACAAAGATAATCCGACCGCACCAAAACTTTTCGCCAACTACTCCCGTGGAATAGTGACACAGCGCGATTCATGGTGCTTCAACGGAAGCCGCGATGCTCTCGCCAGTAATATCCAGCGCACGATCGAGTTCTACAATGCCGAAGTTAACAGGCTGAATGCCGCAATTCCGGTGAGCGACCGGAAGGCACGCGAGGCTGCTGTCGATACCTTCATTAACACCAACCCCACAAAGGTCAGTTGGACTCGTGCGCTGAAGCAGGATTTGGTGAGGGGGAAGCGCTTTGCCTTCGATGATTCCAGCTTCACCCGAAGCCTCTATCGTCCCTTTACGAAGCAGTGGTTATATTTCAATCGTTCAATGAACGAGATGGTTTACCAGATTCCCCGGCTGTTTCCCGACGCGGCAGCCGAAAATCGAATTATCGGGGTGTCCGCTCCGGGGAACATAGCTGGGTTCACCGTTCTGATGAGCGACGCAGTTCCGGAGCTTTGCATATCCGCTATGAAAGGCGGAACGCAGTGCTTCCCGCGCTATGTTTACGATGTAGTCGAGGAAATACCCGAAACGGCGCAAGGCGGTCTGTTCGATCAAGTTGGCCAGAGCGTAGGCGGTTACACCCGCCGCGATGCGATCACGGACGAAGGACTTGCGCACTTCCGACTGGCATATCCCGGTGAGGCGATCACCAAGGATGACCTCTTTTTCTATGTCTACGGTGTGCTCCATTCGGAGGACTACCGGGAGCGATTTGCTGACAATCTGTCAAAGGAGTTGCCACGCATCCCGGTTGTTAAGGGTGCTGCGAACTTCTGGGCCTTTGTCGAGGCCGGTCGAAAACTTAGCGAACTTCACATTGGCTACGAAACGGTCGCGCCTTTCCCGGTGACCATCGCCCAAGGCGACCTGCGACTGGCGAACATCGCAAATCCAGAATCTTTTTATCGTGTCGAGCAGATGAGATTCGCTGGCAAACGGCCCCATCTCGACAAGACTACCGTCATCTACAATGCCAACATCACGATGACCGGCATCCCGCTTGAAGCATACGAGTATGTCGTCAACGGGAAGCCTGCGCTCGAATGGGTGATGGAACGGCAGGTTGTGAAGACCGACAAGAATAGCGGCATCGTCAACGACGCCAACCTTTATGCCGTCGAAACGGTTGGCGACCCTGCTTACCCGCTTAAGCTGTTTCAACGGATCATCACGGTTAGCCTCGAAACTATGAAGATCGTGCGTTCCCTACCGTCGCTGGAAATAGCTCTCGTAACGTCGGCACAGGATCGAGTAGCCGCCGAATAGATTACCCATGCAGGGAAATAGTATGGTTACCTCCACTGGTCCAAGAGGCCGGACTATTCGTGTCTTTCTCGCTGACGGAACCCCGACTGGGATTCTGACAGCCGAGATCATGGCCTCATGGACGGGCAAGGCGATTGTTGCACCACGATCTCGTCTTCCGGACCTGCTCTTCCGCCATCCCCCTCATGCCAACACCCCACGCCCGAAGGCGCAGGGTGCTGGCAACGTCAGGCGGGATGTGGAGTTATCAGCTTCTAATACAGATGCTGAATATCATTTCCAGCCTCTTGAGCCTTTCAATCCGCTTGCCATGCCCCCAATGTCGCTTGCCTCGCCATAATAATACGCGCTCATATACACCCCTTTATCGGGATGCAGCTTGAATTCTAAATTGTAGTAACCGCTTCCGATTACCGCGTGGCATTGCACAAATCCTGGCGCATGCAGAGGACTCTTGTCTTTTGCGTAATCTGCGGCCTCTTTCAAAGAGAGAAATGGAAGAACTCCTGTCTCCTGCTTGCTCTCTATCAGAGACAGAGCTATTTTCTCAATGGTAGCGGAGTGGTCTTTCTTTTTGTTCCAAAACATCAATTGCCCCTTAGTTTAACCTGCGAGTGTGTCGCAATCGGCCGCCGCATGCTCGTTGATGGCGATTCTAATGTATTGGAATCTTTTGTTAAAAGGCAAATGTGTTTTCCCATATACCGTCGCGCTCCCAGCGACGGTATCCGGCTTACTTGCGAATCGTTAGCCGATAGCTCGTCGAAATTCTGTGCCACGACGTAAAGACAGCACTTTGGACGACGGCCTTATACAGATCGCCGAGCATTCCTGGCTTCAAATCTCGTGGTGGATGGTCGGCTCGTCTTCGAGAGTGGCTCGGACGATATGGGTGCCAACCTCGGTCATTCCGATCTCCTCGTTGGCCGCGCCCCTGATACGAGGCCCGCCCGTCATCGTTCTTGGCACGCCTGTCCCGGTTTCAAATGATTTTCGCTTGAACATAGTCCACCCGGCGCTCCTAACCATCTTTAGGGGTGGGTATCTTGCGGGCCGCAGGACCAAGTTGGGGGAGTGGCTGGCCGCGTCTTGAACCGCCAAGGTTCGATCACCACGTGGCTGCCGTAAGCACGTGAAGGTTCACTCATGCGTCGCGAAACGCGCGGCTGGGTGATGCTGAAGGCAGACATGCTTTCCATGCTGAGGCTCATTAACGAGAAGATGCGGTCGCGGGTGATCGACGCGCGGCATCAGGATGTCCTGGTCCGGCTACGAGAGATCCTGGAAAACGATTTGAGCGGTCTTCGTCTCAATCGGTCGGCAAGCGAGCGCGAAGGTGAACGCGAGAAGGCAGGATAAAGACCCGGCCAACGCATTCCCAAAGCCTTCGCGTAGGCCAGGGCTCGACTTTATTCGCTGAGAGCCGCACTCCTAACGTTCGTAGGTGCTCGCTCCCACATATCCACGAGTTTGTCGCAAACTGCTACTTGTTGCTCAATAAATGAAGCGCCTTCGCGCTCCATTGCTCCCGCGAGGAAAACAAGATTTTGGAAGGTCTCTTTGTCCCCAAGAACTGCCCATAAGAAGGTTTGTGGAACTCCCTTTCTTATGGTGGCCTTCTGGATCGCCTCTACGAAAATCTGGTTTTCAATGTTGTTGCCAGCCCACGATGGCACGTGCCTCCCGCCAGACCTGACCTCGCGCTCTGCGCGGTGTTCATTGACGTAATGCGTGCGCGATTTTGCATTCAGGTAGCTTTTGATCACTGCAAACGCTACATAGGCGATTATCGAAAGACCTGCTGTTGGCCAAGCAAGCAGAAGCGCCAGTAGAAAAAGAAGGACCATTAGCAGATTTCCATTTTGATTATTGCGGGTGGTATTTGTAATTGTTCGATACGGGGGATTGTCTTAACTGACAGCAATCCAATCACGAGAATTTTGATCAAATTCCAGCGTCGTCATCGCCCCTCCACCCTCTGGGGTGACTTCGACCAGAACTCGGCCCTCTGCATGGTAATGAGAGCTTGCTTTCTCTTTCGCTTCAGCAAGGCTGGCGCAGCGAACGGCCTCTTTGTTTTCGAAGATTAAGAGGATTAAATCTGCCATTTCGTTCGCACCTTTAGACCGGACATACCCCAAGTGGCCTGTCGATTGACGGCAAGATGACCTGATCCTTTCCAAGGAGCAAGTGTTGCGGGTGTTTGACGGGGTATCATGGTTGCAAGAGTGCCTGCCGTCACGCGATGAGAGCTATAACCATCAACCAAGGAAGTGTGTCTGGCGAGGCATCTCATCCCAGGTTCTGCCGTCCAAAACTCTTCCCGTGGTGCTTTTCACGGGACCACCCCATTGCTTGAAGTGAAAGGCTACATCAGCTTCCAGACATTGATCCCGGATCTCACGCACCCATTCCGGATTCATCGGGCGGGCACCTGGGCCGCTTTCGCCTCCGACAATCACCCAGTCAATCTCTGCAAGGTTGATCCCATTTAATGGCCCTAATAATGGTTCGAGGGATAGGAACTTGACCGCAGCATGAGACTTGCGGAGGCAATCCACCCGCTCAAGATAATCCTCATTCTCTACGCTGACGCCCATCCAGGTATTAGCTGGCCAGGAGAGTTGAGGCGACAGTTTCAGTAGCCGGTCCGCACGTTTCGTTAAGACTTGATACGTGTGCTGCGGCGTCTCTTTCATGACCTGGAAGACCGCTGAAATGAAATCCAGCGGAACATCCTCGTGGAAAAGATCGGACATACTGTTGACGAATATGCGCCTACCCTTGCGCCAAGTCTGCGGGACTGTGAGAGCCTTGTAGTCGAGTACGACTTTACCAGTCCACTTGTATCGCCCACCGGTCTTTCGTGTGGTTCCCTTGTATTTGTCCTGGCCCATCGCTTCCAGCCGCGCAGCCATGCGCATGGCGTAGCAATTTGTACAGCCCGGCGACACGATGGTGCAGCCGCCTACGGGGTTCCATGTGGCATCAGTCCACTCAATGGAGGATGAGCTACCCATGGCTAAGACGCCAACTTGGGGAAGGTGACAAGGGTCTTATCAGCAAATGTCCCCGCCTTTCGCGACTTTGCCGGGGGATCTGCTTGAATACGGCCAGCGGCTTCAAGCTCTACGAGGGCACTCTTATAGTTCTTCGGCAGATACGGCGTGTCCACATGGTGGGAGTCGTATACTTCTTTCATCGTGAGCGTCCGCCCCGCGAATTTGCGAACTAAGTCATCTCCGAGGGCTTCCAAGGGACGCGCGAGAGAAAACAGCAATGGCGTTGCGGCATCCGCAGGAGAATATGTAAATGAAGGCACACCTTGATCCAGGGTTGAGCTTTCTCTGGCCATGATATCCTTCATGATCTCGTATCCCCGAATGTTCTTGGTCACGAACACGAGCGCATGGGAGGTCCTACTCCCATCCTGTTTCTTGAAACGGAACGGCAAAACATACCTCGCGCCTAACTCCTTCAGTGCCCCTGCGAGTTCTTCAAGGATGTACACTTCGCGCTCGCCCGATGACTTCTCGCGTACGAAGTCCCGCATCCTTTCTGCTCTCTTCGAGCCGAACAGCGCATCCATGTGTTTCGCAACCATGGGATTGCTGATTCCCGCGTTGATACGGCCATAGTTAAAGAAGAACACGCAATCACAGCCCCAATCCTTTATGATTGCCGTGATGAACTTTGCCGACAAGTCCTTGTAGCCAAATGGATCAACGAACGAAAACGTGGGGCACATGTTCGCACTGACGAACATCTCCTCAGCATCCTTATCGATTTCCGAGCAGAGAATGATGGGTTTGTTCTTAAGTTTACTGAAACCCTCTAATTCATCAATCGCATTTCTCAATGACTTGATGTTGTCTTCGTCTTTATCGTTGAACATTGCGACAAGAAGCTCGGACAACTCCTTGTTCTTTATAGCATTTTCCAGGACCATAATCGGCGTGGACTTAGACCCATCATCGTAACGACCGGGACCAGCGAATAGGTCGATATATGCGAGCTTGTTAATTCTTCCGTATTGACGCCTGTTCCCAAGCATGACGTTGCACCAAGCGTCGAAGTACTTCGAGACAATCTTAGCCTTGACTTCAGATTGATCCTTTTGCTCGTTGAAAAACTCTTGGACCTTCGCCACGCGCTGCTCCGGATTATAAGATCGGCTTCCTATCTATGTCATGGCAACAAAACAAGAACAATGGGCAGGCGCAGATTGTCCCCAGTGCAACCCTCATCACAGCGATTGCGGATCAAGAGATTGGCCGTTCCTGCGCCGGTTACCCAATCCGCCGCCATCATCCCTGGTTAGCCTCATCACCCCTCATGAACACCACATACCCCCGAACATCCGGCGTTCGGACGTTTGCCTGTGACCGTCTCCGGTCCTGTTCCAAAAAGCCTCAGATTA
>NZ_JBHSBQ010000108.1:0-14524 GCF_042650665.1 Microvirga sp. GCM10011540 | reverse complement strand
CGAACAACCCCGGCAACCCCAATCCTCCGCTGCCGGTCGATCTGGTGCTGCGCGGCACCTCGCGGGGCAACCGGCTGACCGGTGGGGACGGCAACGACATGCTCTACGGCAAGAGCGGCAAGGACGTTCTGACGGGCGGCGCCGGCCAGGACAGGTTTGTGTTCGACACCAAGCCGAAGAAGAGCAACCTGGACACGATCCGCGACTTCGACGTGCGCCAGGACAGCCTGTACCTCGACAACAAGATCTTCAAGAAGCTGGGCAAGGGCTCGCTGTCCAAGCCGGGCAAGCTCAAGAGCAGCTACTTCAAGACCGGCAACGAGGCCAAGGACGGCAAAGATTACCTGATCTACAACCGCTCCAAGGGCGTGCTGTACTACGACCAGGACGGCTCCGGCTCCAAGGCCATGGTCGAGATCCTCAAGCTCTCCAACAAGGCCAGGATCACCAAAAGCGACATCTTCATCATCTGACGAAGGGCGCAAAGAAAAAGCCCCGCGGTGAAACCACCGCGGGGCTTTTTTCGCCCGTGAGTTCCGGCCGTCACACCAGCCGGCTCTGCTCCACCGCCGCGTGGATGAAGCTCTTGAAGAGCGGGTGCGGCTCGAAGGGGCGGGATTTCAGCTCGGGGTGGTACTGGACGCCGATGAACCAGGGGTGGTCCTCGTATTCCACGATCTCCGGCAGGATGCCGTCCGGCGAGACGCCGGAGAAGCGCAGGCCCTTCTGCTCCAGCTTCTCGCGGTAGGACATGTTGACCTCGTAGCGGTGGCGGTGGCGCTCGGAGATTTCCGTGCCGCCGTAGATCTCGGCCACCTTGCTGCCGGGGGTGAGCTTGGCCTGGTAGGCGCCGAGCCGCATGGTGCCGCCCAGGTCGCCGCCCGCGGCGCGCTTCTCCAGCTCGTTGCCGCGCAGCCATTCGGTCAGCAGGCCCACCACCGGCTCCGGCGTGGGGCCGAACTCGGTGGAGCTGGCCTCCTCGATCCCGGCCAGCGACCGCGCCGCCTCGATCACCGCCATCTGCATGCCGAAGCAGATGCCGAAATACGGCACCTTGCGCTCGCGGGCGAAGCGCGCGGCGCGGATCTTGCCCTCGGAGCCGCGCTGGCCGAAGCCGCCCGGCACCATGATGCCGTGAATGCCTTCCAGGAACGGCGCCGGATCCTCGCGCTCGAAGACCTCGCTCTCGATCCAGTTCAGGTTCACCTTCACCTGGTTGGCGATGCCGCCATGGTGGAGCGACTCGATCAGCGACTTATAGGCGTCCTTGAGGCCGGTATACTTGCCGACCACCGCGATGGTGACCTCGCCCTCCGGGTTGTGGACCCGGTTGGAAATCCGCGTCCAGCGGCTCAGGTCCGGCGCGGGCGCGTCCTCGATGCCGAAGGCGGCGAGAATCTCGCTGTCGAGCCCGGCCTCGTGATAGGCCAGCGGCACGTCGTAGATGGAGGGCGCGTCGCGCGCCTCGATCACCGCCGTCTCGCGCACGTTGCAGAACAGGGCCAGCTTGCGGCGCTCGTCCTTCGGGATCTCGCGGTCGGTGCGGCAGAGCAGGATGTCCGGCTGGATGCCGATGGAGCGAAGCTCCGCCACGGAATGCTGGGTCGGCTTCGTCTTCAGCTCGCCCGCGGACGGGATGAAGGGCAGAAGGGTCAGGTGGGTGTAGATCGCCTGCCCGCGTGGCAGGTCGTTGCCGAGCTGGCGGATGGCCTCGAAGAACGGCAGGCCCTCGATGTCGCCCACCGTGCCGCCGATCTCGACGAGAACGAAGTCGAAGCCTTCGTTGCCGGTGAGAACGAAGTCCTTGATGGCATTGGTGACGTGCGGAATCACCTGGATCGTGGCGCCGAGATAGTCGCCGCGCCGCTCCTTGGTGATGATGTCGAGATAGATCCGGCCCGTGGTGATGTTGTCGGCCTTGGTGGCCGGCACGCCGGTGAAGCGCTCGTAATGGCCCAGATCCAGGTCGGTCTCGGCGCCGTCGTCGGTCACGAAGACCTCGCCGTGCTGATAGGGGCTCATGGTCCCCGGATCGACGTTGAGATATGGGTCGAGCTTGCGAAGCCTGACCTTGTAGCCGCGTGCTTGGAGAAGCGCTCCCAGGGCGGCCGAAGCCAAGCCCTTGCCGAGCGAAGACACCACGCCGCCGGTGATGAATACGTACCGCGTCATGGACCCCTATCCATAAAGAAGGAGCGCCGATTCGCAATCGCGAACCCGGCCGCTCGTTTGCCATCCACAAAAAGAGAGGGCCGGAAGGACCGGCCCTGTTCGCCTTACTGAGACTGGGGCACCTGGGGTGCCGCCGGCGCCGGTGCGGGCGCGGGAACCGCCGGTGCGGGAGCGCCCGGCGCGGGGGCCGGGGCCGGAGCGGGCTGGTCGCCCTGCAGCCGCTGGAGCTGCTCGAGCACGTTGCCGCCTCCGCCCGCGGGAGCCTGCTGGCCGGCCGGAGCGGTCGGTGAGGTACCGTCCAGGATCGAGCGCGGGCCGCGGTTCGTGGTCGCCATGATGGCCAGCGCCATGCTGGTCACGAAGAAGAGCGCCGCCAGAATCGCCGTGGTGCGGGTGAGCGCGTTGGCCTGGCCGCGGCCGGTCATGAAGCCGGACACGCCGCCTCCGCCGCCTCCGCCGCCGAGACCCATGCCGCCGCCCTCGGAGCGCTGCAGGAGAACCACGCCGATCAGGGCAAGGACAATGATCAGGTGGACAATGATGAGAACTGTTTGCATCGTTCCAAAAACCTCAAGCGGCCGCGCCGGCAGGCGTCGACCGCTCGCTTCTGTTCGTTGGGGCGGCCTGTAGCATAGGTGTGCGCGGGATCAAAGACCCGCAAGGACCCTTTTGCCGAACACTTATGCGAGATACGCGCCGGCGATGGCGAGAAAGTCCGCCGCGACGAGGCTGGCCCCGCCCACGAGGGCGCCGTCGACGTTCTCGACGGCCATCAGCTCGGCCGCGTTCGAGGGCTTCACCGAGCCGCCGTAGAGGATGCGCACCTTGCCATGGTCGGCCTTGCCGACGAGGCGCTTCAGCTCCTCGCGGATCAGCCCGTGCACCTCCGCCACGTCGGCGGCCGTGGGAGTGAGCCCGGTGCCGATGGCCCAGACCGGCTCGTAGGCGACCACGAGGTTCTGGCTGTTCGAATCGACCGGAATGGAGCCGCGAAGCTGCTTCTTGACCACGTTGAGAGTCTTGCCCGCCTCGCGCTCCTCGCGGGTCTCGCCCACGCAGACGACGGCCGTGAGGCCCGCCCGGTGCGCCGCGACCGCCTTGGCGCAGACATCGGCGTCCTTTTCGCCGTGGAACTGGCGCCGCTCGGAATGGCCGACGATGACGTAGGTCGCCCCGGCATCCGCCAGCATCTCGGCCGAGACATCGCCCGTGTGGGCCCCCGATTCCTTGGCGTGGCAGTCCTGGCCGCCGACGGCGATCCGGGAGCCGACGGAAATATGGGCGAAGGTGAAAAGCAGCGTTGCCGGGGGGCAGACCAGCAGATCGACCTTGGCCTTGAGGCCGGGCGTGTAGCCCGCCTGAATGTCGCCCAGAACCTTGGCCGACATCCTCAGCCCGTTCATCTTCCAGTTGCCCGCAACCAGCGGGCGCGGCCTATCGACGCTCATTCAGGCACTCCTGTCACGCTTATCGTAAAATGGCAGTAGCAGAGGGTTAGGTCGCGTTTCAACCAGACTTGCCCTTTTCGTTGGGCTCTTGATCGGCTATCGGCCTCTTAACGAGTTTCAAGGAAACGGGTTCACGATGCTTCGAGGAATGCGCAAGGCCGGGCAGAGCCTGGTCGGCAAAATCATCGCCACCATCCTATTCGGCGTTCTGATCCTCAGCTTCGCCATCTGGGGCATCGGCGACATCTTCCGGGCGTCGGCCCCGACCACGGTGGCCCAGGTCGGCGATACCGAGATCACGATCGACCAGGTCCGCAACGCCTACAACAACGAGCTGCAGCGCCTCGGCCGCCAGTTCCGGACCGTCATCACGCCCCAGCAGGCGCGCGCCTTCGGCCTCGACCAGCAGGTCCTGTCCACCCTCGTCACCGAGGCGGTCATGGCGGAACGGGCCCGGGAGCTCGGCCTGAGCGTCTCCGACCAGCTCGTCGCCCGCTCCATCATGGAGAACCCGGCCTTCCGCGGCGCCGACGGCCAGTTCAACCGGGCCCTGTTCGATCAGGCCCTGCGCAACGCTTCCCTGTCCGAAGCCGGCTTCGTGCAGGAGCAGCGCCTTGCCATGGCCCGCATCCACCTGGCGGAGGCGATCGCCGGGGAACTGACGGTGCCGCTCGCCGCCCGCGAGGCGCTCCACCGCTACGCCAACGAGCGTCGCACCGCCTCGTATTTCCTTCTGACGCCTCAAATGGCCGGCGAGATTCCCGCCCCGACCGAGGAGCAGCTCCAGAGCTTCTACAACGAGCGCAAGAGCGCCTATCAGGCGCCGGAATACCGCGCCGTCTCCCTCATGGCGGTCGATGCCGCCTCGCTCGCGAAGCCGGAAAGCGTCAGCGATGCGGATGCCCGCCAACGCTACGAGCAGCAGAAGGCCCGCTACGGCACGCCGGAGCGCCGGACGATCCAGCAGATCACCTTCTCCAGCCCGGAGGAGGCGGAGGCCGCCTTCAACCGGATCAAGGAAGGCGCCACCTTCGACGCCATCGCGGCGGAGCGCAACATCGCACCCCAGGACTTGGAGCTGGGCACCTTTACCCGGGCAGAGATGGTGGACCCGGCCGTCGCCGATGCCGCCTTCGCGCTCGAGCAGGGCGCCACGAGCGGCCCGGTCGCGGGCCGTTTCGGACCGGTCCTCGTCCGCGTCACCCAGGTCCAGCCTGAAGCCGTGCGCCCCTTCGAGGAGGTGGCGGGCGAGGTACGCGCCGAGATCGCCCAGGAGCGTGCTCGGAACGAGATCGATGACCTGCACGATTCCATCGAGGACATGCGCGCCAGCGCCCGCCCCCTCGCCGAGATTGCCCAGGAGAAAGGCCTGACCGTGGTCCAGGTGCCCGCCGTGGACGCCCAGGGGCTCGACAAGGCCGGAAACCCGGTCGACATCCCGGAGCGCGAGGCTGTCGTGAGGGCTGCCTTCGCGTCCGACATCGGCGTCGACAACGAGGCCCTGCGGCGCTCGGGCGGGGGATATGTCTGGTACGACGTGACCGGAATCGAGCCCGCCCGCGAAAAGACCCTCGACGAGGTTCGCGACCAGGTGGCGACCCAGTGGCGCGAGGATCAGATCGCCCAGCGCCTCGCCGAGCAGGCGCGGCAGCTGACCGAGCGGCTTCAGAAGGGCGAGACCATCGAGGCCGTGGCCCAGGAGATCAACGCTCCCGTGAAGGCCGCCGCCGACCTCGCCCGCAATGCCCCCAAGGACGACCTGACCGCCGAGGCCGTCGGCCGGATCTTCTCCATTCCGGTAGGCCAGGCCGGCAACGCCGCCAACGGCGCCGATACCCGCGCCGTCTTCCAGGTGACGGGCGCCACCGTGCCGCCCTTCGTCACGACCACGCAGGAGGCGCAGAACATCGAGAACCAGCTCCGCAACGGCATGAGCGACGACCTGCTCAACCAGTACATCGCACAGGTGCGCCAGGAGTTGGGCGTGACCATCAACCAACAGGCGCTGCGCCTGGCCACGGGGGGCGAAATCTAACTCTCATGGTCATCGCGCCCGATTTCGACGCCTTCGCGAAGGCCTATAATGCAGGCGAGGCCGGCGTACTCCGCACCAGCCTCGTCGGCGACCTGCTGACCCCCGTCGCGGCCTTCCTGAAGCTGCGGCACGGCCGCAAGGGATCGGCCTTCCTGCTGGAATCCGTCGAGGGCGGAGCCGTCCGCGGCCGATTCTCGATGATCGGACTGGATCCCGACCTCGTCTGGCGCTGCCAGGACGGCGTCGCGTCCATCGACCGGCGGGCGCTCGACCATGAAGGCCGCTTCAGCAGGGAGAAGCTTCCGCCCCTGGAGAGCCTGCGCGCCCTCATCGCAGAGAGCGCCCTGCCCCTCGGCGAGGATCTGCCGCCCATGGCGGCGGGCCTGTTCGGCTATCTCGGTTACGACATGGTGCGCCAGATGGAGCGCCTGCCGGAGCCCAACCCGGACGCGCTGAAGGTTCCCGACGCCATTCTCCTGCGTCCGACGGTCATGGTCGTGTTCGACGCCGTGAAGGACGAGATCTCGCTCATCGCTCCCGTGCGCCCGAAGGAGGGCGTCACCGCCAAAGTGGCCTACGAGGCCGCCCTGGCGCGGCTGGAAGAGGTGACCTTCGCCCTCGAACGCCCCCTGCCCTTCGAGCACCGCACCGATCCGCGGGAGGTCGATTTCGAGCCGCCGGTCTCGAACACCACGCCGGAAGAGTTCGAGGGCATGGTGGCGAAGGCGAAGGAATACATCCGCGCCGGCGACATCTTCCAGGTGGTCCTGTCCCAGCGCTTCGAGGCCGCCTTCCCGCTGCCCGCCTTCGCGCTCTACCGGTCGCTCCGGCGCATCAACCCCGCGCCGTTCCTGTGCTATCTCGATTTCGAGGATTTCCAGATCGTCTGCTCCTCGCCCGAGATCCTCGTTCGCGTTCGCGACGGCAAGGTCACGATCCGGCCCATCGCGGGCACCCGCCCGCGCGGCGCCACGGCCGCCGAGGACCGCGCCCATGCGGAGAGCCTTCTCGCCGACCAGAAGGAGCGCGCCGAGCACCTGATGCTGCTCGATCTCGGCCGCAACGACGTGGGACGCGTGGCTGAAATGGGCTCCGTCCAGGTGACGGACTCGTTCTTCCTCGAATACTACAGCCAGGTCATGCACATCGTGTCGAACGTGGAAGGCCGCCTCGACGAGAGCTTCGATGCCCTCGACGCCCTCGTGGCGGGCTTTCCGGCGGGCACCGTCTCGGGCGCGCCGAAGGTGCGCGCCATGGAGATCATCGACGAGCTGGAAAAGGACAAGCGCGGGCCTTACGCCGGCTGCATCGGCTATTTCGGCGCCAACGGCGAGATGGACACCTGCATCGTGCTGCGCACCGCCGTCGTGAAGGACGGACGCATGGCCGTCCAGGCGGGCGCCGGCATCGTCTACGATTCCGATCCGGCCTCCGAGCAGCAGGAATGCATCAACAAGGCGAAGGCCCTGTTCCGCGCGGCGGAAGAGGCCGTGCGCTTCGCGACGCAGTCGAGGTTCGGCCAGTGAGCGCAAGGCCCATGCTTCGCTTGACCAAGCCCGCCGCATAGGCAAACGTTTCCCGCATCATGACCCGCGTCCTCGTCATCGACAATTACGACAGCTTCACCTGGAATCTGGTGCATCTGCTCGGTCCGCTCGCCACCTCGGTCCAGGTCGTCCGCAACGACGCCACGACGACCGAGGAGGTTCTGGCCTCGCCGCCGGACGCCATCGTGCTTTCTCCCGGACCCTGCACGCCCAACGAGGCCGGCATCTGCCTCGATCTGGTGAAGCGCGCGGCTCCCGAGATTCCGACCTTCGGCGTCTGCCTCGGCCTGCAGACCATCGGCCAGGCCTTCGGCGGCACGGTCTCCCGCGCCCCGCTGCCCATGCACGGCAAGGTCTCCGAGGTGGAGCATCAGGGCCAGGCGGTGTTTCGCGGCATCAACGGACCGTTCAAGGCCACCCGGTACCATTCGCTCATCGTCGACCGGGAGACCTGCCCGTCCGACCTCGCCGTGACCGCCGAGACGCCGGACGGGCTGATCATGGGCCTGTCGCACAAGACGCTGCCGATTCACGGGGTGCAGTTCCATCCGGAGAGCATCCTGTCGGAGCACGGCGCCACGATCATGCGCAACTTCTTCGAACTGGCCGCGGCCTGGAACGCCAACCACGACAAGAGCCGCACCGATGCGGCTTCAGGGCATTGAGACCGATGGAATCCTTCAAATCCTACCTCGCCAAGGTGGCCACGGGAGCCTCCCTCTCCCGGGAAGAGGCGCGCGACGCCTTCGACGACCTGCTCTCGGGCGAGGTCACGCCTGCCCAGGGCGGCGCCTTTCTCATGGCTCTGCGGGTGCGCGGAGAGGCTCTGGACGAGATCGTGGGCGCCGTCTCGGCCATGCGCGGCCGGATGCTGACCGTGAAGGCACCCGAGAAAGCGGTCGACATCGTCGGCACCGGAGGCGACCATTCCGGCAGCTACAACATCTCGACCCTGGCCTCGATCATCGTGGCCGGCTGCGGCGTTCCCGTCGCCAAGCACGGCAACCGTGCCGCCTCCTCCAGATCCGGCACGGCGGACGTGCTCTCGGCGCTGGGCGTCAAGCTCGGCCTCGATCCTGCGGGACTGGAGCGGTGCCTGAAGGATGTTGGCCTGTGCTTCATGTTCGCGCAGACACACCACGCCGCCATGCGCCACGTGGCGCCCGTGCGCGTGGAGCTGGGCACGCGGACCATCTTCAACCTGCTCGGCCCGCTGTCGAATCCGGCCGGCGTCTCGCGCCAGCTTCTCGGCGTGTTTTCAGAGGCTTGGCTCGAACCCCTGACCCAGGTTCTGAAGGAGCTCGGCTCCAAGAAGATCTGGACCGTGCACGGCTCCGACGGCCTCGACGAGATGACCACCACGGGCGCGACCCATGTGGTCGCCCTCGAGAACGGCACCATTCGCCGCTTCACCGTCACCCCCGAGGAGGTCGGCCTTCCCGTCGCAAAGCTGGAGGACCTGAAAGGCGCCGATCCGGCGCACAATGCCGCGCAGCTTCGTGCCGTGCTCGAAGGTTCGCGGATCCCCTATCGCGACGTCGCTCTCCTGAACGCCGCCGCCGCATTGGTCGTGGCCGACGAAGCCGCCAACCTCCGCGACGGGCTGGACCGCGCCTCGCGCTCCCTCGATACCGGAGCGGCGAAGGCGGCGCTCGAACATCTCGTCATCGCATCGAATGCGTGAGGACAGGTCATGAGCGACGTTCTCGCCCGCATCGAAGCCTACAAGCGCCAGGAGATCGCGGCCGCCAAGGCGGCTGTGCCGCAGGCCGAGCTGGAGCGGCGCATCCAAGACATGGCGCCTCCCCGCGGCTTCGCCGCCGCCATCGAGCGCCACTTGGCGGAGGATCGCCCGGCCCTGATCGCCGAGGTGAAGAAGGCCAGCCCGTCCAAGGGGCTGATCCGGGCCGATTTCGACCCGCCCGCCCTGGCGAGGGCCTATGCCGAGGGCGGCGCAACCTGCCTGTCGGTGCTCACCGACGAACCTTCCTTTCAAGGCAGGCCCGAATATCTGGCGCAGGCGCGCGACGCCTCGGGTCTGCCGGCCCTGCGCAAGGATTTCCTGTTCGAGCCCTACCAGGTCTACGAGGCCCGCGCCTGGGGCGCCGACTGCATCCTCGTCATCATGGCGAGCGTCTCGGACGGCGAGGCCCGTGACCTGATCGAAACCGCCCACGGCCTCGGAATGGACGTGCTCGTCGAGGTGCACGACCGCGCCGAACTGGACCGCGCCCTGCCGCTCGGCACGAAGCTCGTCGGCATCAACAACCGCAATCTGCGCACCTTCGAGGTGTCGCTCGCCGTCAGCGAGGAGCTGGCGCCGCTGATCCCGGCGGACCGCATCGTCGTGGGCGAGAGCGGCATCTTCGCCCTGGACGACATCACCCGGCTGACGAAGGTGAACATCCGAACCTTCCTCGTGGGCGAGAGCCTGATGCGGCAGGCGGACGTGAGTGCCGCCACGCGACGGCTCCTGTTCGGCGAGGCCGCATGAGCGGGCTGACCCATCTCGACGCGTCCGGCGCGGCCAACATGGTCGACGTCTCGGACAAGGCCGTCACCAGCCGCACCGCCATCGCCGAGGGCAGCGTGGTGATGACCCGCGAGACGGTGGCGCTGATCCGTCAGGGAGACGCCAAGAAGGGCGACGTGCTGGGCACCGCGAGGCTCGCCGGCATCATGGCGTCCAAGAAGACGCACGAGCTGATCCCGCTCTGCCATCCCCTGATGATCTCGAAGGTGAAGGTGGATTGCGCCCTCGACGAGGAGCTTCCGGGCGTGCGCGTCACCGCCGAGGTGAAGGTTTCCGGCCAGACCGGCGTCGAGATGGAGGCGCTCACCGCCGTCTCGGTGGCGTGCCTGACCGTCTACGACATGGTGAAGGCCGCCGACAAAGGCATGCGCATCGAGAACATCCGCCTGCGCCACAAGAGCGGCGGCCGCTCCGGAACCTACGAGGCCCCATGAGTCTGATTTCGGTCGAGGAGGCTCTGCGCCGTGTCCTGGCCGGTATATCCGCACCGACCGAAGTGGAGCGGGCGGCCCTGATCGACTGTGCGGGCCGCACCCTCGCGGCGGGCGTGGTCGCGCTTCGCGATCAGCCGCCGTTCCCCGCCTCGGCCATGGACGGCTATGCGGTACGCGCGGACGACATCGCCCGGTTTCCCGTGACCCTCGACGTGATCGGCACGAGTGCGGCGGGCAACCGCTTTCCCGGCACCGTCGGGCCTTCGCAGGCAGTGCGCATCTTCACCGGAGCCCCCCTGCCGGACGGCGCCGATTCCGTGGTCATCCAGGAGAACACGGAACGGGCCGACGGCCGCGTGACGGTGACGGAGGCCTCCGCCCCCCATCGTCACATCCGCGCAGCCGGTCTCGACTTCAAGGAAGGCGACAGGCTGCTCGAAGCGGGCACCCGCCTCGACAGCCGCCACATCGCCCTCGCGGCCGCCATGGGGCATGGGGAGCTTCCCGTCCGGCGCAGGCCCCGGGTCGCGATTCTCGCCACGGGCGACGAACTGGTGCGGGCGGGCGAGCCTGCGGGACCGGACCAGATCACCGCTTCGAGCCTGCCCGCCACCGCGCTGATGGTGGAGAAGGCCGGCGGCGAGGCGCTCGATCTCGGCATCGCCCGGGACACGCTCGATTCTCTCGAAGAGCGCATCCAGGCCGCCCTGGATGCCCGCGCCGATATTCTGGTGACCCTCGGCGGCGCCTCCGTCGGCGAGCACGACCTGGTGCAGAAGGCCCTCGCCCGGCATGGGATGGACCTCGGGTTCTGGCGCGTGGCGTTGCGGCCGGGCAAGCCGCTGATGCACGGCCGGCTGGGATCGACGCTGCTGCTCGGCCTCCCGGGCAATCCGGTCTCGTCCCTCGTCTGCGCGATCCTCTTCCTCGTTCCGGCCATCAGGGCTCTCGCAGGCGATCCGCTGGCGGGAGCAGACCCGACGGAATCCGCCCTTCTCGGCAGCGATCTTCCGGCGAACGGCGACCGGCAGGACTACATGCGCGCGAGCCTTTCGGTGCACGAGGTCGATTTTCGCGGCTCGCCGCTGGGACTTACGGTCGCAAGGCCGCATTCCACCCAGGACTCCTCCATGCTCGGCATCCTGACCCGCTCGGACGCCCTGCTCGTCAGGGCTCCGCACGCCCCGGAAGCACGGGCGGGAGAGCCCTGCCGGATCGTCCGGCTCGACCGGTTCTGCTGAAAAGCGTCGATTCAGCTTGGCCTTAGACTTGCAGAACACAGCGAGAACAGTTACCCTGTTCTTGCTTTGTTTCAGAATCGCTCCTTTGCGGAGCAGTAAGGGCTAGCCATGCTGACGCGTAAACAGCACGAATTGCTCCGCTTCATCCATGAGCGGCTGCGTGAGACCGGGGTTCCGCCGTCCTTCGACGAGATGAAGGATGCGCTCGATCTCAAATCCAAATCCGGCATCCACCGCCTGATCACGGCGCTCGAGGAGCGCGGCTTCATCCGCCGCCTGCCCAACCGGGCCCGCGCCCTGGAGGTTCTCCGCCTGCCGGAGACCGTGGGCGGTGCGGCGGCGCAGCGTCGCTTCACCCCGAGCGTGGTCGAGGGCGGTCTCGCCGCCAAGGCCAAGGCGCCGGCTCCGGCGCCCGTGGAGGAGCGGACCCGCGACATGTCGATCCCGGTCATGGGCCGGATCGCGGCCGGTGTGCCGATCTCGGCCATCCAGAACCGCAGCCACTCGATCACCCTCTCCCAGGACTTCCTGGCCCAGGGCGAGCACTATGCCCTCGAGGTCCGAGGCGACTCGATGGTCGAGGCCGGCATTCTCGACGGCGACCTCGTGGTGATCCGCAAGCAGGACACCGCCAATACGGGCGACATCATCGTGGCCCTGATCGACGACGAGGAAGCGACCCTCAAGCGCTTCCGCCGCCGCGGCTCGTCGATTGCGCTGGAAGCCGCCAATCAGGCCTACGAGACCCGCGTGCTCGGCCCGGATCGGGTCAAGATCCAGGGCAAGCTGGTCAGTCTGGTTCGCCGCTACTGATCTCCTCTCCCGGGAGATCCTGTTCAGGGACGGGTCGCGCCGGGCGCGCCCCGTCCTTCTTTTTGCCGGCCGACGCCACCGGGCCGTTCCAGGGCAGGAGTTCTCGCCCCTTGCGGACGGATCTGATCTCGATCTCCGCTTCGCCGAGGCGGATCGCGGTCGCGCCCCTGGCGGCCAGCGCATCCCTGTCGAGCACGAGAACGGCCCCGCACGTCTCCGGCGCGTCGAGACGGGCGATCACGACCGCGGCGCGGCGACAATCCTCCTCGAAGGCCGACAGGTCCTGCACGAAGGCCACATGGCGGCCGGCCTTCGCCGCCACCACGCATCCGGCCGCATCGCACCGGGCGTCCTGCCTCAGGCCGGCATCGTCCGCCGCGCGGCCATCCCCGTCCGCCCGCAGCCACTGCTCCATCACGAAGGCCGACGGTCGGCCCACGAAGGTGAGCCTGCCGTCCGAGCCGCGGATCGCGGCGCCCGTCCCCTCCCGGTCGACATAGATGTCGAACCGGCCCGGAGCGGCCGCAAAGGCGACGCCCATTCCGGCCGGAAGCAGCGCGAGCCAGCGCAGGGCGGAGGCGGGAAGGGTCACGATGAGGAGCGCGAGGCTGAGCAGGCCCAGAGCACCGATCCCGAGGGCCGGCACCACGACGGTGGAGCCTGCAATGCCGTCCACGAGGGCCGAGACCTCCAGCACCCGCGCCACCGCCCAGCCCATGACCTGCCAGACGGGTCCGTCGAGGCCGAACGGATAGGCCAGGACGCCCAGCACGGCAGACGGCATGACGACGAAGGAGACGAGCGGCAGGGCCAGCGCATTGCCGATCAGGCCGTAGGGGTTCAGCGTCTGGAAGTGATAGGCGGCGAACGGCGCCGTGGCGAGACTCGCGACCAGTGTGGTCGCCATCAGGCCGACGATCCCCTGCCCCGCCCATCGCAGGGCTTGGTCGGCCAGGGTCCGGGGCCCCGCCTCCGGCCTTGCCCGCTGCATGAGGGGCACGAGGCTCATCATGGCGGCGACGGCTCCGAACGACATCTGGAAGCTCGGGCCGAGCAGCGCCTCGGGCTCGCGGGCAAGAACGATGAGGGCCGAGATCGACAGGTTCCGGATGCTCAGGGCCGGCCGGTCCGCCAGGATCGCGCCGAACATGACCAGAGTCATGATGAGGGAGCGAACGGTCGCCACGTCCGAGCCCGAGAATACGCAATAGACGCTCGCGCCGAGCATGGCCGCGATTGCAGCGATCTTCTTGACCGGCCAGAGCAGGGCCAGCGACGGCGCCAGGGCCAGCAGGGCGCGGGCGAGCCAGAAGAAGGTCCCGGCCGCCAGCACCATGTGGAGGCCCGAGATCGACACGATGTGAGGAGCGGTTAATCCCATCCACAGGTTTGATCGCTTGATCCTATCAGAACCGCGGTACGAGCTGAGTACCGATAAGCAGGTGGAGTTTCCCCTCAGCTCCACCAAGTCTCCCTCCTTAGAAAAATCCATAAGCAAATCAGTGGCTTGCAAGGATGCTGGGATCCGCTGCGTACCCACGCGCGTACCCTGGAAGCGTACCCAGCCTGAAGAGCGTTTGCGCTCAACTTGATCCCAAAGGACCCCGGTGAAGTTGCTTCACCTCGCATACCAAGCCGCCAGCCACGAGCTTGCGACGAAGACGTTCGACTTTTCGCCGTCCTCGGTGGCGGATCGCTGGACTGCTGGGCGCCGGGAAATGGCAAGTGGGCTGGACCTCATTGCTCATGCTAATCGCGCCACATCTCGCTTCAGCTATCTTCCCATCGATGCTGAACAGGCAGCAAAGTCGGCGCAGCGAGGTGCATTGATGGCAATGGAGGATCGCCGGGTAGCATGACATAGATCCGGCAGATGCGTTCACTAGGATGCGGTGCGGGATGGATGGTCGAATTGAAGCCGTGTGGCTCGCGAAGGGCTCACTCGGCGGCCTGGGCTTCGATGGCGTGACTTACCGTAACGTCAGGCACAACCGCCGGGCGGCGCTTGGCCAGGTCGAAGGTGTCGCCGGAGCTCAGCACGTGCAAGCGGATGTCGTACATCGACAGCGCCCGCTCCGGCCGTGCCTCGGCGATGTTGGACCGGGTCACACCCGCCCCGTCGGCCACGTAGACGCAGCCGTTCCCGACAACCTCGAAGCGGCTGTCCTGAAGAATGGCCGGCCCCCACGAGGTGGTCCGAGGTTAATATTAGTGCATTATCGGTCGTGGCGCTACGGCTGGGGTGGCCGGCGGCGTTGGCCGGGGTTGTGCAGCCGGCCGTAGCACCGTCTCCGGGGCGGG
>NZ_JBHSBQ010000107.1:0-14408 GCF_042650665.1 Microvirga sp. GCM10011540 | reverse complement strand
CGCTCTTCGCCAGATCCAACCCGATTGTGCTAACCTCTCCCATGGACGCCTCCCTCAAGTGGTGCAGTTCAACACCTCCACTTTGGCACACTGAGGCCGTTGGGGGGCGTCCACCTCATCAGAACCGGGCGATCCAACTCACCGCTCTTGCGTTTACGGTAGGCCTTCTTATTCTCGTGGCGGTCGAGGAGACGTTGGGCGAGGTTCCCGTAGTGTCCGAGGAGAGCCGGACCGCCGCTGCCTTCTTCATCGCTGGCTTCGCCCTGCTCACCCTTGTTGCCTCCTAGACGGAGCCTGAGCGGTGAGCGATGCCGAAATCCCATTCTATGCCGCCGTCGCCCTCGCCGGGGCTGCTTTCGTGGCCGTTGATCTTGCGGACCGGCGGCTCCCCTGGATCCGGCGCATCCTCCCCCTTCCGATCACGGCAGGTTTCCTGGCGGCCCTTTTCCTGCTGATCCCCCGCGCTCTCGGCATGCCGCTGCGCGTGCCGCATCAGGGCATTCCGGTCGACTTCCTGATCGCGTTGCTCACCACCAATATGGGGCTGCACCTCACGCCCAAGGTCCTGCGCAAGGGCTTGCCCGCGCTGGGATTGTTCTTGCTGGCGGGCTTCTGCCTGTACTGGCTCCAGCTCCTGGCCGTGCTCCCGCTGGCGTTCCTCACGTCCCACCCTCTGGAGACGGCAATCGTGACGGGGCCGCTGTCCTATGTGGGAGCTCCTTACAACCTGAACCCGCCTGCGCAGGTGCCGCCGGTTGCAGGCCTCCTCCGCCCGGCTTTCCCTGACCCGGAGACGACGGCCCAGGGAATGATGATGGTGGGCATCATCCTCGGGCCGCTCCTGGCATCCTGGTGCGGCTCCAGATTTTTCAGGCGGGCCGGTCAGGAGCCGCCTCGACCGCCCGCCCAGCACCAGCAGACGCCGAATGTTCCGTTGACCGCCTTCGGACAGCGCGAGACGCATGTGCTTGCACTGATCCTTGCCATCGTCGCCGTGGCGTTCGGCATCCAGCAGCTGCTCCTTGCAACCGTGCCGGGCCTCGAGCCCGACCATCTGCCGGTAATCGTGATCTCGTACCTTTTGGGTGGACTGACACGGTTGTCCGCGGACAAGGCCATGGGGCCGGACCGCTTCCCGGAAGCGGCCCTGACCACGCTCCTGCTCGGCCCGACGATGAGCTTCGTGCTCACCTACGCGATCATGAGCATTCCGCTGCACAAGATCACGTCGATCACCCCCATGATGGGGTTGGCAGGCGCGCTCGCCATCATGACCAGTGCGGCCTTCGGCTGGCTCCTGTTTCCGCTCTTCGCCAAGGTCGTGGGGCGCTATTACGGTGCGGTGATCGCCACCGCTTTCATTGCAGTCACGACGGGCTGGGGACCGGTGGCGATGGCGTTCCTGCGTCGCTCGACGGATCAGCAGGGCGAGGTCGAGCCCATGCCCGCCATCCTGCCGCTGAACGCCTTCTACATCTTTCCCTGGATGGTGATCCTCACGACGAAAGCCCTTTTCGCAATCCTAGGCCAGAGCTGAATCGCACTTCCAGCCGTTCACGATCATTCCCGGCGCAACTCCGACGGAGGTCGCGGACACATAGGGGCCGGGCCGAACCCCAGGGACCCGAGTGCATTTTCTCCCTTGCGAGCCGAGTGGCAGGGTCCATACCTGCCAGCCGCAGACCGCGAGCGGCTAGGTTCGGCAGAAACAATCCGACGGGATGCAGCCAATGGTTTCCGTTTTCCAAGGTTTGATCCGCTTGCCGTCCATGCGCTCCTACGCAATCGTCAGGTGGCCTGCGCACCGGGATCTCTGCGCCGAGGGCCCGACTTCCCCGACCATGTGCCAGCGTGCCCGTTGCGCGATGCAGCGTTGTCCGGCGCGTCACACTCGGCAGGCGTGGCAGTGACTGCCATGCTCAAGCTTGCGGCGCGTTGGACCATCGGCGTCCTGGCCGGGATCCTCTCCGTTGGGCTGCTCGTGGCTCTGGCGGAGCGGCGTTTCAGGCGGGTTCGCGAGCAACTGGTCAATCGGGGCGACGAGTTCCGGCCGGAGCGGCCCATGCGCCCCTCACGCATAGCCGAAGCCGCACGGGCCGGGGCGGGCGGGCATGGGGACAAGAGCGGTCACCGCCTCCTCCCCGACGGCCCCCAGGCGCTTGGAGCGCGCCTTGCCCTTGTGCAGGCCGCAGCCAACACCATCGATCTGCAATACTACGCCTGGCACGACGATCTGGCCGGCCGCCTCATGGCGCTGGCGGTACTGCATGCCGCCGAGCGCGGCGTGCGCGTGCGCATTCTGCTCGACGACCTCCATGCCCACTCGACCAGGCGACTTCTGCACCTCCTCGCAGCTCATCCGCACATCACCGTGCGGGTTTACAACCCGTCGGTGACACGCCGCGCCTATTTCCTGAACTGGCTGTTCTCCTTCCACCGCCTGAACCGTCGCATGCACAACAAGGCGCTGGTCGTGGATGGCGCCGCCGCGATTCTCGGCGGCCGCAACATCGGGGACGTTTACTTCGGCCTGGCGGCAAACATGAACTTTCGCGACATCGACGTGCTGACCGTCGGACCGGCCGCGCAGGCGGTGGAGGCCTCCTTCGAGCGGTTCTGGGACAGCGAGTTCGCCATGCCGTCTACGGCCTTCGGGGTGAAGGAGCGCGCGAAGGAGGCGGAGGTCGATGCCATCCTCGAAAGTCTGGAGCGCAGCATCGACGAGCACATGAGCCGGCGCCGCGAGCAAGGGAAGCCGCAATCCTTGCAAAGTGACCAGTCCCTGCTCGGTGAAACGCTCGCCGGGCGCGGGATCGATCTGGACGCGCTCCTGCGTGATCTGATCTGGGCACCCGCGACCGTGCTGGACGATGTGCCGGGATATGCTGCAGGCGCGGGCCGGCTCCAGCAGAGGCTCTGGGATACTCTCAACGACATCAGGAGCTCGCTCGACATCGAGGCCGGCTATCTGATCCCAGACGACGAGGATCTGGCGCGTTTCCGAAAGTTGACCGCGCACGGGGTGGCAGTTCGGATCGTCACCAATTCCCTTGGCACCAACGACGTGCTGCCGGCTCAGATCGGGTACTCGCGCCACCGCCGCGCCCTGCTCGCGGCCGGTGTCGAATTGTACGAACTGCAGCCGGATGCCAGGGTGAGGCGCGCCCTGTCCCTGCTGGGGAGTTCCGGCGGCGCAGGCCTGCACGCCAAGGTAATGCTCGCGGACCAGCGCCTGTCGGTGATCGGCTCCTATAATCTCGATCCGCGCTCGGCGGACCACAACACGGAGCTGGTGCTGCTGATTGAGGGCGAGGCCTTCGCCCGGGAGCTTGCGGCAACGATGAAGCAGGTGCGGTCTCCGTCCCAGAGCTACCGGGTTGAAATCCGCCGCGGCAGGCTCGTCTGGATCGATGACGGCTCGGTACGGCCCCAGGAGCCGGGTGCCACGCTGCCCGCGCGGATTCTGGCCGGTTGCATGCGTATCCTTCCTGTCGAATGGCTGTTGTAAGCGACCGCTCTTCCGCGCTGCCTTCGGTGTTCCCGGTCACGTCGTCCTGCCCGGCGCCCCACGCCGGCGCTGTCGACGCCATTCCATGCTCCCTTTCAGTTCAGTTCGGTAACGTACTCAGTACGCACAGATGCCAGGAACTCCTCAAGATCGCTTCTGTTGTCCGTGCAGGCACCGTGGGCGGCCGCAATCCTTCGGGATCGCGACCGTGTTCCTCACAAGGGGGCGCGGAGGCGGGCAACCTCGATCATCAAGCTCGCATTGAGTTGCGCCATGCGGCGCGGCAACCCAGCGGCATGTCCTGAACGGTCCTCCCGGCGCAAAGCGCGCAGCTTGGAAGATCATTGAGAGAAGGGAAAACGACATGCGTAATAAGCTTCTTACGATTTCTGCCATCGCAGGCCTGGCCCTGGGCTCCTCAGCGGCCGTAGCCCAGACGCAGCAGAACCAGCAGTCCGGCTCCGGCTCCGGCTCTGCCGGCTCGACCTCCGCGTCCCAGTCCGCTTCGATGCCGAAGGCCATGTCGCAGGACAAGGTCCGTCAGGTGATGCGGGATGCTGGCTTCACGAATGTCCAGATCCTCGACGCCACCTATCTGGTGCAGGCTTCCACGAAGGACGGCGATCGCATCCTGGTGGTTCTCAACCCGCCGGTGATGGGCGGCAACAACGCGGCTGCGACGACGGGTTCGACGGGCGGAACATCCGGTTCCGGATCGAGCACCAGCGGTGCAGCTGCCTCGCCGAGCTCGGGCGGCTCGTCCGGGTCCTCGACCGGCGGCAGCACCACCATGCCCAAGCCGCAGCAGTAAGGCTAGCCGGGGCGGGGAAACCCGCCCCTCTTCCCTCCCGACCGGCTCCTTTCAGCGACGAGACGAGGCCCCTGCCCCATCGACGCACGGGACTGGGCAGCGCATTTCCAAATGCTAGAAACCCTGATCAAAACGGCAGGAGCGGCGGCCTACGACCGGCAGCGCCCTATATGAGGCAAATCCTCTCCGTCCTCCGCGTCAAAAGGGTCGAGTCGTATGCCTTATAGTGCCATCCTCATCAGCGTCGTCATTCTCTTCATCATCGCGACGGTGCCTGTGTGGCCATACAGCCGGACCTGGGGGTTCTGGCCCAGCGGATTGCTCGCCTTGGCCCTGGTTGCCCTGATAGGCCTGCTCGTCCTGGGATAGTCGCTCCCGACGCCGGTCTCATCCCAGCACCCATCCGCACCTTCTGAATCAGTGCGCCAGCGTACTGAATATGGCCGCGTATCATCGATACAGCGGAACGCCGAGCCTGACAGGTTTGTTGTCGTCCCAAGTCCTCGACCGGCGGGGAAATGGCGGACTGACCGTGGACGTCGCCGACCCTCCTACGCGATGCAGAGGACGTGGCTCCAGCGATACTCGGAGGTGACTACCGCTATGAAAAGAATTCTCCTCTGCCTGGCATTCGTCGCCGGCGCAACTCCCGGCTGGGCGCAACAGCCGACATCCTCGACCCCGTTGAGCGCGAGAGCGGTCTTCATGGACAAGGAAGGCAAAACCATCGGAACGGCCACGTTGATCGAGACGCCCAACGGCGTGCTGGTCAGAGCCGACGTCGCCAACCTGCCGCCCGGCGTTCATGGCTTCCACATTCATGAGGTTGGGCGCTGCGACGCGTCGGGCGGGTTCGAATCCGCGGGTGGCCACTACAATCCCGGAGGCAAGCCCCACGGCTATTGGCAGGAAGGCGGCCCGCATGCAGGCGATATGCCGAACCAGACGGTGGGCCAGGATGGCAAGCTGCTTGCCGAGGTCTTCAACCCCAATGTCGGGTTCAGCGGAGACGCAACGCTGTTCGACCAGGACGGCTCCGCGCTCGTGATCCATGCCACCGCCGACGACTACAGAAGCCAGCCGTCAGGGGCAGCCGGCGATCGAATTGCATGCGGCGTCATCCAACGCGACCGCTAAAAGGCGAAATGGCTCCGCCAGAAAAGTCGTCCCGCTGGATGGGCGGACTGCAAGAGTGAGGTTAGCGTTGTCCGGCGCGTCGGAAAGATGGATCGCCAGCGCGGCTGGCGGCGGCTGCCCGCGCCGGATGACCCGATCGATCCCTTGGAGGCGCTGGAGGGAAGACAGGGTACAGCACATGCGCGCATCTCGGGCAGCCGAGAGACCCGGCTCTTCGTGCGTGGGGTTCCGTGGGATGTGAGGAGGCCAGAAGGCACCGTCATCGCGAGGTGACGTTGTGGAGCGGATATGCCTCTCTATTACGTTAATATCGTCAGGAAGGATGCGAAGACCCTCGACCTGGAGGGCGTGAATTTACGCGATGACGCTGCGGCCATGAAGTATGCCCTCGCCGATGCGGTCGATCTCATCGCCCAGGGCATCTTGGATCAAGACAGCATCAAGCACTATCACCTTGAAGTCGTGGATGGTACCGGCCGCATGGTCACCATGATCTCCCTGAAGGATGTCGCCGGCCGATAGGAACGGCCCGGAAGATCCGAAACCGCCTTCCGTCATCAGGCCCCGAGGCGCAAAGAAAACCCCGCTCCAGGGAGGGGGGTCTGGAGCGGGGTAGTTCCGGAAACGCACCTGGTCAGGAGTCTTAGGGTTACCTGCGACGGTTCTCCTCCCGCCCATCGGCCCACCGAACTGGTTAAGATCGGAGATCCGGCTTCGGGGCAGGACACCCTCGAGGCGTCCCATGCAAAGAAAAGCGTCCACGACACGAAAGGTTCTCGCGATATGAAGAAGCTCAGTGCGGCATCGTACCGATTTGAGGGAAGACAGGGTCGTGAGCTCGATTTCGCGAAATCATGCGGCCCCGCGGTTCGAAGACGAGCCTCACGTGGACGAACCGACAGGACCTGTCCTAGACTTCGCCTCCCTCGCATCGGCCATGGAGCGATGTCTTGACTGAGCTGGCCAAACGGTCACCTTTCCTTCGCGGTTTCGAGCAGTTGTTCGCTCTGAGCTCGGACGAACTCGATTTCCTGCACCGCCTCGAATCGCAGAGCAAGGAGGCCTCGGCCCGGCGACCGCTTCTGGGAGACGGCAAGAGCTATGACTATGCTCTCATCGTGCTGCAGGGGTGGCTGATCGAATACAAGATCCTCCGCGATGGGCGGCGCCAGGTTCTCAATTTTCGGCTGCCCGGCGAGATTGCCGGCATCGATAGTCTGGCCTACGCGGCCATTCCGCATTCGGTCGCTCCGCTCGTGACGAGCAAGGTCGCGGTACTGCCCCTCGAGACGTTCCACGACCTGCAACGGGAATATCCGCGGCTCGGATCGGTTCTGTTCCTGATGACGTTGCGCGAGGAAGCCATCCTCCACCAGTGGGAGGTGAGATTGGGGCGCCGAGACGCCTATGCCCGTATCGCCCACCTTTTCATGGAACTGTACCGGCGACTGCATCTGCGCGGCCTGACCGACGGCCCGTCATTTCACCTGCCTGCAACTCAGGAAGATATCGCGGACTGCACCGGCCTCACCACACCCTATGTCAACCGCATTCTGCAGCGCATGCGCCGTGACGGACTTCTGCGGTTCGACGGGCAGGTCATCGAATTGCTGGATGCACCGCACCTCGCGGAGGTCAGCGGGTTCAAGCCCGGATACATCGAGGACTGGGGAAACGGTATTCAGCCGCAGAGAATGGAGCAGGCCCAACAGGCGTGAGCTTGCCCGCTCCAGCCGGCTCTATGGGACATCTTCGAGACCTATTGCCGACGGCTGCTCGGCTCTTTCGCCGGCGGCCTTGGGAGATGACACGGCCTCGGGAGGAGTCGTGAACCGGTCGAACTCGGCTCTGATCGTGAAATAGCAGCCGCAGGCGAGGCCCTCGAGCTTGCCGCGGTCGAGGACATGGATGTGTCCGCGCTCGCCTGCGCAGATCGCGTCCGCACGGGCAAGGACGTGAACGGCCTCCGTCACGCTGGCGCGGCGAACGCCGAGCATCTTCGACAGGATGTCGTGGGTCAGCGGCAGATCGCTGCGATTCAACCGGTCCTGCGCCATGAGCAGCCATCGCGCGAGGCGCTGCGGAAGAGAGTGACGCGCATTGCAGGCTCCGGACTGACTGGCCTGCACCAGGATCCCGTGCACATACCGGAGGAGAATCCCCCGAAGCGCCGGCATCTCGTTCACCGCATCGAGCAAATCCGGGGTTCGCAGGCGCAGTGCGCTGCCTTCGGCCTGAACGACCCTTCGATGAGGAGAACTCTCGGCGCCCAGGATGACGGTGATGCCCGCCATACCCTCGCACCCGATCAGCCAAGCCTCGACTCCATGGTTGTCGCCGTCCGTGTTGGCCACAACCGACACCAGCCCGTCCTCGACGAAGTAGACGTGCTCGATGGGAAGCTTCGCGTGATGCAGGATCCGCCGAGCCTTGAGTGGTACGGCTTCCAGCTTAGGGCTCAGCCGCCGAAAATCCTCCGCAGGCAACGACGCCAGGAGCTTGTTGCGCGGCGGGACCGCGACGGTCATCATGGGGCGACCCTTTGGTATGATGTTGCTTTCCGCCTAGCATCAACCCTGACAATCCGCCATCCGCAAACGGGCTAAGGCGTCGGACAATCGCTATGCACTAGTATAATGCGCGGGATAATCGAAACCATGTTTCGGATATTCAATGCCCGGCAGGCTGGAGATCCAGCCTGCCGGAAGTCGAGAGAAGTTTAGGCGGCAGGAATTTGGAGTGCGATGAAGCGGGTCCCTTCCTTCGCCTCGACAAGGAAGAGCACGCTCTTCTTTCCGTCCTTGCGGCTCGCCTCGAGAGCGTTCTTCACGTCCGCCGGGGTCTGAACCGGCTGGCCTGCGACCTGCGCGATGACATCGCCCGTCTTGAAGCCTTTCTCGGCGGCCGGGCTGCCGGGCTCCACACCGACGACGGCAACGCCTGCCTTGTCGTTGTCGCCCGTAGCGGATGCCGGTGCCAGGTTCAGCCCGAGCTTGCCCACCTCGGTACCAGTCTTCGAATCCGCGGCAGCCGTGGTGGTCGAGGGCATCTTGCCGATCGTGACGGAGACATCCTGCTGCTTCCCATCGCGCCAGACCTGCAGGGTGGCCGTCGTTCCGGCGTTCAGGGAAGCGACGGTCCTGGACAGGTCGCGCGCATCGCTGACCGGCTTTCCGTTGACGGAGAGAACGACGTCGCCCGCCTTCAGTCCGGCCTTTGCCGCCGGGCCGTTATCCTCGACACGGGCGACGATAGCACCCTCGCTCTTCGGAAGTCCGATGCTTGCGGCGATGTCCTTGGTCACGGGCTGGATCTGCACGCCCAAGAAGCCGCGCTCGACGGTGCCCTTTTCCCTGAGCTGGGTCACGACGTTCTGAACCGTCTCCGAGGGAATGGCGAAGGCGATACCGACATTGCCGCCAGACGGCGAGGCGATTGCCGTGTTCACGCCGACCACCTGACCGCGCTGATTGAAGGTCGGTCCGCCGGAATTGCCACGGTTGACCGGCGCGTCGATCTGCAGGAAGTCGTCATAGGGGCCAGCGCCGATGTCACGCGCCCGAGCCGAAACGATGCCCGCTGTCACCGTTCCGCCGAGGCCGAACGGGTTGCCGACGGCGAGCACCCAGTCTCCGACGCGCGGAGCGTCGGGAGCCAGCTCGACGAACTTGAACGGCCCACCCTCTTTCACCTTCAGCAGCGCCAGGTCGGTCTTCGGATCGGTTCCGACGATCTCGGCCGGCAGCGTGCGGCCGTCGTCCATGAGAACCTCGACCTCGGAGCTCTTGTCGATGACGTGGTTATTGGTCACGAGATAGCCGTCGGCCGAGATGAAGAAGCCCGAACCCTGCGAGGCGCCCTGCCGCGGACGCGGCTGGCTGAAACGCGGGCCCTCGTTGTTCTGCCCGCCTTGGCCGCGGAACCTCTTGAAGAACTCCTGGAAAGGGTGATCGTCCGGAAGCCCGAAATCGGGAAGGTTCGAATCCGGCCGGGCCGACGGGCTGGCCGCGCTCTGGGTCGCCTCGGCCTTAGCCCGTACGGACACGACGGCCGGCTTCACGCGGTCGACGACATCGGCGAACGAAGGGACCGTCGCTGCCGGAGCCGTGGCTGTCTGCGGCGCCTGGGCGAAGGCCGGCAGGGCGGCACCGCCGCCAACCGCGGCGACGGTCGCCAGAGCAACGGCGCCAAGGAGAGCGGATCGCGTTTTCCCGGCGCGGCGCGGCGCGTCGCTGGATCTCGAGTACAGGTAGGTCATGCTGTGTTCTCCATCAGCGCAATGAGGTCTTGCCTCGGATGCAATTCAGATGGGGTCAGGCGCGTGAAAACGTGCTTACGGCAAGATGAAGTGTTCGTAACGTTCATCTGCGCTCGCAGGCCCGTTCGGCCGATCATCTTGACGCGCAGCCTCTCAGGCCCCGTGAAGTGCCTGTGACCCCTATGACCTAGTTAAATAAGATTCCGCTTTCTCTTTGCGACAGTCATGGCCGCGGCGGGACATTACTGTCGGTACGCTGCCGGACCGAACCCCGAACCCGTTGCTCGCTGCTGCATTGCTTCTTCAGCCACGTGGCCGCGATCGACTCGCGCCGACTTCATGAGGGAGACTGATCATGATGCTGTCCCGGATCGGAATCTCGGCGGTTATCGTAACCGTGCTAGCGACGCCTGCCTTCTCGCAGGGCCAGAACCCGGCCGTGGCCCCGGCCCTGCCGGGTCAGGTCAGCCAGCTTGCTCCGGACGCGCTGTACCAGGGCTGGCGCTCCCGGCAGTTGATCGGCCAAGGCGTGACCCGGAAAGGCGGAGAGCAGATCGGCACGGTACGCGACCTCATCATCGATGCCGACGGGCGTCTCGCAGCCCTGGTCATCGAGGGCGGCGGAGCTCTCGGCATACCCGATGCGGTCTACCGCATTCCATGGAACGAGGTGAATCTCACGCCAGGACAGAACGGCGTGACGGTCAGCCTGGCGGACAACAGCGAGAAGCCGCAATACGGCCTGTTTCCAGGCACCGAAGGCGTTTCGACGTTACCGCGGGAGTTCCGGCTGACGGAGGTCATCGGCGACTACGCCCGCCTGCAGACAGGTTACGGCTACGGATACGTCACCGACGCCGTCTTCAGTCAGGAAGGGCGTCTGATAGCCGTGCTCGTCAGCCGGGATGCGGCATCGGGCGGCGGCACGTTCGCTTTCCCCTATCCCGGCACGACCGGGCGCTGGGACCCGGGAGCGAGCTATTACGGCCTGCCTTTCGTCACCGAATCCCAGGCAGAGACCGCCGGTCTCCGGATCGATCCGCAGCGCTTCCAGAAGAGCGCCCTGTAGCCGCGCGGCACCACTCAGAAGTCAGGGGATGATCGTGCTTCAAAAGACCTCAAATCTCATCGGCCATTCCATCCGCGCAAAGGATGGCGAGATCGGCAGCGTCGCGGATCTTCTGTTCGAGGACGACACTTGGGCCGTTCGCTGGCTCGTGGTCGACACGGGAGGTTGGCTGCTGGGCAGGAAGGTGCTTCTGCCGGCCGACCATCTTGGCTCGGTAGACGTGGAAGCCCGCGCGGTCAGCGTCGATTTCACCAAGGAACAGGTTGAAGAAAGCCCAGGCACCGGCATCGACCTGCCCGTATCCCGCCAGATGGAAACGTCCATCTACGATCACTATGGAATGCCGCCTTATTGGCCGGTCGGCGCCGGTGCCGCTTGGGTGCCGCCGACCGTATACACTCCCGCGGCAGGACACGCCGCCCCCACCTCCCCTCCGACCCCGCTGACAGGGCATGTCCCCGACGATGCTCAGACGGGAGATCCGCACCTGCGCAGCGCCAGCGAGGTGACGGGCTATGACATCCACGGGAGCGACGATCAGGTCGGCCACGTCGAGGATTTTCTCGTCGACACCGACGAATGGATCGTTCGCTATGTCATCGTCGACACGAAGAACTGGTGGCCGGGCAAGCAGGTCATCGTCCCGCCGAAATGGGTCGAGGCGATCAATTGGGAGAAGCGCGCGATGCGCGTCGCCCGAACCCGCGACGAGATCAAGAACGCGCCTGAATACGACCCCTGGAGCCCCGTGGACCGGGACTACGAGACGCGGCTCTACAGCTACTACCGAATGCCCGTCTACTGGACTCAAACCTGACGTCCGGTCCGAAGCGTCTCCTTCGCCTCGGGCCGAACGGGTTTCTGGAGGAACCTATGCGAAGCTTCATCGCCGGCAGTCTGCTGATCATTGCGGCTGTGACGCCGGCCGCCGCCCAGAATGTACCTGCTCCAGCACAAGCCGCTCAGCAGATGATGCCGGGCGACGTCGCATCCGCGGCAGCCAGTGCGGCCCAGACGCTGACGTCGAGCGCCAAGGATCGCCTGCTCGTCAAGGACCTGCTCGGCGCCCAGGTGACAGGGCCCGGCGGCGGCACCGTCGGAACGGTCGAAGATCTTGTGGTGATCCCCGGCGGGCGTGTCGTCGCGGCCATCATCTCGACGAAGGACAAGAACACCGGTCGCATTCCGGTCCCGTTCGCGGCCGTCAAACTTTCCAGGACATCGGGCAAGATCGCGATGTCGCTCCCCGTCGCGCTGTCCGATCTGAAGAACATGAAAGAGGTGCAGCAGCTCAGCAAAGCCGTGCCGGGAGTGAAATAGGCTCGAGCCTCACCTGATGATTTGGACGATCCTGCGGCTGCTCGGCTCCACGATGGCAATGCCGTCGTCCATCACCACGTAGCGATAGCTGGTGACCTCCGGAATTTCCGTGATCATATCGCGGGGCAGCCCTCGCAGCGGTATCGTGGACGGCAGAATCGCGCCGGCCTCCAGGCTCTTGCCCGCAGTGACCGGCGCGATGTTCTGCGCTTCCACGTAGCTCTTGATCCGATCCCGCTTGTATTGCGGCAGCTTGTTCAAATCCGATGCCGTGCTGCCGCCGGCCGGGGTCTGTGGCTCCTGCGCCTGCCCGGTATGCGGCAGCACCAGCAAAAGCATAGTGAATGCAGTCGCAAGTGCCCTGTTCATTTGATGCTCCTCTGCCGCGACGGGTGACTACCGGGTGGATCCCGTCTCGGTGGGTGGGTCGGCCGGACGCCTGACGCTGACGGTACCGGTGTCCTGCAGCGTAGTGTACCGCCGTCCGTCGTCCTGCGCCGCAGGCATCAGCCGGAGTTCGTCCTCCCCGATGCCGGAGATCTGCAGGCGGCCGTCTCTCAGCGTCATGTCGTTCAGCGGCAGGGCGACCTGCTTGTTTCCGGGCCAGCGGGGGCCACGGTAGGTCACGAGGACGTAGGTCTGCTGGTCGTTCCCGACCACGACACGGTCCACATCGCCGAGATGCATTCCCTTGTCGTTGTACACGTCGATGCCGGCGATCCGTTCGACCTGTACGTCGCTCAGGCTCGCAGCCCCGCTCTGCGCGGTCCGGGCCGTGTCGAGACAGGCCTGGTACTGGTTGCCGTCCCGATAGATGCGCATCTGCTGGAGAGCCTCGTGAGCCGCTGTCGGAGACCGCTGCTCCAGCACTTGAATGAGCCGGTCGCATTCCGCGCTCGCCGTATTGGATTGAGGGCTGCTCTGGCTCGCAAAAGCTCCAGCGGGAATGGCTGCCAGCAGCAGCCCGGTCAGTGCTTTACGTTTCATGGACATCACCCTGTTTTCCGACCGACACGGTTGTCCCGTGTCGGATACCATCTCGTCTATCGAACCCTTCGCGCATTTCGCCGTTCCGGCCTCGCCCCAGGAGAGGAGCGGAACATTGTACGCTGGCGCTCCAAAGAGGGACCGAACCACTCCTGGCATCGAATCCTACCGAGCGGGGGTTCGCGAGCAGTCCCAACCTGTCGTGGTTCTGCTGCACCTCAGCTCCGATCCGGTGCTGCTGCTCGTCTGGGAAGGCTCGGCCGCCGGATCGGCGGTGGGATTCCGGCGCGCATTGGTCATCTCCTGACGAGCCGTTCCGAGCTGCTGTTCAAGGATCGCCAGCTGCTGCTGCAGGTTGGCGAGCTGCGACTGAGCGGCGGCTTCGGCTTCCCGAGCCTGCTGGATCCGCTGTTCCGCCTCGGCGGCTTGCGCCGCACGGCCCGAAGCCTCCTGGGACAGCCGCGCCAGTTCCTCGCGCGCCCTCGCCTCTTCCTGCCGAGCCTCCTGAAGCCGCCCTCCGACCTGGGCCAGTTCCTGGCTGCGTTGGGCAATGGATTGCTCCGTCGCCGTCAACTCATTGCGCGCGCGGGCGACACGCTCCTCGATCGACCGGACCTGCGTTCCGGCTTCCGTCAATCGCTGTGTTTGCGCCTCGATCTGCTGATTGAGCTGGGTCGAGCGCTCTTCCAGCGCCCGCAATTCCTGCTGCGTGGTGCCGACGGTCTGCTGCACCTGATCGCGCTCGCGGGTCAGCCTTGCCAGTTCCTCCTCGGCGGTTGCGATGCGGCCGCGCAATTCCTCGAGGGTTCCCGCGGCTTGTCGCTGCTCCTCGAGCTGCGTGACGGCCGTATTGCGGGCCGCGTCGAGTTCGGCCAGCCGCGCCTCATAATCGCGTTCGGAAGAGGAACCCGATACCAGCGCAAAGATGGCCAGCAGCCAGCCGACGGCCGCCAAGATCGCGAGACTGAGCGGGATGGGTCGCTTCAATTCGGTTTTGTAATCGACGGCCACGTACTTGTCTCCTCATGGGGATATGGATCCTGCCTGTCTCCGCGAACGGGACCGCGAGGCTCGAAAAGCCGGCGGATTTCTCCGCCGGCTCGTTGTTTTGGTGTGGGGCGAGGTGTGGGATTACTCCCAGACCCGCAGCTCGGCCTGCTGGTTGCGCGGCAGACGCTGGAAGCTGTCGAGCTGATCGCGATAATCGTCCATCGCCTCGATATCCTGCTCCGTCACCCCCCGGATGAACAGCTGATCGCCCCGAAGCCAGAACCGCTCCAGCGGAAACGCCACACGGTCCGCCCCGATCCCGAGAAAG
>NZ_JBHSBQ010000106.1:0-13042 GCF_042650665.1 Microvirga sp. GCM10011540 | reverse complement strand
CGGCGGGTCGTAGGGGCCAGGAGGGGCGCCAGGATCGCCCACTCCGCATCGCTCAGGTCGGTGTCGTAGCTAAGGGCTGTCATGCCCCTTCAGATGGGAACCACCCGAATTTCCAGACACCCTCTAGGCAGCAATGATGACCACAACCTCATCCTCATGCTGGATAACATCGGGACATTGATGGGCCGTTCCCCACGAGACTTCTCAGTCCAGCAGCGAACCATTTCGTGGCCGACCTCAATCCCGCGGGACGCCAACACCTTCTCTACCATCCGCAGGTTTAGGGGAAGCGGAGTTAGAGCTAAGCCGCAAAACTGATCGCCTCCGGAGGAAAACGGTGGCGGACATGCAATGAGTCTCCCATGTGCCTTCATCCGGCCACGCCGGTCAACGTGCAGGTGCCATCTGAAGACTGCGCTAGAACGTCTACCCTGACAACGCCCTAGAGAATTAACGCTCAGTCTCACTTTCGCTAAGCCTTATGAGAAGACCAGCCATCAGCTGGGTGCGCTGAAGAAGACTGTCGACAATAATATGCTCTTCCAGTGTGTGATAGCCATCGCCACTGAGACCAAGGCCATCGAGGGTAGGAATCCCCAAGGCGCCTGTGAAATTGCCATCAGATCCACCGCCGGCACTTCCATGAGTCAGACTTAAGCCCAAGCTTGATGCGGCTGCCTCGGCTTGGGCGAAGAGCGCCATCGTCCCCTCATTCGGCTCCCAAACCGGCCGCACCACACCCAGTTCAACCAGGAAGCCGGTTCCATCTTCGTGAGTCTCGTTCCGATCGAGCATTCGCGCTACACCACGATCCAGGTCAACCTGGCGCTTTGCCATGCTAAGTGCCTCTGCTCTGCACTCCGTTGAGACGCAGTTTACCCACTGCCCACCGTGGACGACGCCTACGCTAAAGGTGCAATCGTCGTCTGTCATATCCTCGATAGCCAGAATTTGCTGGGCCATCTCACGGATTGCGGAGCGTCCTTTCTTGAGCGCTGCTCCAGCGTGACTCGGCCGGCCTTGCGCAGTCAAATTGAACCGAGCAATGGCGTAACGCCCTGATACCACACCATTGTCCTCTTTAGCAGGCTCCGGCACAAGGACATACTTATGACGCTTTGCCTCCGCCTCGATCAGTGGTCGCGTACCGGGGCTGCCAATCTCCTCATCTGAGGTGAGTAGTACATAGACCGGAAGAGGCGTCTCGAAGGCAGCATCAGCCAAGGCACGTACGGCTTGTAATGCGGCGAAGGTGCCGCCCTTCATATCGAGAATGCCGGGACCGTAGCAGCGGTTGCCATCAACGCGGAACGGCAGTTTCTCCAGCGTGCCAACTGGATGGACTGTATCAAGATGAGCCATGATAAGCACGCCGGGCTCGCCCCGGCGCGGGTGTGGAAACGAAGCTCTCAGGCAGTCGCCGAGCCCGGTTGGACCAGCAATCCGCTCTACAGTGGCGCCCATGTCCGTGAGATCATTGGCCGCCAGTGACATCATGCGATTTACTGCCTCAACTTCGAAGGTTGGGCTTTCGCATTCAACCCATCGTCGGAGGCCGTCAAGCATCTGGTGGAGATCAAGGCTGAGGTTCAAGGTAGGAGTTTTCGCGTCCATTGCACTTCTTTCCGCTCTTCAGCCAGTTGCGGTCCATCATGCCCGCAGCCGCTTTTCCACGATGCGCGCCAGAAGGCTCGCACCAACCGGTAAGATACCATCATCCAGAACGAAGGCCGGGTTATGCAATGGTACGGTCCCTGCGTGACCGACCCAGCAATAGGCTCCCGGCACCACTTGCAGCATGTCCGCAAAATCCTCGCTACCCATCACGGGGGCTGGGTCTGTCAGGACATTTTCGGTCCCAACGATTTCCCGAGCAGCTTCGGCGAAAGCAGCGGTCTCTGTCTCATGGTTTTCCAGAACCGAGAAGATGTCGCGTATGTTGACGTCAATCTGAACTTCAAAGGACTCTGCAATTCCGGCAGCAACCTTCTCTAGTCGCGTACGCATTAAGTTACCGACGACATCATCAAAGAAGCGGATAGTTCCCGCCAAAGAAGCTTTCTCCGGAACCACGTTGTAGGCAGATCCAGAATGAATCTGGGTAATAGATAGAACCGCAGACTGAAGTGGATTCACGTTGCGGCTGACGATGCTCTGTAAAGCCTGCGACAGAGCGGTTGCAACAATTATTGGATCCCGAGACATGTGGGGCATCGCACCATGACTGCCGCTGCCGGTGATCGCGATGTCGAAAAAGCTTGCACCGGCCATCGCTTTGCCAGGAAAGATGGCGACTTGGCCTGGTTCCAGATCCGGCGTGTTATGAAGCCCATAGATCTCGTCACATGGAAACCGCTCGAACAGCTTATCAGAAAGCATAGCGCGCGCGCCGCCGAGTCCCTCCTCAGCCGGCTGGAAGATGAATATCGCAGTGCCTGCAAAATCGCGCGTTTCGGCGAGATAGCGTGCTGCGCCCAGCAGCATCGTCGTGTGGCCGTCATGTCCACAGCCATGGAACCGCCCCGGGATTGTCGAGCGGTAGGGCAGATTGGTGAATTCATCCATCGGCAGCGCGTCCATGTCAGCGCGAAGTCCGATTCGGCCCGTGCCCTCGTGGTTGCCTCTCAAAACCCCGACCACGCCCGTGCCACCGATCCCCCGATGGACCTCTACGCCCCACTCTTCCAGCTTTCCTGCGACAATTCCCGAGGTGCGTTTCTCCTCAAAGCCGATCTCCGGATGAGCATGCAGGTCATGCCTGATAGCCGTGAGGTCAGTCGTAAATTCTTCGATCCGGGGCAGTACTGACATGACTGAGGTCCTTGTGCATGGTCGATTGGAGCGAACGTCGTTCGTCGAAAAATGGTCCGTTTGGGGAAAGTCGCATTCCTTTCCGTAAGCGTGTGAAGGGCAGGGTGGCAGGATCTACCGGCATCGGGCCGGGCGCGGCACAGACGAGAATGGCCTCGGCGATGGGTTCAAAATCGGCGCGAAAATGCACCGAACTCTTGTTAACGAGGATCGCCTGCTGTTTGGGCTCGATACCGACAAAGCGATACATCTCCTGGTCCGCCATCTGCGCCTTGCGCGATGCCACAACAATCCGAACACCGCCGAGCCGAAGGCAGGCGGATGGTCCGAGCTGCATCCGAGCTCCTCCATAAAAGGGTCCAGAGGCCGTCAAGCGACCGTCCGATAGAGCCTCCACAACGTAGTCCGCTTCGAGCGGCGCATCGCCCTCAATACCGGACTTGCCGCCGAGAGACAGCCAAATATGCGCGCCAATCCCAGCCTCATGGGCCTTGGCCGCGGCTAGCGGATCCACAATCGCTCCAATCGCAGCTCGCTTGGCATCGGCTTCAACGAGCGCGCGCAGCATGCCAGTCGTATCGGAGTTCCCGCCGGCGCCTGGATTATCCTGGGTATCCGCTATGACGACTGGCCGGCTGGCGTTGTCAGAAAGCTTCATGGCCTGGAGCACGCCCTCTCTCGGCGAATACACGCGGCCGGAGAAGGCGCTTTCCTGCTCGGCCACGGCGTGGAGCAAATCGTCAGCCGTTTCATCCGCAACCTCCTGACTTGAGGCGTAGACGACGATAGATGGGCCGCAATCAGAAAAATCAGCGGCCGGAAATCCCATCAGCAGGGAAGCCGACCCGATGCCGCGCTCCTCCAAAGCCGAAAGTCCAGCATAGAGGCTCCTTCCTGGCTCCATCGAGGTACATTGCCATGCAATCGGGATCAGGAACGGAACTTGTCGGAACGCCTTAGCGTCGCGCTGTCCCCTCATAAGCCTCCTCAAGTAGAGCGCGGAGCGCCGACCTGTCTCCGACATATCAACGTGCGGATATGTCCGGTAAGCGATCAACGCATCGGCCATGTCGAACATACGCTGTGTCACATTCGCATGCAGATCCAAGCTCGCGATAAGGGGTACATCGGGGCCGATCACATCGCGAACGCGCATCAGGATTTCCCCTTCCCCATCATCCACGTGCTCGGCGACCATCGCGCCATGAAGATCGAGATAGACGCCGTCGAGGTGGCCCGCGCACCGTATCCCTTCCAGTAATCGGCTTGTGAGAATCTCGAAGGCATCTTTGGTAACGTGGGCCGAGGGACTTGCGGCGCACCAGAGGGTGGGCACTGTATCCCAGCCTTGTGCCTCAGCCACCTCGACGAAGCCGCATATGCCCATATTGACGTTGCGAGTAGCCTTGATCAGGGCAGGGCCTTCGCTCAGGCTGGGCCATCCGCCGCCCTCGATGAACGCATCAATTCCGGCCTTGCTGGGGGCGAATGTGTTGGTCTCGTGCATAAAGCCGCCAACAGCGACGCGTAGTCCACTCATGGGTCGTCTCACTGCTTGAAAGATTCGATTGGCGTACTCGCCGAGGGGAGGGGGCGGAAGTTGGGAAAGTCCCAGCCTTTCCCAGGAGCCGCGTCCAACAACTCGCGCGTGTAGTCCTGCTGCGGATACTGCAGGACGCGTTCAGCGGGGCCATATTCGACCACGCGGCCCTTCTGCATGACGGCGACATCGTCGCAGATCTGGGCTGCGACGCGAAGATCATGAGTGATAAAGAGAATCGCAACCTTAAGGCGCTCTTGGAGATCATCCAAGAGATCCAATACTTGTGCCTGTACCGAAACGTCGAGCGCTGATACTGCCTCGTCCGCGACAAGCACGTCAGGCTCCATAGCGAGTGCCCTTGCAATGGCGATGCGCTGACGCTGGCCGCCGGAGAACTGATGCGGATGACGGTCGATCACGTCGGCCGGGAGACCGACGAGCTCAAGAAGCTCCTTAGCCTTGGCGCTAGCGTCCAGTTTGGACATACCGTAATTCACCGGGCCTTCGGTGATGCTCTCACCGACTGTCCGCCGCGGATTTAGAGACCTATTTGGATCCTGGAAGATCATCTGAATCCGCTTGCGATAGGGATGAAGAGCGCTGCGGGAAAGGCTGGAGATCTCCTGTCCGGCAACCCGGATGCTCCCGGATGTCGGCTCAATCAGCCGCATGGCGCAGCGCGCCACAGTGGACTTGCCAGACCCACTCTCGCCGACTATGCCCAGAGTCCGACCGCGCTTGAGTGTAAGATTAACCTTCTCGGCAGCGACCGTCTCTTGGCGGGGTTTGAAGAGCGATTTCGTGCTGTAGATCTTCACTAGATCCACGATCTCCAGGATCGCCTCGCGACTGGTCTCATTGCGCGGCAAACGCGGTGCTAGCGCTGGAACGGCTGTCAGCAGGTCGCGTGTGTAGTCCTCTCTGGGAGTGCGCAGAATTGTCTCCGTCGACCCCTCCTCCACTATGCGACCATTGTGCATGACGCAGACCCGGTCGGCGATATCGGCGACAACGCCCATATCGTGGGTGATGAAGAGAACAGAGGTGCCGAGATCGCCCTGTAATTCACGGATGAGTCTCAGGATCTGCTTCTGGGTTGTTACGTCGAGTGCGGTCGTAGGCTCATCTGCGATTAGCAGCTTCGGCCTAAGGATCAGGGCCATAGCAATCATAATGCGCTGGCGCTGACCACCCGACAGCTGATGAGGATAGGAGCCGTAGATTCGTTTCACATCAGGCAGATGGACGTGCTCCATCATTTCCATGACCAGCTGGCGCTGTTCCAGGGAGCTGAGGTTGGAATGTGCCTGAAGAACCTCTTCGATCTGATAGCCCACGGTGAGGACGGGGTTGAGAGCCATCATCGGCTCCTGAAAGATCATTGACATGCGTGTTGCGCGCAGATCTTTCAGCCGTGCAGAGCCAGCTCGAAGAAGGTCTTCACCTTCGAGAAGAATGCGCCCTTCGCGAACCGCGAGTGCTGATTTCGGGAGCAGTCCCATCGTCGCGAGGGACGTGACCGACTTACCAGAGCCGCTTTCTCCAACAAGGCAAACCGTCTCGCCACTTCTGATCTCAAGCGAGATCCCGTTAAGAATTGGTGCCGGACGAGCCCCGCTGGTCTCAACGGTGAGATCCTCGATCCTCAAAACAGGACCTGATCGTTCCATGGTGACCTCGCTCATTTGGCGCCCCCACGCTGCTTGAGGCGTGGGTCGAGCAGGTCGCGGGCCGTATCCCCGAGAAGATTGATCGAAAGAATGCAGATTGAGAGGACAAGTCCGGGCCAGAAAATGAGCGAGGGCTTCAACTGAAAGTACACGCGCCCTTCTGACATAATGTTGCCCCAGGACGGTGTCTCCGTTCCGATACCGGCGCCCAGGAAGGATAGAATCGCCTCAATCAGAATGGCAGAGGCGCAGATGTAAGTACCCTGCACGATCAGAGGCGCGAGCGTGCTCGGAACAAGGTGACGCCACATGACCTTGGGCAGACTACTTCCGACGGCAATTGCGGCTTCCACGTAAGGTTCTTCGCGTGCGCTCAAGACGACAGAACGGACCAGCCTCACGACTCGCGGTATCTCCGGAATGGTGATCGCGATGAGCACAGTCCAAAGACTGGCCCCAGCGAGAGAAACGACTGCAATCGCCAGCAAGATACTCGGGATCGCCATCAACCCGTCCATGATACGCATCAGGATCGCATCGAGAATTCGGAAAAATCCTGCCAACAGCCCGAGGGGCAACCCAATGACGACACTGATGATGGCTGCGCCAACGCCAACGATTAGCGAGATGCGCGCGCCATAGACGATGCGCGAGAAGAGGTCACGGCCGTATGCATCTGTACCCAAGAGAAAGGCGTCGCTCGCAGGTTTCAAGCGTTGGGTTGGATCCATTTGAATCGGGTCATGAGTTGCAATCAGCGGCGCAAGAACTCCCATCAGGACGATAATGAGTAGACAAACGCCGGCGAGGGTGGCTGCAAAGCCAATTCCTTGTACCTCGATCCTTGGGAGAAATCGTCGGCGTACCACCGGCTCTACATGTCTCTCAACACTGGTCGCCATCAGTATCGGATCCTCGGGTCCAAGAATGCATAGGAGAGATCTATCAGGAGATTGATGAGAACGTAGATACCGCTAGTGAATAGGATTAGGCCCTGAATTACCGGGTAGTCGCGAGCAAGGATTGCGTCGACTGTCAGCCGACCTAAGCCCGGTATGTTGAAGACGCTTTCAGTGACAACGACTCCTGATATCATCAGGGCAAAGCCTGTACCGATAACCGTGAGAATGGGCACCGCTGCATTTCGGAGAGCGTGACGGAAGAGAACAATCTTCTCGTCAAGGCCCTTAGCCCGAGCTGTGCGGACGTAGTCTTCACCCAGCACGTCAAGCATAGCAGCCCGCGTCATCCGGGCGATGAGCGCGATGTACACAGATGCGAGCGTCAGGGCTGGCAGAATAGCCCGTTCAAGGAAGGGAACCACACCCTTCGAAATGCTAGTGAAACCTTGGACTGGAAAGAGGCTAAGGTTAAGCGCAAAGATCTGGATCAGGATGTACCCGATGACAAATACTGGGATCGAGAAGCCCAGTACCGAAGCGCTCATCACCATGTTATCGATCCAGCTTCCATGCCGCCACGCGGCCAGGACTCCCATAGGAACCGAGATAATAATCGTAAGAAAAATGGTCAGGAGCGCAAGGCTGATCGTCGGCTCTAGCCTCTGAGAAATCAGAGTCGTGACCGGCTTGTTCGACAGCAGCGATACTCCAAAGTCGCCGCTCAGGAGTCGCTGGACCCATGTGATAAATTGCACATGGATTGGTTGGTGTAGGCCGAGAGTGACGCGAATCCGCTCCAGTTGCTCCGGTGTCGCCATGTCGCCGGCAATGATTGCTGCCGGGTCACCGGGGGTCAACCGCAGAAGCAGGAAGACGAATAGAGCCACGACGGCCATAACTGGTATCGCTGCGAGTATGCGGCGAAGGAAGTAGCCGAACATTTTGGGTCCTTGCCCTCAGAGGTCGGATCTTCTGGCGCTGACGGACGTCAGCGCCAGAAGCGTGGGGCATCAGTGATCTAATCTTACTCCTTTTTAGTGATGTTCCAGAAAGTCGGAATCGGCGATTTCAGAACTCCGGAAAGCTTATCGCTCCATGCCGACGGTGGAACATACTCGCCGAGCGGGATGTAGTTGACGGTTTCATAGGCGTGCTTCTGGATCTCAGCAGCGATCTTCTTGCGCTCCTCGTCGGTCTTCGCTTTCGCAAAGTTGATCCTCATCTCATCAAGCTTCGGATCGTCCGGCCAGCCGAACCATGCTTGCTTCGCCCCACCGCTGTTCAGCATAGGATTGACGATGGGATTCCAGACTTCGGGAATGACCCAGTTGGTGAAGAACATGTTCCAGCCGCCCTGCGATGGAGCGGACTGGCTTGCGCGGCGCGTCACCAGAGTCTGCCAGTCCATCGGTTGGAGATCGACTTTGAAGCCGGCATCGCGAAGTAGCTGCGCCCCGATGACGGGCTGCGGGCTGACCGATGTGACGTCCGTCGGCTGCATGATGACGACAGGAGTACCATCATAGCCGGCCTCCTTAAGAAGTTTCTTAGCCTCGTCTGTGTTATTCTCTGTCAGGATGGGCTCGGCGCCAGCATCCGTCGCAAGGGGAGTACCGCAGCCGTACATCGAGCCGCAGACCGAATAATATTCCGGATTGCCAATCAAAGCCCCTAATACAGGCTTTTGCTCCAGCGCATAGAGAGCAGCACGGCGAATCTTCGGATTGTCGAAGGGAGGATGTAGGAAATTCAGCCGGGCCATCGTCTGATAACCAAGCGGGTTTAGGGTGTCGACTGTGACCTCATCGTTTGCCGTCAGGAGTGGAAGGAGGTCTATCTGCGGCTGCTCAATATAGTCGATTTCGCCAGAATTCAGCGCGTTTATGGCTGTCTGCGCGTCAGGTGTATTCACCCAAACGACTCGGTTCACCTTCACAACCTTGCCGCCTGCCGTCCAGCTCGCCGGCTCCTTACGCGGCACGTAGTCCTCAAATTTTTCATAAACGACCTGCACGCCTGGCTGATACTCGCTCTCTACGAAGCGGAAAGGACCGGAGCCGATATGCTCCTTGATCGCTTCCGTACCTGGCGTCTGAGCGATGCGCGCCGGCATGATAAAGGCTGGCACCGCAGAAGGCTTGGCGATCAGGTCGATGACATAGGCGAACGGCTCCTTGAGCTTCAGGACGACTGTCTTGTCATCCTTCGCCTCAAGGCTCTGCGTATAGTTCATCAACATCTGGCCGGCGGTGTCACGCTTTCCCCAGCGGTTCAATGATGCCACCACGTCCGCTGCCGTGACCGGCTTTCCATCATGGAATTTCAAGTCGTCGCGAAGAGTGAAGGTGTAGGTCAGCTGGTCATCAGAAACCTTCCAGTCTGCCATCTGTGGCTGCGGTTTCATGTTCTCGTCCACACCAAGTAGGGTGTCGTAGATCATGTAGCCATGGTTGCGGGTGATATGCGCAGTCGTGATGATTGGATCGAGTACCCGCAGGCCGGAATGCATGACTGCGCGGATCTCCTGAGCAGCCACGGGGGTCGTGGTTAACGCCGCCAGCGCGACCGTCGCTACCAAAGTATACCTCCGGAAGCCTCCAGTCAGCACTGAGCTACCGATATATTGAAGCTGCATCATTCGCGTTGCTCCTTTCCACTTGAATTGTAGCCCCAGCTTGACGAAGAGATCCGGGCACATGCGCCGGTCCGAAGATCTGCCGGGACAGGGCCCGTCATGCCGCACCTCCCGCGTGCTTCTCTGACACTGCATCGGCCCAAGGCGACATGATTTCGCTTGCGCCGTAATTGATTTCGCCTCTGCGCATCACTCCAATCGGACAGGCGAAGGCATTCGGATAAACCGTATGTTTCGTAGTCAGAACCCGTCTCCGAGCCGACAGTGCCTCAATTATTGCGTGAGGCAACCTATCGTCAGCGACGAGTGCCGGACCACCACTGAGATCAATGCGCGGCTGGTGGAAGGCTTCCTCAAGGCTCATCCGGTAATCCATCAGAAAAGATGAGATCTGCACGACAGCAGGAAGGATCTTGCGCCCACCGGAGGCACCGATCGCGAAGCGGGTTTCTTCCATTTCCCCGATGACCGGGCACACATTCATCAGGCAGCGCTTTGCCGGCGCGAGCGAGTTCGGGTGCCCAGGCTCAGGATCGAACCACATGATGCCGTTGTTAAGTAGAAGGCCCGTCGAGGGGGAGACAACCCTCGAACCGAAGACAGAGAGAAGTGTCTGCGTCATAGCAACCATGTTACCATGACGATCCACTACAGAGAAATGCGTCGTACAGGCGGGATTGCGCGGTGCTTCATTGTCGCCCGCTTCCGCCAGGCGGGTCCGGTATGCGGCGTCGACAGCATCCGCATAGACGCAGTAGGCCTGACTGTCGGGATCCCCACACGGCGATGCCAGATTCTCGGTAAGATGATGAAGTACGGCGGCAAAGGTCGGGCCTGCCGTTAGGTCCGGTGCAAGATAGAAGCCGCCGTTGCGATAAGGGACGAGGGCGGCCGGCCGGATTTCTGCATGGTAGGCGCGAAGATCGTCTAAAGACAGCGAGCCTCCCTTGGCTTGTACATCCGATGAAAGCTGCTTCGCAACGTCACCGTCATAAAATTCCCGAAAGCCTTCCGCAGCCAAATGGTCAATTGTATCGGCCATCGTGGGATTCTTGATCCGGCGCTCATCGAGCGCCGTCCAGGGAGGGACAGGCGGCCACTGCCCATCCTCAAGGAAAAGCATAGCAGCGTCAGGGTCCTTAGCAAGAGAACGCGCCGCCGATGCGATTATCAGCGAGGCGTACCAGTCGATTTGAAAGCCGCGACGGGCAGAAACGGCAGCTGGTCTCAGAAGGTCCTGCCACGGCACTCGGCCGAAACGTTCATGAGCTATTCCTATGCCATCGACGGTTCCGGGAACGGCAACTGCTGATGCCCCTTCTACATTGCGATCGTCGATAACCGATTTCCAGGGGAAAAGATCGGAGGCAGTTCCTGATGCCGATAATGGGTAGTCAGCAGGATCCAAGTCGGCTGGAGAGCGCATGCCGTAGTGAACAGAATAGGCCTTTGCTTCCTCGGCCCTCCAGATAACCATTGCCCCGCCACCTGCGGGACCGCTCATCCATGGTTCAAGAACTCCGAGGGCAAACGATGTGGCTACAGCCGCATCTACAGCATCGCCGCCACTCTCTAGAACCTCGCTCCCGATCTCGGCTGCCACTCTGTTCTGTGCCGCGACGATTCCACCCTTGGACGCGACAGCCGGCTTGAGGACCACCTGATTTCGGGAGAGCGCAGTCATCCCTGGCGCGCCTCAGTGAGGGCACTGCTCAAGACTTGACCTGACGCGCCCGATAACCTGCGCGCACCGATCAGAATAATCGGCAACTTGAGGCTCATACTGCAATGTTAGGCCTCCGTTAAGAAAGCCGTCAACTGCTTTATTCAGCAAGATCCTGGGGCGTGCAAGTAGAACGACAGGAATAGAGTTTCGATCTTGATATCCTTTAGGACGAGATCCAGGCTGAACGCCTCGTCCCTGGGCCGCTATTACAGGAACTCAAAAGCGGAACCGGAGACATGGGATGACCCGATGTGGTGGTATAAATCGGCGGCATCACAGTGGTCGGTCCGCGCAACTTCAGCACCCCTCGAACCGGGTATGGAGCGGAGTGTCTGCCTCTCAGTGTTCGTTCCACAGCAACCTCTACACGAAAGTCCTCCATTCTGCGGGCTAGTACTCCGTGGAGCGCTTGATCGAGCAATTTGAGATTCCCGTGACCATCCTTCGGACAGCCTACTTCATGGACAGCGACGCCAGCTTGAAGGTTCCGCTCCAGGAGTATCGGGTGTACTTAATGCTGGTTGGTAGTCTGGGGCTATCGCTGGTGGACCATCGGGACATTACCAATCTTTCTGCTGCCGAGCTCTTCCGGCGGCCCCGCTGTCTCGGTAGGCCCACCACCGCTGTCGTGCCCGACCGGCTTACTGGCACGGCCATTGCAGCCATCTGGTCGGACGTACTTGGGCACTCCGTCACCTATGGTGGCGACACCAGGCCGTTAGAAGAGACCCTGAAGACGTTCGCACCAGGATGAATGGTCTATGATGCGCCGAGAACACACATCAGGTGCTGTGCCTCTTCACACAGGCCGGATCAGCTCAGCACTTCCTTCGGCTCAGGCTGTGTTTCACAACACCTTGAACGTTCCGCGCCACCTGATCTCCGGCCGGACGCTAAGTCTTCAGCGCAGAAGTGACGAACCAATGGTAACTTGCGACCGCAGGCGCTTGAATGAGATCGCCGGTCACGCCTTCGGCGGCTCCACTTCAGTTCCCGTGTCAGAGCCCTCCTAGAGCCCTCCTGAAGATCATGCGGTGGTGCCGCTGAGGGGGCCCACGCACCTAAGCCAGCCGGATTGAGTGTAGTATCGTGATCAGACATTGTGACCTTATCGATTAAGCCGCACCGCCGATCCGGCCGCATTCATGTGCATACAAAAGTGCGCCCCGGCCAGAGGGATCCCTTTGCGGCACCGGCCGAGGCGCTTGCTGCGCACACGCTCGCAGCACCTCAACAGCTACCGCTAAGATGCCAAACTGCACGTGCGCCCTCACACAGAGCTGACGCCTGACCTTTTATTGACAGACCAGGAACCTAGCCAAGCTTGATCTGGTGGAATCGCGAGGGTTCTATTGTTCCCATCGACAGCTTTTGGATCCTCGATATTCCACCTTGGCAGAGGCTGAGATTTTCTTTTGCCAAGCTGAAACCTGCTTTGCACCTCCTCCATTGTTTAGAAGGAGCCTGTTAGACATCCTCGGGCGCCCGGAACTAGAAGGCCTGTTCATCTACTCGGCAGCGGCGGGTGAGCAGGCCTTTCCTTGTGAAGACTGGATCTAGCCCCGCCTAGCTTTTCATGTGTAGAGGCAAGGGTTGCCGCATTTGTCAGATGTTTGGTCCTGGCTAGTTGTGAGTTCTGATCAGGTTGTTCCGGCGAGGGCCTGAGCCGGTGTTCGTCGGCTGAGACTACCATGCGGGCGCTGCTGATTGTACCAGGTCAGCCACCGCGGCAGGTCAGCAGCCCGAGCCTCTGAT
>NZ_JBHSBQ010000105.1:0-12793 GCF_042650665.1 Microvirga sp. GCM10011540 | reverse complement strand
GACCAGGCCTCCCTCGTCTGCTCGTGGTGGAGGCGGCGGGAATTGAACCCGCGTCCTAAACGCCTATGCCACAAAGCCTCTACGGTCATAGCCGGGTCGAAACCCGACAAACCCCATATAGGAAATCGAAGCCCCGAACGCCAGACGTCGAGGCCCGAAAAAGGGGTGGCATCCTCACTCGGCCTTTTCGGCCTTGGGTACGTTGAACACCTCGACGGTGCTCTTGCCGGTGGCGAGCACGGCCTCCCATTCCACCTCGGCCCGGACCCGCGCAAGAGCGGGCGCAAGCAGCTCCTCGGCCCTCCCGCGCGGCACGATCACGAGGCCGTCGTCGTCCCCGACGATCAGGTCGAAGGGCGAGACCGGTACGCCTCCGAATGAGATCGGCTCGTTGACCGAACCGCGCTCCATCGAGGAGGGTCCGCGGGGCGTCACCCAACGGGAGAAAACCGCGAAATCCGGCCACTCGGACAGCATTCCGGCATCGCGCACGGCACCATCGACGACGACGCCGGCAATTCCCTTGTGACGTGCGGATCCGCTCAGGAGCTCGCCGATCATCGCCGCATCGCTGCGCCCGCCCGCATCGACCACAACGACATCGCCGGCTCCGGCCACATCGATCGCGTGGTGGACGGCCCCGTAATCCACTCCTTCGCACCGAGCCGTGATCGCACTCCCGACGAGCCACGATTTCGTGCCGAAGCGGCGCAGCGGTCGGATCCCGGCATCGACATGCCCCGTGCCGCGCAGCAGATCCGCCACCACGGCGGCAGGGATCTTGCGCCATTCATCGATGAGCGATGTCGGCAGGCGTGTGCCCTCAGGCTGGAAAAGTTGAGTCGGCATGTTCCACTCTTATTCTGCTGCCGCCTGAAGGGATGCGAACTCCCGGGCGGCCCGGCTCAGGCGACGGACGCCTTCCTGCAGGATATCGGGAGGGTTGGCGGTGAAGTTCAGGCGCAGGCTGGGACTGACCAGCCCACGGGGGTCGAAGACACTTCCGGGCACGAAGGACACGCCCGCCTCCAGCGCGAACGGAAGGAGAGCGTTCGTGTCGAGGCCCGGCCGGCGGGCCGTCATCCACACGAACATGCCGCCCTCCGGCACGCTCCATTCGAAGAGGTCGGCCAGATGCTCCTGCGCCGCCGCACACAGGGCGTCGCGGCGCTCACGATAGGCACCGACCAGGGCGGGGACGTGGCGGCGGTCTGCGTCCTTCCGGATGAGCTCCAGCGCGACCGCCTGGCAGAACGTGCTCGTGCTGAGGTCGGAACCCTGCTTCGCCTGCGCGAGCGCACGGATCATGTCGGGCGCACCGACTGCCCATCCGACACGGAGGCCGGGGGCGATGGTCTTGGACAACGTTCCGAGATGCACCACGGAACCTTCGTAGACGGCCGCTCCCGGTGCCGCGCTCATCTCCAGCAGGGAGGGCTGCACGGCTCCGTCATAGCGGAGCTCTCCATAAGGGTCGTCCTCGACCAGCCAGATGCCGCTCTCCGCAGAACGGGAAAGCAGGGCTTCACGGGCCTCGCGCTTCAGGACCGCTCCCGTCGGATTGGAGAAGTTCGGCACCACATATGCGAATTTCGCCTCGGGCCATGTCCCGTCGTGGGGCAGCTCGGCGTAGCGCGGCAGGCGTGGGAGCCAGGCATCCAGGGCGCCCAGATAGGTCGGGTAATCGGCCAGGATCGCATTGCCCGGATCGATGAGAGTCTTGCCGATGAGCTCGACGGCCTGGAGCGAACCGGTCGTGATCAGAACGTTTTCAGGAGCGAGGGACAGGCGCTCGGTCGATAAGCGGCGCGCGATGGCCTCGCGCAGTTCGAACAGCCCCTCCACGGCTCCATAGCCGAGGGCTGTGCTCCCATGCTTCTCCAGGGCATCGCGCGCCGCCTCCTGCACATCGGAAACCGGATAGAGCTCGGGAGCCGGCAAGCCTCCCGAGAGCGCGATCAGGCCCGGACGGCGGCCGAAGGAGAGGAACTGCTGGGTAATGTCGTTACCCTGCTTCATCCAGGCTGCGAAATCAGGACGGCGCGGGCCGGCATCCGAGGCCGTGATGCGAGAGTTCGACATGGCGCTCCACAGGAAGGTTGTTCGCCCGAGAAGGGACAAGCGGATAGTCGATCAGAGAGGCTCAGGAACGCGAAGTCAACCAATGCAGAGATCGCGTCCAATATTTCAACGCACTGCCGATTCCATCGTCAGGCGGATGCGATTCTTTGCGTCAGCACACGGCCGATTTGCGGTTGAATGGCGTCTTGCGACCATGAATGATTGCACCTGTCAGCCCAGAGAGGATGCATCACGATGTCGAAGTCTCTTCTAGCCGCGGTTCTGCTCACCGGCACTCTCTTTTCTCCGGCTGCCTTTGCGCAGCAACCCGCCCAGCAGCAAACCGGATTGTGGTCCGTCTACGAGCAAAGCCTCAAAGGCGCCAAGCACATCGACCTCACCCATGCCTTCGCGCCCGTTCAGCCGGTCTGGCCGGGCTTCGGTCAGGCCGAGTTCAAGCCTACAACGGCGGGAGCCGATATCCAGGGTTACGTGAAGAAGGGCGAGGAATACACCTACGACAAGCACGGCTTCGTCGCCACGAGCTACGACCTCACCACCGACCAGTATGGCACCCAGCTCGATCCGCCGGCCCACTGGGACGAGTACGGAGCAACGATCAGCGACCTTCCGCCCACCTATGCCGTGCGCCCTCTCGTCGTGATTCCCATCCACGAGAAAGTGGCCGCCGATCCGAACTATCACCTGAGCGTGCAGGACATCCGGGATTGGGAGAGCCGCAACGGACGCATTCCGGAAGGCTCCGTCGTGATGGTGCGCTCCGACTGGTACAAGGGCTGGAACGACACGGCGCGCTTCGCGGCGAAGCCCCATCCAGGGGTGAGCCTCGACGCGCTCAAGTTCCTGCATCTCGAGCGCAAGATCCTGTTCCACGGCCATGAACCGCTCGACACCGATACGACGCCGACGCTCGAAGGCGAGTCCTGGCTGCTGCACAATCACTTCGCCCAGGCCGAAGGCGTGGCCAATCTCGACAAGGTTCCGGAGGCGGGCGCTCTGATCACCATCGGCTTCGCCAAACCGCTCGGAGGCACGGGAGGCTATGCCCGCTATGTGGCGATTGCGCCATCGGACTGGCCGCACGGCGTCACCGTCGCCGAGGCTCCCGGCGCTCCCCTGCCCAAGCAGCCGGGCCCGTTGCGGCGGGATGAAAAAGGCGTGATGCGGCCGCAAGGAGCCAAGTAACAGCCTTCCCCGGCGCGTCGCATTACAGCAGCGTGCCGGGGAAGGGATCGCATCGGAGAACCGATCAGGTCAGACGGCCGCGAGCCGCGACGGGCAGCTCGCCCACGATCTCGCCCCCGCGCACCGTGACGAGACGATCGACCATGTTGACCACGACGCAGACATGGTTCGGCACCACCCGCACGATGTCGCCCACCTTCGGACGATCGTTGCAGGCGGACAGGTCGAGGAAGCCGTGCTCCTCGGCGAAGCGCGCGATCTTTGCCTGCGGATGCTCGATAATCAGGCCGTGCCCTTCGAGGCCGCCCGTGTCGCTGGTAAGGGTTTTCGAACCGGAATCGAGAATTCCGCGCTCCGGCCCTGCCCTGCTGACCACGGTCGCATAGACCGTCAGAGCACAATCCTCGAGCTCCGCCACCCCGGCCGCCATCATCATGCGGTCGTTGAAGATCGACGTTCCGGCGCGGTGTTCGGTCACGCCCTTGATCTTGCCCAGATTGACCAGGTTCGGCGTGCCTCCGGACGACACCATGCGCGGCTCAAGGCCTAGTTCCCGGACACCGGCCGTGGCCGCATCCAGGAAGGCCTGCGTTTCGGCCATGGCATTTTCCGGCGGATAGAGCATGAATCCCGCAAAGGAGAGTCCGGGACGGGAGGAGATGTCCTTGGCGAGGGCGACGGCCTCGGCCACGGTTTCGACGCCGGCCCGCTTTCGCCCGGTGTCGCATTCCACGACCACGTCGAGATCGCGCCCGGCAATCGCCGCCGCCTGCGGCAGTCCCGCGACGACGGTCGGATTGTCGGCTGCGACCGTCACCTTCGCCCGGGACAGGAGCCTGCCGAGGCGATTGAGCTTCTCCTCGCCCAGGATGTTGTAGGAGATGAGGATGTCGTCGTGGCCGCCTTCCGCCATGACCTCGGCTTCGCCGATCTTCTGGCACGTGATTCCACGGGCACCCGCGTCGCGCTGCATGGAAGCGATGACCGGGCTCTTGTGCGTCTTGATGTGCGGCCGGTTCGCGATGCCGGCCGCGTCGCACATTGCCTGAACGCGGGCGATGTTGCGTTCGACCACATCCAGATCGATCACCACGGCGGGCGTTCCGAACTGGCGCGCGACTTCTTCCTTGAGAGCCTGGATGCTCATGTCTTCCTCACTCAATCCCGCACAAGGAGAATGGCTTCGACCTCGACGGTCATGCGGTTCGGCAGCGAACCCATTCCAACGGCCGAGCGGGCATGCCGCCCGGCATCGCCCAGGACCTCGACCAGCAGGTCGGAACAGCCGTTGATGACCTTGGGATGGTCGGAAAAGTCCGGCTCCGCATTGACCATGCCGAGCAGCTTGACCACCGCCTCGATGCGGCTGAGCTCGCCGAGTGCCGTCTTTGCGACGGCCAGGAGGTTGAGGCCCGTCAGCCGGGCATCCTCGTAGCCCTCCTCGATGGTCGCATCGCGGCCGAGACGGCCGGGCCGGTAGGTGCCGTCGGCCCTCTTGGGGCCTTGACCGGACAGGTAGAGGAGATTTCCAGCGAACCGGTAAGGCACATAGTTCGCCACCGGCACAGGCGCCTCCGGCAACACGAGGCCAAGCGAAGCGAGTCTCTCTTCAGGCGTCATCTCTTCTTCTCCTCTCAAGCTTCGTGCCACATCTGGCCGTTGATGACCACGCCCTTCGCGGCGAGGCGCATTTTTCCGGCAAGAGGAACACCCGTCGAGTCCACGTAGTCGAACTCGCCGTCCTGGAGTTCGAGGATCGAGGCGTCGCCGACGCTGCCCGGCCTGAACGTGCCGAGCTCCGGCCGCTTGAGGGCCTTGGCGGGGTTGTCGGTCGCCGCCCGGACCACATCGCCCAGCGGCATTCCGAGGCAGAGGAACTTCGACATCGTCGTCAGCAGGTCGAAAGCCGGGCCGTCGATGCACAGGGCGTGCACGTCGCTGGAGATGCAGTCGGGCAGGAAGCCGTTGTCCAGCATCACGCGCGCCGTCTCGAAGGAGAAGGAGCCCATGCCATGCCCGATATCGAAGATGACACCGCGCTGCCTGGCATCGAGAACGGCGGGATGCACCTTGCCGTCCGCAGTCGCAGGAGAGTTGGGGAAGGGCCTGAAGCAGTGGGTCAGGACATCGCCCTCGCGCATCCGTGCGAGGACTTCCGGCAGCGTGGGCGGCGGATAGTCGATATGCACCATCATGGGCATGTTCACGCGATCGGCCACCTGACGGCCGATATCCAGCGGAACGATTCCCGAATTGCCGGAGGCGTTGAAGCCGACGCGGACCTTGATGCCGGCCAGGGTATCCCGGTTGGCATCGGCGACCTCGGCGGCATCGATGGGGGCCATGAGGCGCAGATCCCCGCTCTCCCCGACCATCACACGCTTGGAGAAGCCGTAGATTCCCGCGAAGGAGACGTTGAGATAGGCGACGATGCGCACGGGCGACGGCTTGATCACGTGCTCGAGGAAGCCCGGATAATTGCCCGGTCCGGCGCTTCCCGTGTCGACGAGCGTCGTGCACCCGCCCCGCGCCAGGATCAGGGGGTCCACGCCGAGCGACGTGCCGCCCCAGTAGACGTGCGTGTGAAGATCGATCAGGCCCGGCGTCACGATCTTGCCGGCAGCGTCCCACACGGTGCGGGCGCTCCCCGAGAGATCGTCGCCCGTGGCGACGACCTGTCCATTCGAGAACGCGACATCGGTTACCCGGTCGAGGGACTGGGACGGATCGATCACGCGTCCGCCTCGAAGAACGAGATCATAACTCATTGTGAACAGGTCCCCTTCAGCCTGATCATCATACGATGAAAATAAATTACACGGCACATTCGACAGAGTACTAAATCACGCCCAATTTGCCATACCCAATGCGTAGAACCGGCGCTATTTCGGGTCAAGGGAATTGACAGCCGACGAAAGGGCTTAATAAACTTTCATATCTGCCCGCCTGGAGCATAAGGGAACCCTCGCGGGGCAGCATCATCGATGGAGGACTGCATGAAGGACCGTTGGGATCGCGCCGGCACGCTGACGCGCAGGGGACTCGGCTTTGCCGCAACAGGATTGGCCGCGGCCGCACTGCTCAGCCCGAGCCTCGCATGGGCGCAAGGGACGACCAGCGCCAACCTGGCCATGGTCGGCGAGCCGCAATCGCTCGACCCGATGGCCTCGACGGCCGATCTCGTCGGCCTCATCATGCAACACGTCTATGAGCCGCTTTACACCTTCGACGCGAACTGGAACATCCAGCCCATGCTGGCTGCCGACATGCCGAAGGTGTCCGAGGACGGCAAGACCTATACCATCGAGCTGCGAAAGGGCGTGAAGCTCCATAACGGGCGCGATCTCGATGCGGAGGACGTCGTCGCCTCGCTGAAGCGCTGGGTGGACATGACGCCCCGCGGCAAGGCGCTCGCCAAGAGCATCTCCTCCATCACAGCGAAGGGGCCCTCGACGGTCGAAATCGCCCTGTCGGAGGTTCAGCCTGCCCTGCTGGCGCATCTCGCCCTGCCCTCGGGCTTCGCCGCGATCATGGCGAAGGAATCCATCGCCAACCCGCTGGTCGAGTTCGTCGGCACCGGCCCCTACAAGTTCCGCGAGCGCAAGCCGGATCAATTCGTCGTCCTGGTGAAGAACGACGCCTATTCATCCCGTAGCGAACCGGCGAGCGGCTATGCCGGCAAGCGCGAGGCGAAGATCGACGAGCTGCGCTTCATTCCCGTCCCGAACGCCAATACCCGCGTCGAGGGCGTGATTGCCGGGCAGTACCAGTTCGCCGACCAGCTTCCCGTAGAGAGCAGCAAGAAGGTCTCCACGGCTCCCGGCGTGACGGCCGTGCTGACCATGCCCTACGGCTTCCCCTACTTCCCGACGAACACGAAGCAGGGACCGATGGCGAATCAGAAGATCCGCCAGGCTTTTCAGATGGCGCTCAACACCGAGGAGCTCCTTCTCGCAGGCTTCGGCGATCCCAAGTTCTACTCCGTGGCCGGAGAGCACTTCCCGAAGGGCTCTCCCTTCTACTCCGATGCGGGCACGGACAAGTACAACAAGGGCGATGCGGAAGGCGCGAAGAAGCTGCTGGAGGAAGCCAAGTACGACGGCACGCCGATCCGGATCCTCAACTCCAAGCAGTACGACTTCCACAACCGCATGGCTCTCGTCATGGCGGAGCAGCTGAAGACCGCCGGGTTCAAGGTCGAGCTCGACGTGGTCGACTGGGCCACGCTGATCCAGCGCCGCGGCGACCCGGCCCTGTGGGACGTCTACATCACCCACTCGGCGTTCCTGCCCGAGCCCATGCTTTCCCCGCCGCAGCTCGGCGACGGCGCTCCCGGCTGGTGGAAGACGCCCGCCAAGGACGCAGCGCTTGCAGCCTTCAACAGCGAGCCCGATCCCGCGAAGCGTGGTGCTCTCTGGGGCAAGGTGCAGGAGGTCGTCTACGACGAAGTCCCTTACGTCCGCGCCGGCAACTTCGCCTCGCTCAGCGGCGTCTCGAACAAGATGAAGGGCTACACGCCGATGCCGTGGCCGTCCTTCTGGAATGTCGAGATCGCCAAGTAAGCCGACATTCTCCCCTCGGCAGGGGCGGAATGCGCCGCCTCTGCCCCTTACCGGAGACGAACACCAATGTGGCTTAAGCTCGGGCGCCGCCTTGGCAGCCTCCTCATCGTCATGTTCCTGGTCGCGGCGATGGTCTTCTTCTTGACACGCCTCGCACCGGGCGATCCGGCCGCACTCATGCTGGGCGATCAGGCGACGGCCGAGGACATCGCGCGCCTGCGCCAGGTCTACGGCCTCGACAAGCCGATTCTGGTGCAGTTCGTGCTGTGGCTCAAGGAGATCGCCACGGGCAATCTGGGCCAGTCGATCTTCCTGCAGCGCCCTGTCGTCCAGGCCATTGCGGAACGTGCGGAGCCGACCTTCTTCCTTGCGCTCTTCTCCGTCTCCGTCGCGGCCCTGGTGGGAATTCCGGCGGGAATCGTCTCGGCCGTATGGCGCGGCCGTCTCGTCGATCAGATCGTCAGCGGGCTTGCCATGCTGGCCGCCAACATCCCGAGCTTCTGGCTCGGTCTCATCTTCATTCAGCTCTTTGCCGTCCGCCTCGGCTGGTTTCCCGTGGCCGGTTACGGCGAGCCGGGCGCTCCGTTCCTCGACCGCCTCATGCATCTGGCCCTGCCCGCCACCGTTCTCGGGATCGTCAATTCCGCGCTGATCGTGCGCTTTACGCGGGCGAGCATGCTCGACGTCCTGAGCGACGACTACGTGCGCACCGCCCGTTCGAAGGGGGTGTCCGAGGTCCGGGTGGTGCTGCGCCATGCCTTCGGCAATGCCCTCGTGCCGATCATCACGGTCGTCGGCCTCACGGCCGCCCTTCTGGTCGGCGGCGCCATCGTCACCGAAACCGTCTTCGGCCTTCCCGGCATCGGCAACCTCGTCGTGTCCGCCGTCCTGCGGCGCGACTACCCGGTCATTCAGGGGGCGCTGATCGTGGTGGCGGCGATCTACGTGCTGATCAATCTGCTGATCGACATCATCTACACCTTCGTCGATCCCCGCGTGCGGTACTGACCATGGATCGATCTCCCATCCTCCTGTTCTTCCGCCGCATGTTCCGGCGCAAGCTCGTGCTCGTCGCCTTCGTCGTGCTGTTCGTCATCATGCTGATGGCGCTCCTGGCTCCCTGGGTCGCTCCCTACGAGCCGACCGCCATCAAGGTCATTCGCCGCCTGAAACCACCCGGGGAACTCAACTGGCTGGGCACGGACGAATTCGGCCGGGACGTCTTTTCCCGCATCATCTACGGCGCCCGCGCCTCGCTCGGGATCGGCTTCGCCGTGGTGGTGGTCTCGATGACGGTCGGGACGCTCTTCGGGCTGCTGGCCGGCTATTTCCGCTCGCTCGACGGCGTCGTCATGCGGGTGGTCGACGCGCTGATGGCGCTCCCCGACATCCTGCTCGCCATCTTCCTGGTGGCCGTGCTCGGCGCCTCCGCCTTCAATGTCGTGCTCGCACTCTCCATCGTCTACACCCCGAGGGTTGTCCGGGTAGTGCGCGCATCGACCCTCGTCATCCGAGAGCTTCCCTTCGTCGAGGCCGCCCGCGCCCTCGGCGTCTCGACGCGGCGGATTCTTTCGGTCCATATCCTCCTCAACGTCGCCTCCCCCGTGCTGGTCCAGGCGACGTTCATCTTCGCCTATGCGGTTCTGGCCGAGGCGGGCCTGTCGTTCCTGGGAGCCGGCGTCCCGCCGGAACTGCCGACGTGGGGCACGATGATTGCTTCCGGCCAGCAATATGCGGACGACGCCTTCTGGGTGGTGCTGTTTCCGGGACTTGCCATCGTGCTTGCGGCCCTTTCGCTGCAGATCGTCGGCGACGGGTTGCGCGACATGCTCGACCCCAAATTGCGGAAGGCGCTGTGAGCATGGACAAGAGCCCTCTTCTCTCCATTAGGGATCTCGAGGTCCGCTTCCGCACCGAGGAGGGGGAAGTAACCCCTGTTCGCGGCGTCACGCTTTCCGTGGGCGCCGGAGAGACCGTTGCCCTGGTCGGGGAGTCCGGTTCGGGCAAGTCCGTCACGAGCCTCGCCACCATGGGCCTCCTGCCGCGCCCGTCCGGGCGGGTCTCCGGAGGGCAGATCCTGTTCCGCAAGCGGTCGGGCGAGACGGTGGATCTCGCGACCCTGCCCTCTTCGGACCTGCGGAAACTGCGCGGCTCGGAAATCGCGATGATCTTCCAGGAGCCCATGACCAGCCTCAATCCGGTCCTGACGGTCGGAGAGCAGATCGCGGAATCGGTTCGGCTGCACATGAGCCTCGGTCATGCCGCCGCCTTGAAACGCGCGGAGGAGATGCTCGAACTCGTTGAGATTCCGAACGCCCGACGCCGCGTGCACGAATATCCGCACCAGATGTCCGGCGGCATGCGCCAGCGGGTGATGATCGCCCTTGCCATGTCCTGCAACCCGTCCCTGCTGATCGCGGACGAGCCGACCACGGCGCTGGACGTGACCATCCAGGCACAGATTCTCGTGCTGATCGAACGGCTCCAGAAGGAGCTCGGCATGGGGGTGCTGTTCATCACCCACAATCTCGGCGTGGTTGCGGAGATCGCCGACAGGGTGACCGTCATGTATGCCGGTCAGGTGGTCGAAACCGGCGCCGTAGGCGCCATCTTCCGGACGCCTCGCCACCCCTACACGAGTGCGCTTCTGAACTGCCTTCCAGCCCGCGCGCAACGGGGAGAGGATGGCCGCCGGGTGGTGCAGTCCATTCCCGGCTCCATCGGTCCGGTCGGCGACGGTTGCGCCTTCGCGCCGCGCTGCTCGCAGGCAGCCGATGTCTGCCGTACCGGCTCGATCACGCTGGAAGCTGAAATGGAACGTAGCGTGCGCTGCGTGAGATGGAGGGAGGCCTTCGCATGAGCGCTTCGCCGCTTCTGGCCGTAGAAGGCCTGACGAAACATTTCGGACGGGCACCGCACCTGGTTCGCGCCGTCGAGGATGTGAGCTTTCATATCGCGCCGGGCGAGGTTCTGGGGCTGGTCGGGGAATCCGGCTCGGGGAAGAGCACCATCGGCCGCCTCGTCCTGCGGCTGATCGAGTCCACAGCCGGCACGATCCGGTTCGAAGGCCAGGACATCTCCAAACTTCCGGAGCGGCAGCTCAAGTTCCTCCGCCGCAATGCGCAGATGGTCTTCCAGGACCCTTACGCCAGCCTGAACCCACGGCTCCGCGTGCGTGACATCATCGGCGAGGCGATCGATGCCCATCGGCTCGCCAGCGGCGCAAAGCGCGCGGAGCGGATCGGGGAACTGCTCGAAACCGTGGGCCTCCCGGCTTCGCACATGTCGCGTTTTCCGCACGAGTTTTCGGGCGGCCAACGCCAGCGCATCGGCGTAGCGCGCGCCCTTGCCGTCGAACCGAAGCTGATCGTTGCGGACGAGCCGGTTTCCGCGCTCGACGTCTCCGTGCAGGCCCAGGTCATCAATCTGATGCAGGATCTGCGGCAGCGCTTCGGGCTTGCGATGCTGTTCATCTCTCACGATCTGGACGTGGTCGAACTGATGTGCGACCGCATCGCCGTACTCTATCTCGGGCGGGTCATGGAGATCGGCTCTTCCGAGGAGATTTCGCAACGGCCGCGCCATCCCTACACGCGGGCCCTGCTCGCAGCCTCGCCGAAGGCTGATCCGGACGCGCCGAAGATCCGCCGGATGCTGACGGGCGACATTCCCTCGCCCATGGCCCCACCCTCCGGCTGCGTCTTCCGGACGAGGTGCCCGATGGCGACCGACGAATGCGCCCGAAGCGTTCCAAAGTTGCGCTCCGCGGGAGACGGCCATAAGTTCGCCTGCCACTACGACACGGCGAACGACGAAAGGCCTGCCGCGGCATGACCCAAGCCGATGCCCTCCCCGGTCTGTTGCCGGACGCCGGATCGGATGTCCTCCGGTCCATCAGCGCGAACCTGGAATCCATGTCCGCGGGGCAGCAGCGCATCGCTGCGATGATTCTCGACAATCCCCATTGGGCCATGCAGGCCAATGTGGAGGAGTTGGCCCTTCGAGCGGGGGTGAGCGCACCCACGATCGTTCGGTTCGCCCGGGTCGTCGGCTGCGACGGCCTGCGGGATCTGAAGCTGAAGCTGGCCGCAGCGCTCGCGGTCGGTGCGCCCTATCTGCACCGCAGCGTGACCCCGGGCGACAACACGGCGGACGTGGTCCGCAACGTCGTCGGCAGCGTCACCTCCGTTCTGGCCGATTGGCAGCACCAGCTGGTACCGGGCGACATCGAGCGGGCTGCGGAAGCCATGCACCGGGCCAAGCGGGTGGATTGCTTCGGGACGGGCGCGACGTCGAACTTCCTCGCCCAGGATATGCAGGCGCGCCTGTTCCGTCTCGGGATTACGACGAACGCATTCTCCGATGCCCATCTCCAGCTCGTGGCGGCTGCGACCCAGACCTCGGAGGATGTGCTGTTCGCCATATCCTTCGTCGGCCGGATGCCGGCCCTGCTCGAAGCCGTCGCGGTCGCCAAGGAGCACGGCGCGACGGTGATCGCCCTGACTCAGACGAAAACTCCGCTCGCCTCGATGGCCGATATCGTGCTCGGCATCGACGTTCCTCACGATGCGACCATGCGGGTCGGCACCGATGCCTATGTGGTCCAGCTTTTGATGATCGAAATCCTCATGGTCATCATCGGCCTCAAGCGGGGGCCCGCGACGATTACGCGTCTCGGGGAGATTCACGATATCCTGCTCACGCGCGGCGTCGACAGCGATGATCCTTCCTTGCTCCATTGGGGCTGGAATCAGGTTCTGCGGGACGAGGCCGAGGGGCACGAGCCGGACGCAGGCTGACCAGTCGCCTTCTTACGCTGACAAGGGTTTTTGCGCGAGTTTGCGGCATGTGTGGACGCCCCGTGTGACGCAAGAAGAATTTTCAGGTTTGATGCAGCGCGTGGTCAGGGTCTGACATGTGTGCGGCCTCTGATGCGGCCGTTCACATGCCGCGGGCCCGGATGG
>NZ_JBHSBQ010000104.1:0-12673 GCF_042650665.1 Microvirga sp. GCM10011540 | reverse complement strand
GCCGCTTGGCCAAGGACTGGGAGGGCCTGCCGTCGACCACCGAGACGTGGATTTATCTCGCTATGTGCCGCCTCATGACCAAAAGATTAGTCCATGCCGCAGCTTAATTTCCAGACACCCTCTAGTGGCAAGGTGCGGTTGGGACACATCTCCAAGCAGGGTAATCGGTACCTGCGGTGGCTTCTGGTGTTGGGAGCCTCCACGCTGATGCGACATGCGCGCGGCCGGACCTCAGTTACGGCGGGGTGGATCAACGGGCTTCTGGCGCGCCGCCCAGCCAGCGTGGTCAGAACCGCCATTGCTAACAAGCTGGCACGGATCGCCTGGGCGGTCCTCCAGGACGAGCAAGGATATCGCGCTTCGGCTGCTGCGGCCGCATAGGCGATCTCGGGAGCCGGACGAGACGTTTGCAAGAATGGTGAGGTGGTGATGGTGTGATGACGAACCGGTCGAGCCGGGGATCAGAGCAGCCCGAGAAGGCATCGGAGTAGAGCCGGTCACCGATCCACGCTCCCGACTCCTTGGAGATGCTCTCGATCAGGCGCGGATCCGAGATGTTCTCCAGGAACACCGCCGGGATGCGCTCCTTCTTGATCTGCCGCACGATCCGCGGCTTCCGCATCTGTGGAAACGCCCTGCGGAGACACGAACTCGAGGCCGTAGGCCTTGTCGAAGTAGCCGAAAGCATCATGCGTCGTGACGACGTTGCGCCGCTCCTGCGGGATCGATCCGACCGCCGCCTTCACCTCGGCATCGAGTGCGTCGAGCCTGGCAAGATAGGCCTTGGTATTGGCCTCGTACACGTCCTTGCTCTCAGGATCGGCCTTGGTCAGCCCATCACGGATGTTGGTCACGTAGATTTTGGTATTGGCGACGTCCTGCCAAGCATGGGGATCGAACTCGCCATGGCTGTGCCCCGGAAGGCCATGACCATGTCCGTGCTCCTCGTTCCGGAGCGGCTTCACACCCGTGCTGGCCGTCACGAGAGCGGCCTTGCTCCCCGATGACCTGATCAGACGGTTCATCCAGCCCTCGAAGCCGAGACCGTTCACCATCACGACCCGCGCATCAGCAATCTTCTTGGCATTGGCGGGCTTGGGCGAGAACACATGGGCGTCGCCGTCGGGATCGACGAGAGTGCTGACCTCTATGCGGTCGCCGCCGACCTGACTCGTGAGGTGGGCCGGGCCGCCCGGATTGTGGCTGGCCGACAGGACGAGGGTGCATCGGGACTGGACAGCGACCGAGTCCGAAGCTATGGCGTATAGTATATTATACGTAGCCACAGTCGAAGGGAGCTCCTCACCATGCTGCGCACCGTTTCCGTCCTGGCCCTCGGCCTAGTGCTGGGCATCGGCCATGCACAGGCCGCCGCCGGAGACGATATCCTCGACATCGTCGCCCCCTTTGAGATCAACGGCACGGACCCCTCCACCGGGGGTGACCTCTTCCTCAAGATGGGCGTGGCCGAGACGCTCGTCGGAGCGGACGAGGCTGGTAAGCCGATCCCGGCGCTGGCGACATCCTGGGAACTCTCCGACGACGGCAAGGTCTGGCGTTTCAAGCTGCGTCCGCACGCAACCTTCCACGACGGTACGCCCCTGACGGCCGAGGCCGTTGTCGCCGCACTGACCGCCGCGAAGGGCAAGCCTGGCATTCTCAACAAAGCGCCGATCGAAACCGTCGCGGTAGACGGCAATGACGTCGTCGTCCGCCTCTCCGAGCCCTTCGCGCCGCTGCTCGCTTTCCTCGCCCAGAACACCACGGCGATCCTGGCGCCCGCAGCCTATGACGACAAAGGACGGGTCACGCAGGTCATTGGGACCGGACCCTACAAGATCAGCCTTCTGCAAGCGCCACAGAAAATGACGGTCGAACGCTTCGACGGCTACTGGGGTGAAAAGCCCTCAATCCGCGCCGCCAGCTACTTGGCGGTCGGCCGTGGCGAGACGCGCGCCCTCATGGCCGAGAGTGGCGACGCCGATTTCGTGTTCAACCTCGATCCGGCCAGCCGCACCCGTCTGGCCCGCAGTCCAAAGGTCAATATCCTCTCCGTCTCGATCCCGCGCAGTATCCTGCTCAAGGTCAACGCAGGCGACCCGCTCCTCAAGGACATCCGCGCCCGGCAGGCCCTGAGCCTTGCCGTGGACCGTGAGGGTATCGCAGCCGCGATCCTGCGCTACCCGGCCGCCGCCAACCAGCTCTTCCCGCCAAGTGTCGCAAGCTGGCACAACGCGAACGTCCAGCCGCTTGCCTACGACGCGGAAAAGGCCAAGGCATTGCTCGCCGATCTCGGCTGGAAGCTCGGATCGGATGGGCTTCTGGCGAAGGGCGGCCAGCGCTTCGCCCTGACACTGGTGACCTATCCCGACCGCCCTGAGCTGCCGCTCGTGGCCGCCGTCCTCCAGGAACAGCTCAAGGAGGTAGGTGTCGCAATCACCATCAACTCCACCAATTCCAGCGAGATCCCGGCCAAGCACCAGGACGGATCGCTGCAAATGGGTCTGGCCGCGCGCAACTTCGCACTCGTCCCCGATCCCATTGGCACGATGTTGCAGGACTACCCGCCCCAGGGTGGCGACTGGGGCTCGATGAACTGGTCGAATGCCGAGTTCGACCAGGCGATCAAGGATCTCTCCAACATCTCGGACGCGGCTCAGGGCCAGTCCCTGCGTGAGAAGGCGGTTTCGATCCTCCAGGCAGAGCTGCCGGTGATCCCCATCGCCTGGTACCAGCAGACGGCCGCCGTCTCCAAGAAGCTGGAGAACGTGCGTCTTGATCCCTTCGAGCGCGACTTCGGCCTTGCCAGGATGCGGTGGGCGCAATGACGAGAGTTCTCGGCTACCGTCTCTTCCAGGCGCTCCTTGTCGCCCTGACGGTGGGCGTGCTGACCTTCATCATGGTTCGCGCACTGCCCGGTGACATGGCCTACCGCATCGCGGCCGGCCGCTACGGCTACGACATGGTCAACACCGACGCGGCCAACGCGGTGCGCACCGAACTCGGGCTCGACCGGGGCGGGGCGGCGGCTCTTGGCCAATGGTTCTGGGACCTGATCCGCTTCGATCTCGGTGAGTCCGTCGTGTCAGGCGAGGCCGTCATCGACGAGGTGCGCCACCAGCTCGGTCACACGGTGGAACTCGCGCTCGCAGCGGTGCTGCTGTCGCTCCTGATCGGGCCGCCTCTCGGCATCCTTGCCGGCTTGCGTCCAGGAGGGGTGATCGACCGAGGCCTGCTCCTGGTGTCGAGCACGCTGCGCGCCCTGCCGCACTTCGTGGTCGGCCTCCTGCTCATCATCGTGCTGGCGACCGGTATGGGCGTTCTGCCTGCCGCTGGGCACGGTGAGCCGCAAAACCTGATCCTGCCGGCCCTGACGTTGGCGCTGGGGCTGGCGGCTGTCTCGAGCCGCGTGGCCCGGGATGCGATGGCGGGCGTTGCAGGCTCACCCTACTACGCCTTCGGGCGCACCAAGGGCCTGTCGGAGGCGCAGGTCTTCCGCCGCCATGGCCTGCGCAATGTGAGCGTGCCGATCGTGACCTATCTCGGCGTGCAGTTCATCTATCTCATCGAAGGCGTCGTGGTGGTGGAAACCCTCTTTGCCTGGCCTGGCATTGGGCATGCGCTCGCCCATGCGATCTTTGCCCGTGACGTTCCCGTGATCCAGGGCACAGCCCTGATCATGGGCTTGATGTTCGTGCTGCTCAACGCGGTGGTGGATCTCGCGTGCTACCTGATCGATCCGCGGAGGCAGGTGGCATGACGACCATTGCAATGAGTTCATCCGGTTCCGTGCCGGCGCAGAAGCGCATTTCTGTTGGACAGCTCATCGGCTTCATCATCCTGGCCGTGATCGTCCTGTTCGCGTTTCTCACACCGCTCGTCTGGCCCGTGGACCCGACGCGGCAGAGCCTGCGCAACGTCCTCGCTGCACCGAGCTGGAGCGAGCCGCTCGGCTACGATCATCTCGGGCGCTCGATGCTGGCGCGCCTCGCGGCAGCCTTGCGGCTGTCCTTGGGATTGGCCTTCCTCAGCGTGCTGACTGCGGCGGTCCCCGGCGTCCCGCTCGGCATCCTCGCGGCCTGGAAAGGCGGGATCGTCGACCGGGCCCTGTCGGTCCTCGGGGACGTGTTCCTGGCTCTTCCGGGTCTTCTGCTCGTGCTGATGCTGACCGCCATCGCGCCGGATTCGCCTTGGGCGCTGTATGTTGGCATCTCGCTGGTGTTGTGGATCGAGTACTTCCGCCTGACACGAGCCACCACCCGCACGCTGATCACGTCCCCGGCCGTTCAGGCCTCGCGCCTTCTCGGCTTCGGGCCGGCCTACATCGTCCGCCGTCACCTTTGGCCCGAGATCGCCCCGATGATCCTGACTGTCGGGGCCTTCGGGGCCGCCACAGCGATCATGGCGATCGCCGCGCTGGGCTTCGTCAGCGTCGGCGTGCGCCCACCCACGCCGGAGCTCGGCCTGATGATGACCGAGCTGCTGCCCTACTACGAGGAGGCGCCGCACGCCCTGCTGCAACCGATCGTCGTGGTCTTCTTCCTCGTCCTCAGCCTCAACCTCATCGCCGGGAGCAAAACACGATGACCGCCCTGCTTGTCGCTGACGGGGTCTGCGTCTTTGCCAAGGAGCGGATCGTCGAGCCGGCATCCCTGTCGCTTCGTCCCGGCCGCCCCTTCACCATCCTGGGCGAGACCGGCTCGGGCAAGAGCCTGCTGGCCCAAGCCATCCTGGGCACGCTGCCGGCAGGTCTTCGCGCCGAAGGCAGCGTCACCATCGCGGGCCAGGGGCTGTCGCTTGCCGCTGGGCAGGGGCATCGTTCCCTCTGGGGCCGCGTCATCTCCGTGCTGCCGCAGGAGCCGTGGCTGGCGCTCGATCCCACCATGCGGGCGCGCGAGCAGGTCGCCGAGGGCTATGGCTTCGTGCAGAGATTGAGTGCGGAGGACGCAAACCGTCGGGCACAGGATGATCTGGCCAACCTCGGTCTTGCCGAGGCCGGGAGCAAGCTGCCGTCGCAGCTCTCCGGTGGCATGGCCCAGCGCGTTGCCTTCGCGGCGGCCCGCGCGGGTGGGGCGCGGATCGTCATCGCCGACGAACCGACCAAGGGTCTCGATGTTGCCCGACGCGACGATGTCATCGCGCTCCTCATGCGTGAGGTGGCCGAGGGCGGTGGTCTCCTGACGATCACGCACGACCTCGAACTGGCACGGCGCATGGGCGGCGACCTCGCGGTGATGCTCAACGGCGTCATCATCGAGCAAGGACCCGCCGAGGAGGTGCTCAAGGTTCCGCAGCATGCCTACACTAAGCGGCTAATTGAGGCCGACCCTGCCCACTGGCCAAACGGACAGCCCCGGAAGGCAGCCGGGCGGCCTGTCATGGTGGCGGAGGGATTGGGCAAGTCCCGTGGTGGACAGCGGCTGTTCAGCGGGCAGAACCTCGCCGTCCACCCAGGCGAGATCATCGGCATCACGGGTCCGAGCGGCTGCGGCAAGAGCACGTTCGGGGACATCCTGCTCGGTCTGCTCGAGCCGGACGAAGGCAAGGTCTGGCGGGGCGAGGGACAGCCCGCGATCAAGTTCCAGAAGCTCTACCAGGACCCGCCGTCGGCCTTTCCGCAGTGGATCACCTTGCGCCGGGCCGTCCTCGATCTCGTCAACCTGCATGGCCTGGATGCTGCGAGGATTGAACCCCTCATGGCACGGCTGCGGCTGGCACCCGAGCTTCTCGACCGCCTGCCGACCGAGGTCTCGGGTGGTGAATTGCAGCGCTTCGCCCTGCTGCGCGTCCTCCTGCTCGATCCCGTGTTCCTGTTCGCCGACGAGCCTACCTCCCGGCTCGATCTCATCACGCAACAGGAGACGATCGAGCTTCTCGTCGAACTGGCAAGGGAACGGAACTGCGCGGTCCTGATCGTCAGCCACGATGCAGAGTTGATCCGCAAGCTCAGTGACCGGCGGATCCGGTTCGGGGCGGAGGAGCCCGAGACCCCGTCCAGGGTCCACCCTCCGCCCGTAATCGCCTTGGCATAGGCTGGGACTCGGCTTTCCCGGGATCATTCCTGCTGACAGATGACGGTGATCCGGCCAGCCGGGTCGCTGTCCACTGTCGCAGGGACGTCGAGTTCACCTCGCAGGGCAGCGGAAATGTCCTGCGCCAGACGCTTGACGTCCTCCGATCCGCTCTCGGCCGGACGGTTCAGCGAGGCCTTGCAAGCCTCCGGAGCCCCGTCCAGCATTGCGGTGTCGGCGGCCTGTGGCAGAGTGAAGGCCGTGAAGAAGGTTGGGTCGCCGACATGGAGCGCCAACTCCTTCGGCTGGATGGGCGTCTTCAGCGGCAGCAAGAACCGCAGAATGAGGCGGCCACTCGCGATGCTCGCCTGGTAGTCCTCTGGAGGAGCGAGAGCGGCTGGTGAACCATCCACCTTCACGGCCGTGAAGTAGTTGGTCTCGGCGAGCGAGGCGAGGTTCGATTCGGCCAGTTCCGCGAGCTTATCGGGATCGGCATTGCCGTCCCGGTCCATGTCGAAGCCCATGGTAGCGTAGGCCGAATAGGCTGGATCGAAGATCCACGTATGTCTGATCCCCGTCACCCGCGCGGCGGCATCGAAGACTATCTGGGTGCTAGCCTCAACCCAGACATGAGGGTGTGCGATGGCTGGCGCTGTGATTACCAGCCCAGCGAGAAGGCTCGAAAGCCATCCGGTGCGGTCGAGCCATTGCCTCTGCACGTGTGCACTCCATTCAGGTCGGCATCGATTGGACAGCAAGGAATCCGTCTGCTGCTTGGCCCCTTTGGAGAGTTAACTTCAGCACGGGGAAAAGGTTTGGATCGTCCGATACCGTGCTGTTTCCTACTGAGGCGGGGTCTCCGCCAACGGCTGTCGCGTGTCGCGGGCCTGGAGGAGGGCAGCGACGAACTCCCTGACAAGGCGTGCCTGCTGGGCATCTGGGCGGAAGAGCAGGATGCTCTTGAAGTAAACAGCAGGCTCGAAGGGGCGGAAGACCAGCCCGCGCTCGGGAAAGCCGTCGGCCGACGCGGGGTTGACAAGGCCTACACCTACGCCCTCGAGCACTAGAGCGCAGACTGTCGAGGAGCCGGGCGTCTCGACCACGATCTTGGAGCGCACCCCCGCAGCCTCAAGGACAGCATCGAACCGCTGACGGGCGCGGTCCTCGGGCGCCAGCGCCACAAAGGGCACACCATCGAGATCCTCAGGCGTAATCGTCCGTCTGGCGGACAGCGGATGACCAGGCGGGATGGCACAGACAGCCCTGAAGCTTCCGAACGTCCGGTGTTCCACTCCGGACAGGTCCACCTCGTCGGCCGCAAGGCCGATGTCGAACTCGCCCGATCCGACGAGTTCGCGCACACGGGTGGTTGGATGGACCTGAAGGGTCAGGGCGATATCCGAGTGCTTGGCCTGGAACGCCCGTATGGCGCGCGGCACGATCGTGTTCCCGAGCGCGGCAAGGCTGGCGATGCGGATGCTGCCTGAGCCAAAGTCGCGGATGCGGGCCACCTCCGCCCTCAGGCGCTCAAGGCCGACGAAGCTGCGGTCGACCTCCCTGAGAAGCAGCTTGGCCTCCGGGGTCGGCACAAGCCGGCTTCGAACCCTGTTGAACAGCGCGAACCCGACCGTCTCCTCGAGCTCGGCGATTGAGCGGCTGACCGACGGTTGGGTGATCTGGAGCAGTTCCGCCGCCCGAGACGCTGAACCCGAGTGCATGACGGCGCGAAAAGTCTCGAGCTGGCGGAAGTTCATGGATCACCCGAAATGCCAAAGTCCATAGGTTTTATGCATAGACTGATACGGCATGGTCAATTGTTTCTATAAAGCGGCTCAGTATCCTGGCTCTTACAAGACCAAGGATATCCCATGAAAGATCTAACCCGCTGCGTCCATCACCCAGCCGTCTCCCACGAGGGCTTCTCCAGCCTTGCAGTGCCGACCTACCGTGCCTCGACAATTGTTTATCCCGATGCCGAGTCATTCGCTCAGCGCAAGTACCGGGGTCCGGACGGCTACTCCTATGGTCTCCATGGGACCCCGACGACCCGTACGCTAGAGGCCCAGCTCACGGAGCTTCACGGCGGCGTCAGGACCGTTCTCGTCCCGTCGGGGCAGGCCGCCGTCACGGTTGTTATGCTCTCGGTTCTCGTGCCGGGCGACAGGGTCCTGATCCCGGACACCGTCTACCCACCCGTGCGGGGCTTCTGCGCCAATTACCTCAAGCCTAGGGGGATCGACTACGAAGTCTACGACCCGCTGATTGGCGACGGGATAGCCGACCTCATCGACGGGTGCACGAAGCTCGTCTGGATCGAGTCGCCTGGCTCCGGGACGATGGAGGTCCAGGACGTGCCCGCCATTGTGCGGGCGGCGAAGGCCAAGGGCGTACTCGTCGGCTGCGACAACACTTGGGCCTCGCCCCTGCTGTTCAAGCCGCTCGCGCACGGGGCGGACTTCGCCATCGAGGCCCTGACCAAGTACGTTGGCGGGCATTCCGACCTGCTGCTCGGCTCGATCACCGTCAAGGACCTCGACCTGCGCCAGCGTCTCAAGGATACGCTGCGCATGGTCGGCATCGGTGTGTCGCCTGACGAGGCGGCTCTCGCCCTGCGGGGCATCGAGACCATGGGCGTGCGCTTGGCTCACATGGGACGCATTTCGGAGGACTTCGCCCGCCGTCTTGAGAAGCATCCGGTCATCGACCGCGTCCTGCACCCGGCATTGCCATCATGTCCTGGCCATGCGTTCTGGATGCGCGACTTCAAGGGATCCAGCGCCGTGTTCAGCGTCGTCCTGAAGCCCGGTTGCGAGGAGAATCTTGGCCCGGCCCTCACGGCGCTGCGCATCTTCGCCATCGGTGCGTCGTGGGGCGGTACGCGCAGCCTGATCGCCCCGATGGCGATCACGGGTGACCGCACCGTGAACCCGTGGGTTTCCGAGGGCACTGTCCTTCGGATCAGCATCGGCCTTGAGGACCCGGACGATCTCTGGGCCGATCTCACCAACCTCTTCGCCAAGCTCGACCAAGAGCCCGCCGCGAAGGTCGCCTGACATTTCCAATCAAAAACAGAGGGAATAACAATGTCATCGATCAAGCATACTCTCACCATCCCAGTCCTCGGAGCCATCCTGACGGGGGCGATCATCACAACCCCGGCATCCGCCCAGGAGACCGTTGAGGCCGTCAAGCAGCGCGGCTACGTAAGCTGCGGAGCAAGCCAGGGCACCCCCGGCTTTGGGGCTCCCGACCAAAACGGCTATTGGCGGGGTCTCGATGTCGACACCTGCCGCGCCATTGCCGTTGCGATCTTCGGCGACAAGGACAAAGCACGCTTCGTGCCGCTCACGGGCCAGCAGCGCCTGACCGCCCTTCAGACCGGAGAGGTGGACGTGCTGCCCCGCACGACCACCTGGACCCTCCAACGGGACGCGAACGGGGTGAACTTCACCGTCCCGAACTACTATGAGTATCCTGGCGTGATGCTCAGGAAAGACCTTGGGGTAACGAGCGCCAAGGAGATGAAAGGTGCGACCGTCTGCGTGCAGACCGGCTCGACGACGGAGGTAACGGTCGCGGACATGTCCAAGACCCATGCCCTCGATCTCAAGCCTGTGGTCTTCGACACGGTTTCGTCCACTCGCCAAGCCTTCTTCTCCGGGCGTTGCGACGCGTTGATCACGGATGCGTCGGCACTTGCCTCGGTCCGCGCGACGCAGGCCAAGAACCCTGACGAGTATGTCATCATCCCGGCCAACGACAAGATGGAGGCGCTCACGCCTGCGGTGCGCCATGGGGATGACCGCTGGTTCGACATCGTAAAGTGGTCTATTCAAGCCCTGATCATGGCCGAGCAGCTCGGGATCACGCAGGCCAACATCGACGCCAGGCTCGAGTCGGAGGACCCGATCGTGCGGCGTTTCCTCGGCGTCGAAGCCGGTAACGGCAAAGCGCTCGGGCTCGACGAACGCTTTGCCTACAACATCGTCAAGCAGCTCGGGAACTATGCCGAGATCTTTGACCGGAACGTCGGCAAGGACAGCCCGCTCAAGCTCGAGCGCGGTCCCAACCGCCTGTACCGGGACGGCGGGTTGATGTTCCCCCTGGTCTTCAACTGATCGAAGGTGCCTGTCATGGCACGTCTCTGGTATGATGCCAGGCTCCGGGCCGCGACCATCCAGGTCGCGGTCCTGGGGCTGGCCGGACTGCTCGCCCTGTGGCTTGCGGCCAACGCGGCGGAAAACCTTGCCGAGCGCGGGATCGCCGTCGGGTTCGACTTTCTCGGTCGCGTCGCCCGCTTCCCGATCTCGGAGAGCCTGATCGCATACGCGCCAAGCGACACCTTCGCGCGCGCCTTCGCGGTCGGTCTCGTGAACACGCTGTTCATCGCGGGACTCATCATCGTGGGCTCAACTATCCTCGGGCTGTTCGTCGGCTTGGCGCGTCGTTCGCACCACCCCTTGGCCTTCGGCATCGCGACAGTCTTTGTCGAGACGATGAGGAACACGCCGCTCGTGGTGCAGCTCCTGTTTTGGTACGCCCTCGTGACCGTGGGGCTGCCGAACGTGCGCCGGGCACTCAGTCCATTTCCCGGCACCTTCCTGTCCGTGCGCGGCCTGTTCGTGCCGTCGCTCCAGGTGGATGGAAATGCGGCTCTGCTTTGGGTGCTTCTCCTGGGTGGCATCGCCGCAATCATCGTCGCGACGTTGATCGGCCGCAGGGAACGGGTCAGGACAGGTCGCAGGTTCTGGTACGGATCGATTACGACAGCGGTCGTCGTGGCCTTCCTTGGGGGAATTTGGGGTGCCGGCTTCTGGTCTGTGTCGATCGACACACCCCGGCTGCAAGGGTTTGGCTTCATCGGCGGAACGACCCTGACGCCGGAGTTCGCCAGCCTGGTGTTCGGCATGATCCTCTACTCGTCATGCTTCATCGGCGAGATCATCCGGGGCGGCATCGATGCCGTCGGCAGGGGCCAATGGGAGGCCGGACGCTCGCTCGGTCTGAGCGAACGTCAATCCCTGCGCTTGGTGGTCATCCCGCAGGCGTTGCGGGTGATCATTCCTCCAATGACCAGCCAGTACTTCAACATCGTCAAGAACACGACACTGGCGCTTGTGGTGGGCTACCCAGACATATCCTACGTGGTCGCAACCACGATCAACCAGACGGGCCAAGCGATCGAGGGTGTCCTGATCCTGATGGCCGTCTTCCTCACGGTTAGCGCCGCAATCTCCCTCCTCATGAATTGGTACAACCGCAAGGTTGCCTTGGTGCAACGATGACCACGATTGCCTCTCCCACGGAAGCCTTCGTCCGACTGGACGCCACGGCAGCCCAGCCGTCGCCACCACGCCGGCGGCGCTCGCTCGCCCATGTCTTTCTCGGTGACCTGCTCAGTGTCTTTGTGACGGTTGCGACCGGGGCAATGCTGATCGCAATCGTCCCGAAGCTCCTGTCCTGGGCCGTGGTGAACGGGGTCTGGCAGGGCGATGGTTCCGCCTGCCAGGATGCGGGGGCCTGCTGGGCGTTCCTGCGGGAAAAATACCGCTTCATCCTGTTCGGGATCTATCCCCCGGGCGAGCAGTGGCGCCCTGCCTGCGTGGTCCTGATCTTCTTCGGCCTCGTTCTCTGGTCCTTGCCGCCTACCCATTGGACTCGAAAGACGCTGGTTCTCTGGCTCGCCGGCCTAACGGCAGCCATCATCCTCATGGCCGGCGGCGTCCTCGGCCTCTCGGAGGTTCCGACATCGTCCTGGGGCGGCCTGCCCATCACGATCCTTCTTACGGTGATATCGCTGGGCGCGGCTTTTCCGCTCGCCGTTGCCTTAGCACTGGGACGACAGTCCAGCCTGAAGGGCATCCACCTGATGAGCGTAGGCATCATCGAGGTGATCCGGGGACTACCGCTCCTGAGCCTCCTGTTCATCGCATCAGTTGTTCTGCCAATCATGCTTCCCGATGGTATGACGATCGACAAGTTCGTGCGAGCCCTCGTGGCGCTGACGATCTTCTCGGCTGCGTACATCGCCGAGGTCCTCCGTGGCGGCCTCCAAGCCCTCCCTCCGGGCCAGCGCGAGGCGGCCCAGTCGCTCGGACTGGGTTGGCTTGCCACGACCCGCCTCATCATCCTGCCTCAGGCGATCCGCAAGGTGATTCCGCCATTGACCAACACAGTCATCGTCATGGTCAAGAACACGAGCCTCGTCTTGGTCGTAGGCTTGTTCGACCTGCTGAGTTCAGGTCGGGCCGCTGCCACCGACCCAGCTTGGCCGGCTCCCTATAAGGAAACCTACCTGTTCGTCGCCGTGATCTACTTTCTGATTTGCTTCGCCATCTCGCGGTACTCGCGCTGGCTTGAGCAGCGAGTGGCGATCGAGGCCAGGTCATAGCGTCAAGGGGATGAACCGATGTCGGCGGTAAAAAAGATCCAGTCCTCCCTAACCATCGATCCGCGGACCGAGCCCGCCGTTCGCATGATGGGCGTCAACAAGTGGTACGGCGAGTTCCACGCGCTGCGGGACATCAACCTGAATGTCCGGCGTGGCGAGCGCATCGTGATCTGCGGGCCCTCCGGCTCCGGAAAATCCACCATGATCCGCTGCATCAACCGTCTCGAGGAGCACCAGAAGGGGCGCATCATCGTCGACGGTACGGAGCTGA